>SFPC01000124.1 GCA_004552195.1 Bacteroidales bacterium | reverse complement strand
TCGCACAGCATGGAAACCAAAGAATTGTAATCCATCATGCCGTCTGGACCGCAATAGTCGCTTATCTCGTAGTGCTTTGGGTTCATCACCGGAACGTGCGTGGATTTCACGATCTTCGACCCTACCTCCTCTGGCGTGACCGTATGGAGTTTTGGACCTATCGTGGCGTAAATGCAATTCTCAAGCCCGTCCGCGCGCGACAGCGTGGCCGACACGCCGTATTTGTGGCGGCAGCGCATATTGCAAATGATTTTGTAGAACATCATCACCTGCGTCGGCGTTCCGCAAACGTGCTGGCATTCGTCCACGACCACGCAAGAGAAGGCTTCCCGGTAAATGGCCGGATCTATGTCTGCCATCGTCTGGACGGTAGCGAAGGTGATGTCTTTGCCGATGTTGACTTTGCCGTCCGTGATCTCCCCGAAGTCTCCTTGGAAGTACCGTTCCGCTCGCTCCTTGCTTTGCTCAAGCAGCTTCCTTGTGTGGGTGAGCCACAAGGCCTTCCCGCCTACCTTTTTGATTAGCGCTAGGCCCATCTGCGTCTTGCCGGAACCGCATGGGGCTTCCAACACCCCGTTTTTGCCCCTTGCCATGGCTTCCACGGCGCGTTGTTGGTACGGGTATAGATTTATGTCTCCTTGCATGGAAAGTGGCTGGAACGGCGCGAAATCCGTTTTGTACTCAACCGCCGAGCCGTGCTCTTTGGCCAAACGGACGAAATCCTGCGCGCACCCGAACGGGAGCACGACCGCTCCCGCGTCCTCCACGTATAGCGATAGGGTTTGTGGGGTGTCTCCAATCCACTTTCCCAGCCTCTTGCGCTTCTCGTATTCCGGATTGTCCAAGATAAGCTCTCTGTGAGCCCACTCGGAAAGCCAATAAGGTGCCATGGGCACGCGTATCCAATTGCTTACGTATGCTTTCACTTCAGTCTGTCCTCCTCTCGCAGCTCGATGGACGGAAGGTCGCGTTGCCTTAGCACATCCCCCCATTTGATGATGTATAGATCACCTTCATGCTCGCACACGAATGCGCATTCCATGCCGAACTTCTTCGCATAGCCGAAGGACGTTGCTTGGTTGGCCTCGATTCTCGAAAGGGCGAAGCGCCTGGCGGAGCAATGCTTCGCGTCTATGAGAATGACGCGCCCATCCTTCACTGCTATGATATCGCATGGTTGCCCGTTGGCACCTTGGAGCATGAGGTGCGCCCAATAACCGTTTGCCTTGAGCCACTCAAGAACCCTCTTCTCCGTGGCGTTCCCTATCGCCTTTCTAGTTTTTGCTTTTTCCATGCCTTGCGTTTCCTTTCCTCGATTTCCCCGAAGCGCTCCTCGAAATCCGCGCCAAGCCAATCCGGGAGCTCATACGCAGTGATTAGCCTGTCCGAATTCCTAGAATAAACCCAAACCCATCCTTTGTAGGCAACCACGGTTTTGCCTTTCTCTTCCTTCTCGGATAGGAACCAATACAGCGCGGGGGTTGGGATGATCCCGGCCAAATCTCCGGACCTCACCCCATATCTCCTCGCTTGCACGCTCGAGAATTTCGGGTCGTACCCCCAACCGCGCTCCTCAAGCCTGTCGATGGCGTGCAGGCTTGCCTTGTATTTGCATTTCCTTACGCTCATGTCACCACGGGAGGTCGTCTTCCTCCGCGTCCTCCTTCCCTTCGATTTTGCCGGAGTTGTACACATACGGCTGCTTTCTGCTCTTTAGGCTCAGCCCCATGTAATATACGTATCCGGATATGTTCTTTTTCTTGTACATCTTGGACATCTCGAGACCGAATTTCGTTTGGGTCATGCCTCCCCATTCGTTCCCGCTCCTCGCCCATTCGCGATATTCGGCGAACACGTCTTTGGCGCGTTCCTTGCCGTTTTTGTCGCTCACCGCGCAATCTTTGAGGAACGATTTAACCACGTCCATCTCCTCCTGGTATTCCAAGGTTGCTTTTTGGATTTCCTCAGGCATTCCTAGGCCGTCTTTTTGCCACGCAAGGCAGCCTTTGACGGCCCATCCGAGCACTTGTGGCAATTCCTTGCGTATGCGCGATTCCAAGCCCTTGTCTGCGTTCTTGCCCTCGAACGTTGCCTCGAAGGGAATCAGGCGCATGCGCCTCCAAATTCCCTTGTCGGTTCCGCGGACGGTGATTTTGTAGTTGCACGCTATCCACAGCTTGAACACGGGCTTGAACTCGAATTCCTGTCCATATAGGTAGCGAGCCGTCACGACGTCCCCGCCTGTTAGTTGCTTGACCAATCCCTCGTTGAAGCGCGCGCCTTCGTTCGGCTCGTTGGTGCGCACGAACCTAGCGCCGTTCATTCTGGCGATGTCCGGAGAGGCGTTTCCGGAAGAGGAATTCCCACGGGTCAATATGCTTTCCACCTGGGCGTTCAGGGAATAGTCTCCCAGGGCAGAGTAGATGGTGTTCAGGAACACGGATTTCCCATTGCTACCGTTGCCGTAGCATTGGAAGAAGCATTGCTCGCTCACGCTTCCTGACATCGTGTACCCTACAGCCCTATGGACGAATTCCACGACGTCTTGCTTGCCTTGGAATATGGCGCTCAGGGCCTTAAGCCACTCCGTGGGCTCGTTCTCCATGTCAACGGCCACTCCGGTGTTCTTGCTCATCATGTACTTTCGGTCGTGCGGGATGATTTGCCCCGTGCGGAGGTCGACCACTCCGTTCTTGCAGTTTATCAAAGACGGGTCCTTGTCGTAGTCGGCGTTGGTGGTGGCGATTCCGCCCATGTGGGTCGCTTCCTTGAGCATTGCCTCCTTGCCGGAAGACGAGGCTAGACGTCGCACGTTCCTCATGAGAGCGTCCGCGGTCTTCTCATCGTCCGTTTCCACGGCTTCTCGCCTCATGCGCTTTATTAGGTTGTCGGCGAGCTTCTTCACCTTTTGGGTGTCGTCCCTCTTCCACGTGGCCCCGTCCCAAACCACCCAGCATTTGTTGTCGTAGTTGTAGCGGATGTCCTTCCCAAAACTGTCCACGAACCGCTCCGCGTTGCCGGTGTCGTCAAGCGTGTACTTGCGCTTTGGCTGTTCATCTTCTGGGGTTTCTGGCCTTTCTTCTTGCGGTCCGTATTGGTATTTCGGCGCAGGCGCTTGCTTCCTGTACACGTCTTGGCAGCCGCGCACGGCCTTCTCAAGGGTGATTTGCCCGTATGTTCCATCTTCCCCGCGCTTCTCGTCCCATTTCTTCCTCATGAGGCCGGATTGGCGGAAAATGCGGTCCATCTGCTCCTTGTCCTTCCCACACCAAAAGGCGAGGGAAGAGCAAAAGGCCAAGTCGGCCTGGGATTGGCTTTCGTAGTCGTTTTGCCAATCTCCGTTGTAAAGGGCGGAGAACTTTTCCCCTCCTCGGGACGAGAAGCCCTTCTCCAAAACCTCGGTGTC
>SFPC01000123.1 GCA_004552195.1 Bacteroidales bacterium | reverse complement strand
CCTCATGGGTGAGGTGCGCTACCTCTCAGTGAAGAAGGCTTATCCCGACGAGGCTGAGGAGCTGTTTGCCGAGGCACAGAAGATGGCTCAGCAGCGCTATAAGACCTACGTTCGCCAGACCAAGATGGACTGGAGCGAAGAATAAATAAAAAACCTCCCGCAATCGCGGGAGGTTTTTTTATTTTAGAATGGAAGGTCATCAGCACTACCCTCGGCCGCAGGCTGCTGTGGAGGGAATGGCGACTCTGCTGCTGGAGCGGCAGCTGCGTCTGCAACGGGGGCTGCGTCTGCAACGGGGGCGGCAGGAGCTGCACCAGGCACCTGCACATTGCGGTTTCTATATCAAACGACACTGTCATTTCTTCACCCAACTGAATGTTAAACTGGTTTATTTTCTCTTCGCCGAAAACACGGAAACAACACTTCTTGGGATATTGATCGTGTGTCTCTATCACATAGTCCTGTGATTTCCATTGATTACCTGTGCGCTGTGAAACGCCACCCTGCGCCGGAAGTACGGCGATGATTTTTCCTGTAATTTCCATAATTATTTTGTATATAAATTGTGATTTTTGCTCAATTCTACCGCAAAAGTACAAATTAGTTTTAATTTATGCAACTTTTTGGCTAATATTTTTGCTATAATGCCAAATATTTTGTATTTTTGTAGTCAATTTAGAGAAATAAAAAAACAAAAATCATACGAACTCATGAGATTTACATTATCCAGCACTGCATTAAGCAGCAAACTTTCCGCCCTGTCAAGGGTTATCAACAGCAAGAACCCTATTGCTATATTGGGTTGCTTCGTGTTCAGAACAGAAGGCAATGTTCTCCATCTCACTGCCTCCGACGGGGAGAACTGGCTGTCAACACCGCTCGAACTGACGGAATGTGATGCCAACGATTCTTTTGCCATCGACAGTCATTACATCCTCGACGCTGTGAAGGGCTTCTCCGAGCAACCTATCACCTTCGAGGTTGACAAGTCGGCCAACACTGCCAAGGTGTCTTATCTCAACGGACATTTCGCCCTGCCCATCGAGTCGGCCGACAATTTCCCCCAGCCACAGGGTGTCAGCGACGCTGCCCACGAGATAGTCATCAAGAGCAGTCAACTGTCTGAGAACATCAACCGCACCATCTTCGCCACGGCTCAGGAGGAACTGCGCCCCGTGATGAACGGTATATACTTCGACGCCTCGCACGAGTGCCTCACGGTGGTTGCCAGCGACGGCCACAAGTTAGTGCGCAACCGCCTGTTCTCTATCAAGACCGACCAGCCTGCCGCATTCATCTTTCCCAAGAAACCGGCTTCCCTGCTTAAGGGAATGCTGCTGAAGGACGACAGCGAGGTGGTGATGAGATTCGACGACCGCAACGCCATCGTCCTATTCAACAACAGCACTCTCAACTGCCGTCTCATCGAGGGCAGATATCCCAACTACAACTCGGTCATCCCGCAGAACAACACCAATGAGGCCATCGTGGATCGCGAGGGACTGCTTGCAGCCATCAAGCGCGTGCAACCGTTCTCCAACGACGCGTCCAACCTCATCCGCTTCCATATCGAAGGAGGTATCATGCAGCTTGACGCCGAGGACTTCGACTTCAACAAGACTGCCACCGAACGTATCTCATGCGAGTATAACGGTCGCCCGATGAGCATCGGTTTCAAGGGCTCCGTCTTTGTTGAGGTGCTCAGCAATTTCGACTCTCAGGAGGTTAACATCCAACTTGCCGACCCCAGTCGCGCCGGTCTCGTTGTTCCGACGGAGCAGCCCGAGGATCAGGATGTCCTAATGCTGATGATGCCAATGCTGATTAATGATTGATGACTGATTATTGATGACTGATTATTGATTATTGATGACTGATTAATGAAACTGAATATACAGAAACCACTGGTTATTTTCGACCTCGAGACCACGGGCCTTGACATGGTCAACGACCGCGTGATACAATTATCATATATTAAGGTGTATCCCGACGGCAAGGAGACACGAGGCGACATGCTCATCAACCCCGAGAAGCATATCCCCGAGGTGGTGGAACAACTCACCGGTATCAAGGATGCCGACGTGGCTGACAAACCGACGTTCAAGCAAGTGGCAGCTAAGCTCAACGAGGAGTTCACCGGCTGCGACTTTGCCGGCTTCAACTCCAACTTCTTCGACATCCCCATGCTCGCCGAGGAATTCCTGCGTGCCGGCATCGACTTCGACTTCTCTAAATGCCGACTCATCGACGCCTGCACCATCTTCAAGAAGATGGAACGCCGCAACCTCGCCGCAGCCTACAAGTTCTACTGCGGACGCAAGATGGAAGAGGATTTCGAGGCTCACCGTGCCGACCAGGACACTGAGGCTACATACAGGGTGCTGATGGGACAGCTCGACATGTATCGACCTGAGAATCAGGAAGACCCCGAGCGCTGTCTTGCCAACGACATGGACGCCCTCGCCGAATTCTCCAAGCAGAACGACAACGTGGATTTTGCAGGACGCATAGTATGGGCTGACAAGAAAGACGCCAAAGGACAAACAGTGCTCGACGCAAACGGCAACCCCGTGCGCGTGGAGGTGTTCAACTTCGGTAAGCACAAGGGAGAGGAAGTGGCTGCCGTATTGCGCTACGACTCCGGTTACTTCAGTTGGATGCTTGGAGGCGACTTTACAAACAATACAAAACAAGTGCTCACACGCATTCGTCTGCGTGAGAGCAGAATGATATAATCAGTATGCTGAAAGGTAAGAAGATTGTTCTTGGCATCACGGGTTCTATAGCAGCCTACAAGGCTTGCTATATAATTCGTGGCCTTGTAAAAAGGGGTGCCGAGGTGCAAGTGGTGATAACTCCTTCGGGCAAGGAGTTCATCACTCCCCTCACCCTTTCCACGCTTACCCGCAAACCCGTGATAAGCGATTTTTTTTCACAGCGCGACGGCACATGGCATAGCCATGTCGATCTCGGCCTATGGGCAGATGCCATGCTCATCGCCCCTTGCACTGCTGCCACACTTGGCAAGATGGCCAACGGCATTGCCGACAACATGCTCATCACCACCTATCTGTCGATGAAGGCTCCGGTGTTCGTGGCTCCGGCAATGGACCTCGACATGTATCGCCATCCGTCAACGTCACGCAATATGGAGACCATAAAGTCATACGGCAATATCATCATCGAACCTCAAAGCGGATTTCTTGCCAGCGGACTCGAAGGCAAGGGACGTATGGAGGAGCCCGAAGCGATTGTTGACGTGCTCGACAATTACTTCGACCAATCTCCACAACCGCTTCAAGGCAAGCGTATTATGATTACTGCCGGTCCTACCTACGAGAAGATTGACCCCGTGCGCTTCATAGGCAATTACTCAAGTGGCAAGATGGGCTTTGCCCTTGCCGAGGAGTGTGCCGCCAAGGGTGCAGAGGTGACACTGATAGCCGGACCCGTGGCTCTCTCCACCGCCAACAGCCGCATCACTCGTATTGATGTGGAGAGCTGCGAGGAGATGTATAATGCCGCCGTGGCCCACTTCCCCTCGTGCGATGCAGCCATCCTGTGCGCTGCCGTGGCCGACTTCCGTCCCGACCATGTTGCCGACAAGAAAATCAAGCGCGAGAAGGACGACCTCGTCCTGCGTCTCGCTCCCACTCACGACATTGCCGCCGAACTTGGAAGTAAAAAAAGCGACAGACAGACGCTCGTGGGCTTTGCTCTTGAGACCAACGACGAGGACAACAATGC
>SFPC01000122.1 GCA_004552195.1 Bacteroidales bacterium | reverse complement strand
TTTGGCTCTTAGATGTGTGAAGGTACTCCTCCACTATGCGGTTCTTCTCCGCACGACTGAATTTTGATAATGGCATTGTACTAAAATTTGATGGTTTTTGGTCAACCTATTTCAGTACAAGACACACGGGCGGTGAATGCTTGTGAAGGGTTGAAACAACAAGCCTTCACACCGGAAAAGTATTGGAAATCAGGAGGTTAGCGATATTTTCGCCCTATATGCTGTGAATACTTGAATATCCAAGCCTTCACACTTGAAACCTCTGAAAATCAGGGATAAAAAGCCTTCATGTGAAGGGGTGAATGCTTTTTTGCGGATTAAAAAACGTATAGGTGAATGTACGAGCGTTGGGAGGCTTGGGTAAATACGATTGACAAAATGGAAACTACCAGACTTATTTTCCGCGCGTGGCGCGACGAGGATGCCGAAGTGCTTTTCCGCTTGGCTTCCGACCCCGAGGTGGGGCCGAGGGCGGGATGGCCGCCCCACCGTTCGGCGGACGAGAGCTTGCACATTATCCGCACCGTGTTCCATAACGAAACGACGTGGGCCATCGTGCTGAAGGAAACGGGACTGCCCATCGGTGCCATCGGCTATGGCCCTTCGTGCGACTGTGCATTGCCGGCGCGGCCCGGCGAACCCACCGTGGGTTACTGGGTGGGACGGCCTTATTGGAACCGGGGCTTCTGCACGGAGGCGTTGGCGTGGATGGTGGACCGCGTGAGGCGGCACACGCTGCTGCCTTCGCTCATCAGCGGACATTTCACGGACAACCCGGCTTCGGGGCGCGTGATGGAGAAATGCGGCTTCAGTCCCACGGGCGACAAGGCCTTCGACGACAAGCTGGAAGGCGGCAAGGACAGACCCATCCGTGTGTTGAGGTTGGAGATAGCGCGCTGAGGCCGGAGATGGTGCGCTGGAGTTTGTGCATTGATGTAGAAAAAAGGTTATGGCAACACCTCGCGGCAGCCAAGTGGCTGCACGGGGCGATGCCATAACCTTTTGTCGTGGGCAGAGCCGACCTGTGGGGTATTAGGCCCGGATGATGGTGGCTTCGCGGTCGGGACCTACCGACACGATGCGGATGGGGGTGCCGGTGGCCTGCTCGATGTAGGCGATGTAGTCGGCAAAGGCACGGGGGAACTGGGCTTCGGTGCGCACCTCGGTGAGGGGCGTGTGCCAGCCGGGCACTTCTTCGTAAACGGGTTCCCAGCCTGCCGTGTCGTAGGGCATATCGGTGACGGTTACGCCGTCTTTCGTGTAGGCGGTGCATACCTTGATGGTCTCGAAACCGTCGAGCACGTCGCCCTTCATCATCACGAGGTCCGTCACGCCGTTGATCATGATGGCGTATTTGAGGGCTACGAGGTCGAGCCAGCCGCAGCGGCGGTTGCGCCCCGTAACGGCACCGTATTCATTGCCGATGTGGCGGATGGTGTCGCCGGTCTCGTCGAACAGCTCCACGGGGAAGGGGCCGCCTCCGACACGTGTGCTGTATGCCTTGAAGATGCCGAAGATGTGGCCGATGGTGTTGGGAGCGACACCCAGACCGGTGCATACGCCGCCGCTGGTGGTGGAGGACGATGACACGTAGGGATAGGTGCCGTGGTCAATGTCGAGCAACGATCCCTGGGCTCCTTCGGCCAGTACGTTCTTGCCTTCGGCCAGGGCGCGGTTGATTTCAAACTCGGTGTCGGTGAGCTGGAACTTGCGCATATATTCCACTCCCTGCATCCACTTCTCCTCTTCCTCGCGGATGTCGTAGTCGGTGAAGTGGAGGTCGCGCAGGATTTGTTCGTGGCGTGCCTTGAGTGCCTGGTATTTCTCTTCAAAATTTTCCAGGATGTCGCCCACGCGGAGACCTACGCGCTGTGCCTTGTCGCTGTAGGTGGGGCCTATGCCCTTGCCGGTGGTGCCCACCTTGTTCTTTCCCTTGGCGGCCTCGTAGGCACGGTCGAGCACACGGTGGGTGGGCAGGATGAGATGGGCGCGGCGGCTGATGTGCAGGCGGTCGGTCAGCGAATAACCGGCGGTTTCGAGTTCTTTGGCCTCGGCCATGAAGAGGTCGGGGGCAATGACGCAGCCGTTGCCGATGATGTTGACTTTCCCTTCGTCGAAGATGCCCGAAGGAATGGAGCGCAACACGAATTTCTTTCCTTCAAAGATAATGGTGTGTCCGGCGTTGGGACCGCCCGCAAAACGGGCCACCACATCGTAGCGCGGAGTAAAGTAGTCGACTACCTTACCTTTGCCTTCATCGCCAAATACGATGCCCAGCAGGGCATCAACTTTTCCTTTTGTCATTATCGTAATGGGTACTGATTGTCGGTGAGATTGATGAAATGGGGGAGGGGAGCACCCTGCCGGTGCATCGGTTCCTCCTTATCCGTAGATTTCCTTTTTGCCGGCTGCGAGCGTGTTCATCATGAGCATGCAGATGGTCATGGGGCCTACGCCGCCGGGCACGGGGGTAATGTGGGAACAAAGGGGAGCCACGCTGTCGAAATCGACATCGCCTTGCAGGCGGTAGCCCTTGGGACGAGTGGCATCGGGAACGCGGGTGGTGCCGACGTCAATGACCACCGCGCCGGGCTTGACCATGTCGGCCGTGACGAAAGCGGGGCTGCCGATGGCGGCAATGAGAATGTCGGCTTCGCGGGCTTCCTTCCGGAGCTGCGGACTTTGGCTGTGGCACACGGTGACGGTGGCGTTGCCGTATGCTTTCTGCATCATGAGCTGTGCCATGGGTTTTCCCACAATGTTGGAGCGGCCCAGGATGACGCATTTGCGTCCGGCTGTCTCAATGTGGTAACGGCAGAGCAGTTCGAGGATGCCCTTGGGCGTGGCGGACACGAAGCAGGGCAGGCCGATGGCCATGCGTCCCACGTTGACGGGGTGGAAGCCGTCGACATCCTTGCGATAGTCAATGGCCTCGATGATTTTCTGTTCGGAGATGTGGCGGGGCAGGGGGAGCTGCACGATGAAGCCGTCGACATCGGCATCGCGGTTGAGCCTGTCGACGCAGGCCAGGAGCTCTTTCTCAGTCACGTCGTCTTCATACCTGATGAGCGACGACCGGAAGCCGCAGGCTTCGCAGGCCAGCACTTTGTTGCGCACGTAGGTTTCGCTGCCTCCGTCGTGGCCCACGAGTACGGCTGCCAGATGTGGCCTCTTGCCGCCCGAAGCCACGATGCGTTCCACCTCTTCGGCAATTTCCTTCTTGATGGCCGCAGCTGTGGCCTTTCCGTCTATCAGTTGCATGTTCAGGAGTTTTTAGTTGTTATGAGGTTATTGCTGAGGTTATAAGTTTTTGGGTTATGAGGTTACTGCTGAGGTTATAAGTTTTTGGGTTATGAGGTTATAATGTTACTATTTGAGAGGATGGTATTCAGGCGTTACAGCAGTAACTTTATAACCTCATAACCT
>SFPC01000006.1 GCA_004552195.1 Bacteroidales bacterium | reverse complement strand
TCGCTTGTAAGAATGCTTCGTTTCATACAAGCCCCAAAAGCCCCTACGTACTTTTTTTGTGCAAAATCACATTTTTCGTCTGCAGGCTATCCATCTTGCTTATGCCAAACAGACGTTCAGAGTACGTAACCTTCTCATCGTCTAAACTTTTTCTCAGGACCTCTTTACAAGAGAAGCCGGAAAACCGTTATGAGTCAGTTTTGCTTTGCATAATGTGCTTGTTGCCCACTTTGACTAAGCTGACACCAATAAATATCCACACTAATTCGCGTACACGGGTGTAAAGACTGGTAAAGATGCCTATACCCGGTGCGCTGAGTCCTAATATCCGTACAATCAAGGAAAGTCCTCCCTCGCGAGCTCCAAGTTGCATGGGAAGGAAGAAAAGGATGTTGCCGATGAGAGAAGAGAAGGCAAGCACAAGGATGGCATCCACAAAAGTGAGGTTTACGCCCAAGGAGAGAAGTATGAAATAATATTCAAAAGCATTGACCACACGAGCCACATATTCCCAAAGCAGAGATAGCCAAAAGGCACGGGGCTGGGAATGAAGATAGGCTACGCCGGCATCTACTTTCTGCATATCGGCAAGCCGCGCCGCATAAAACTTGCGGGCCCACCGCTTGATGTAGGGAAGATGGAGCAATGGCTGAAACAGGCGGACGATGACTCCACGCCGATAACACAGGCGAAAAAGAGCCAACACAAGAATGACCACAAAGACAAAAACACCGAACAAGCCCCAAAGGAAAGGGTTCATCTTCTCTGTATAAACCAGTGCAAAAAGCACTGCGGCAGAACTCCACAAACAAATGTGCGAAAGAATGTGCATCATGGAATAGAGCACCACTGACGACATGGCACGAGGTACACCGATATGGGCACTGAGCTCCATCACGCGATAAGGGCCGCCACCAAAGCCAAACGGAGTGGTGTAACTGAAGGCAAAACCCGACACGGTGAGTTTGTAAGCATGGCGAAAACTGAGATGCTTACTATGTATGCCGCTATTGACTATTAACTGAAATGCCCAAGCATTGAAGGCGTAAACGATTACCCAAACACCAACCACTGCGGGCAGGTACAGACCGGCTCGACCCAGATTTTGTACCAGCTGGGAATAGTCCACATCGAAGGTACACAGCATGACGATGATGGCCGCCACACCAAATAGCAAGAAAAGGTTGCGATAAAGAGGTTTCATGAGGAATGGGAGAAAAAAATAGGGATGATGAGGTGATGAGGGCCTTCCACAGGAATGAAAGTCGGAGGGTACACCCGCCAACTGTAAGCGGTGAAGTTAACATCAACGGCTAACAGCCTCTTTCAGGCGGTTGCGGGGTGTCCACCTGGCGATTTCTAACCTCGTCACGTTCTGTTTCATGGCCTTTCGGAGGGTTCAAGCACTGAATTGCTTGCCCGTGAGCCGCCGACACAACTGTTCATGGCGATGGCGCATATATAGGAAAAGGATGTTCATCACCGTTACCTCGAACACAAGATAAAGCCAAGGCTCACCGACCAAAAGGGAGAGGTAAAGCACAATGGCACGGGTATTGAACGTGAGGATGTTGGCATACTTCATGAGGGGCAGACTGCCGGCACGAAACTCGCTACGCAAGGAGTCGGGAAGAACGCCCCCGGCATAGGTCTGTTTGAGCCAGGCACGAAACCGCTGGAACGAAGGGGTCATTTTCTCCTGCGAGTGGGTGTAGTTTCCATAGAAATAGAGAAAGACCATCCACATGCCGTCTTTTTTCCAACTCAGTGAGCGCAACTCCACCCGCAGTTTTTCATAGCTGTCGAGCTCGCTGCCTTGCCGGCCTTTCAGGAAAAAGAGGTGAATGTTGCGATAATAGTCGGCCAACTGACATTGCTTGCCATGACAGATAAAACCCGAGAATGCGGCCAACAACCAAATGTAAAGGCCCCACTCTACCCGGGTTCCGGGAATGTATTCCGACTGCAAACGCAAACAAATGGCAGCATAGATAAAGAAGAACCATACATCGCCGGCAAAACCGTCGAGAATGCGTCCCCAACGGGTTTTCTTACCGGTCATTCGAGCCAGCTGTCCGTCGGCACTGTCGTAGAGATTGGCCCAGACCAAGAGGAATATGCCCAAAAGGGTGTAACCCATCTCAGAGAAGTAGAAACAAACACCGGCTGCAGCACCCAAGAAGATGCTTATCACCGTTACAACATTGGGATGAACATTGAAATGATTGAAGAAACGTGCCCACAACAAACCGAGGGGACGGGTGAAATGAATATCAAGCCATTCTTCGGTGTCGGCTGACTTAAAGGTGGATTGAAGTTGGGGAGTTGAGTCGGACATGAATGAGGAGGAATAATACGTTTTGCTACTTGTTATCGGGAAAAACGGATTGGACGAGATGGGATGCAACGGCGCACGAACAGGCCGTTCAAGCCTGTTGCAGACACGCCGTCAGGCGGGCGGCAATGGCAGTTGCCGCCTGGCGGCGACAAGACGAGAAGCTGGGCCAATCATTAAAATCTATCAGCCAAA
Source organism: Bacteroidales bacterium (assembly GCA_004552195.1). The sequence goes on along the minus strand of SFPC01000006.1, from coordinate 38,338 downwards.
TGCGTCCATCGACACTGACTATGGCATCTCCACCATAGATGGTGAAACCGGACACTTCGGCTGCACAATCGGCCAAGGCTTTCAGCGCTTCCACAGAAACGGCATAATGGCTGGGACTACCGTTGTGTGCCTCCAGGCCAAATTTGCTGAAGTTATCTCCTTCCGTGGGGTAACTGTAATGAAAGAAATCGGTGCCTTGAACGCCATAGAATTTGATTAAATCGCCTGGCACATGGGAAACGGCAAGCACTTCGGCCACTCCTTGCGCACTCAGCTTTCCCACCACTTCACGAACGGCTTGTTCGTTGGGTGCATACTGCACATCGGCAGCCGACTGTGCACAAGCATCAGCCCGCTTGAGCCATACGGGATAAGTAATCGGAGGAGGAAGTGGAAGAAAATCCACGTCCTGATTGAGTAGCAGGCGAGCAAAAGCGGGCTGAGGCAGTCCGGCTTCCTGGAAGGCTTGCATCAGGTGCAAACGGTTTCCTTGAAGCAGGGCGGTGGGATTGTTCACTACACAAACCTTGCCTGAACGAGCGGCTTCTTCCAAGGCTTCCAGCACAAAAGTGCTGCGGGCCATGGAGAACACGAGGTCGAATTCTGATAGGTCGACAGTTATATAAAGGTCTTCCGTGATAACATACACTTCATGCCCTGCACGACGAAGCCGCGACGAAACGGCTGCAAAAATGGCAGCATCGCGATCAACAGAGTTGGGGCTGAATTGCGGAGAACGGCTTATGCCCAATATGGTCAGCATGTAAAACGTCTTTATTGAGCCGCAGCCAAAAAAGCATCAGCCTTGGCTATGTCGGCGGCATGGTCAACATCAAAAATTTTGGTGAACGGGCACGCCTCCAACTGCATGCCGCCGGCAACCAGGGCACGTTGGAAATTGCGCATCCTGCTCTGTCCTTCACTCAAGCAGCGATACAAGATGTCAAGAGCTGAAGGGCGTAAACAATAGATGCCACCGGAGATATACTTGCAGTGCTCAGCAGTATCATAAAAGCCTGTTATGCTCAAAGTATCATCTGTGGCCACATAGAGCGGACGTTCATCGTCTATATAATCCGTTACGGCCATACATCCATCTGCCCCACTTTCCTGGAAATGGCGGATATAGCGGGAGAACTCTTCTTCCCGGAAAATGGTATCGACCGTTGTAAGGCAGAAAGGCCCGTTTTCCAAATGGGGAGCCAACTCGGCAAAACTGTGCATGGAGCTGGGCGTGCTCTTTACCACAAGGCGCACATCGTCGGCCAAGCCTTGCTGTTGCAACTGCCGGAGATGTTGCTCCGTGAGCGGATTGAGTGTGTTGACTATAATCACTATTTCTTCGGCCCGATTGGATCGGAAAATGCGGATGAGGCGGTCAATCATGGCCTCACCCCCCACACGGACCAGGGGTTTGGGTAACGCTATACCCTCTTGTTGCAACCGTGAGCCTTCGCCGGCTGCAATGATGGCAAACTTCATGAATAATGATACTTAGGGTTGGTGCTGTAAGAAACAGACGGCCGGCACGAGGAAGCCCTGCATCTGTTGCAGTTTTTCTCTCTCCATGCCGGCTGCCTGCCTATTTTTCTTTTCTGTCCTGATAGATTTTGGGCAATGGATTGGCATGTGCCTCATCGTATGCCTGACGGTTGCGCCAAATGTCAATGGCCGAGAAGACGGCCTGACGAAACGACTGAGCATCGGCCAAATTCTTTCCTGCTATATCGTAGGCTGTACCATGGTCGGGCGACGTACGCACAAAGGGAAGTCCGGCGGTAAAATTCACTCCGTCATGGTTGGACAAGGCTTTAAAAGGTGCTAGTCCTTGGTCATGGTACATGGCGAGAACGGCATCGAAATGGCGGTACATGGCAGCATTGAAGAAACCATCAGCCGGGAAAGGTCCGTAACAGGGTAGTCCGGCATCAGCCAACGATTTGATGGCGGGCACCAACACTTCTTCTTCTTCATGGCCTATCACACCGCTGTCGCCGGCATGGGGATTTAAAGCCAAAATGGCTATGCGGGGAGAAGATATGTTGAAATCCCGGCAAAGAGAATCGTAGAGTATACGGGCTTTTTGCACCACTCTCTCCTCCGTAATGGCAAAGGCCACTTCTGAGATGGGCAAGTGGGTAGTTACCAATGCCACTCTCATCAGGGGATTGCACAATATCATCAAAGGTTCTCCACTCGTGCTTCCGAGCCGGTCCTGAAGATACTCCGTATGACCGGGGAAACGGAAATTGGCACTTTGAATACCGGCTTTTTGAATAGGAGCCGTAACCAAGACATCTATGTGTCCGGACTGAAGGTCCTGAACTGCTTGCTCCAAAGAGAGGAAGGCGGCATGACCGGCTTCCGCACTCTGTACGCCATACTCCACCTTAACTTCTGCATCGGAGCAGTTGACAAAATTAAACTGCCCCATGACAGCATCTTCTGCCGAAGCTATCAGACGTAAAGGAACATTCAGCCCCATGGTCTTGCTGTGATAGGCTGCCACTTTGGCATTGCCATAAACCACCGGCGTACAGAGTTCAAGCATCATGGAATCAGAAAAGGCTTTGAGTATGACTTCCAATCCCACTCCGTTGGTATCGCCTTGGGTTATACCCACTCGCACCGACCGGCCGTACACTTCGGCATTCGGGTTATTTTCTACTGTCGAATTGTTGGTTGACATGATAGGGAAATATCGTTAAACAGATGTGGCTCGCGCCTCCTGTTCAGCTGTACTGAGCAGGCCGCAAGCCGCAAAAATATCCTGTCCCCGCGAAGCTCGCAGGGTGGTAAAAAGGCCATGCGCCGTGAGATAATCACGAAACTCCCGCATCCGCTCTTCGTCGACTCCTCGCAACGGAGTGTCGGGTATATCATGAAAGCGGATAAGATTGACCCTGCAATCCAAAGGACGCAATAATTTCAACAACGCATCGGCATGTTGCTTCGTATCATTGATTCCGGCAAACACGATATATTCAAACGACAAGCGCCGCTGACGTGCTCCCTCTGTAGGTCGAGGTCCCGATGTGCGCCGCCGACAAAAATCGTACTGCTGCAACACGCGCACCACGTCTTCTATACCAAAGGCTCTTTCGGCCGGCATCAACCGGGCGCGCTCTGCCGGAATGGGATGGTGAAGACTGATGGCCAAATGGCATTGGCTTTCTTCCAAGAAGCGCGTCAAGCCTTTAGCCAGCCCCACACTCGACACCGTGATGCGCTTGGCACTCCAGCCCCGTCCCCACGTAGCGGTCAACACTTGGATTGCGCGCAACACGGCATCCAAGTTGTCGAACGGCTCCCCCTGCCCCATGAACACCACGTTGGTCAGCGTTTCCATCTCGGGCAAGGAGTAAATCTGATTTAAGATATCTGTTGCCGACAAGGAGGCTGCAAAGCCCTGACGCCCTGTCATACAGAAAGCGCACCCCATCTTACACCCCACTTGACTACTGACACACAAAGTGGCTCGCTCGCCATCGGGGATGTAAACGGTTTCTATGAAATGTCCGTCTGCCGTGGCGTATAAATATTTGGCCGTTCCATCAACGGACCGCTGTTCACGCACCGGACTACTGCACCCAACAACACAATGCTCCTGCAAAACCGCACGCGCTGCCTTGCTGATGTTCTTCATCTCATCAAAGTCGAAGACACGCTTACGGTATATCCAATCTGCCAATTGCTTTCCGACAAACTTTTGCAGCCCTATGCTCAGGCACATCTCGCCCAATTCATCAGGAGTTTGTCCTAAAAGAAAATTCTTCTGTTCCAAGGATGCAGTATATATAAGGAGTAAAAAAACAACAAGTTACGAGGTCTGTGGTTACAAGATTATAAACTTTCCACCTGAACGAACGAGTTTCAATCGGTCGGCAGCAACTTTATAACCTCACAACCAGAGACCTTGTAACCTAAGCCGCGGAGAAACTATTATTTTCTGTAGAGCAACCACGCAGCGGGATATGTCTGCTTCAAGGAGTTGCGCGACTGTACTGCCGAAGCCTTGTCGTCATACGACGAAGCCACCACGCGGTACCAACCTGTTTGTCCGTTAATCGTTTCGTTGGTCTTCACTACGCGGGCATCATATCCCTCACCCTGCAAGCGAGCCTTGAGACCTTCGGCATTGGCCTGGGTGATGAAGCTGCCCACCACCACGCTGTAAGTCTTCAGTGCCGAGCCGCTCACTACTGCCATCTCACCCTGGATTTCACGCACATCGCTATGGTCTTCCGTTACCACTGTCGTCGTGGTGGCCGGGGGAGTTGTTACAGGCGGCGTTACGGGAGTAACAGCCACATTCGTCTGTTCCTGCACCACTTGCTGTTCATTCTGTCGGGTATTATCCTGAGCCATTGCCTGCTCGTAAGCCTGGCGATATGCGCTCTCGCGCGATTTACAACCCGTAAACATCACAACGGCGCACAAGCCCAATGTCAAAACCAAATTCTTTTTCATGAGATAAAATATGATTTGAATAATGAATAATCAAGTTACACAAAAGGCTTTGCATCAACCGAACGACCACCCACAAGCGGACTTCGGGCAAAAACCGTTACAAAACTACAAAAGCATTGCACGCCTTAAACATATTTTCTTGTTAAACATGATTAAATGACAACTTTATATAGGTATAAAGGAAAAATAACGGTACATTTTTGCACCTGAATGAAGAAAAAACGTACTTTTGAAGCCTGAACAACATTATTAACCCCTAAATGATTACCACTATGAAAGGACTTAGCATCTTAGCTGCTTTCTTGGGCGGTGCTGCCGTAGGAGCAGCCTGTGGTATCCTTTTTGCTCCTGAAAAGGGTACGGACACGCGCGAAAGAATTGCCGAAGCTATCCGCAAACGCGGCATCAAGCTCAACCGCAAGGAAATGGAAAGCCTCGTTGACGACATCGCCGACGAACTCCAGCCCGCTGAATAATCAGCCTTCCCGGCAAACCGACAAGCCTGCCTCATGGTGATTTGTCGGTTTGCCTTTTTTGTTTTGCCCAGCCTGCTGCCGGCGCGTCAGCTCCTTGCCGCCAGGGCAAAACATCCGTTTTTCTCACTCTAACAAACCATTGCCGTGTTTTCGTCAGACAAGAACATTGAAACCATCGGGCAGTTGATTGCCGACCTTCACCAACACGTTGACCTGCGTTTGGAGTATTTCAAAGTGGATGCCGTAAGCAAGTTGTCAAAACTGCTGACGGCCGTTGCCCTGAGCATCATCATTTTCATGTTCGGCGCATTGGCCTTGTGGTTCGTATCGATGATGGCGGCAGCGGCTCTCGGCGAATGGCTGCACCACGAGGCGGCGGGCTACGCCATTGTGGTGGCGTGTTACCTGGCCATGGCCTGCCTGATATTTGTGCGTCGGAAGCAATGGATTGAAGTCCCCATCACCCATTTCCTGGCTCAGCTGTTCCTGGGCGAGCCTTCTCAGCCCGAAGAGCCGGAGGCCCACGAAGAGGAGGACGCCGCCTTATAATATTAGGCATGGTTTTCGGAACCACAGCCACGTGCTTTCAAACCAAGCCCCGTTCTGTACAAGCTACATCCTCCTGCCCTACAAACCACATCCCGCTCTGTACAAACCCCATCTACGCTCCGTCATGAACTCGAACCAAACTTACACACCGGAAATGCTTCAGGCACGCCTGAACGTGTTGCACAAGAAATTAGACAAGAACCGAGCATCCATTGCCAAGAAATGGCAGTTGCTCTTCGCCCCGCCTTCCGAATCGGAAAGCAAGGTGCAGATGTGGGTCAACCAAGCCGAACGCGCTGTAGCCGTTTACGATGGCGTGATGATGGGCTACAAGCTCTTCCGCCGCTTCAACGGTTTCTTCCACCTTTGGGGACACAAAAAGAAAAACAAGCGCAGACCTTGAGCCGCGCTTGTTTTTTTATGGTTTAAACTGTTCTTGCAATATCTATAACTTCTCCAGCCATGCTTATGCTTTTTCCCGCAATGCTTATGGTTGTTCCGCCCACGCCTGCGGCTGTCATTGCAAACGGAACAGGCGAAGACCGATGGACGAAGGGTGTTCGCGCAGATACTGCCGCAGCGTTTTCGGCTCTTCCACCACTTTGTGATGGATGGACGAGGCATTGAGCAAATGCAGCCGTCCGTCCTTTCCCCACACGGCAAATCCCAAGTGGGAATAGTCGAGCCCATCCTTCCGCGTAACGATGGCCACGAGGTCGCCGTCGTGTACAGCGGAGAGTTGCTCTTTTTTCAAATCCGTCAAGGCTGCCGGCAGGAACGTGCCGTCGATGCCGTTGGCCTGCCGCTCCATCCGGGCGATGCTGTCCACCCATTCGGGATGGGCCTTCAGGAAGGGATATTTGTCCGGGTGGGCCGACATATAATGGTTCTCCACATTCATCACTGCCGTGAAGTGTTCGTTGTCGCGCACCTCGCTCATCACGTTTTTCTGCAGATTGTCGTGCATCCACCAAGTGAAATAATGCAAGCGCGACAAGTAACCGTCCATCCGTCCGCCGCGATAGCGCAGCCTCATCAGGTTCCGGCAATAGTCGGCAAAGCTGTCGCCGCCCTGCCGCCGGGTCATGGCCAATGCCCACACCGTTTCGACCAACGTGGTGCAGTCCAACTGCCGCAAGTTCACCACCAACTGTTCTGGATCGGCCTTCTCCAACGTGCCGCCCACGTAGGGGATGCCCAGAAAGCGGCGGGCATAGAACAGCACATCGTTCGCCCCCGTTTCCGCCCGCAACAGTTCCACCACGCGCAGCGAATCCTTCGCCGTGTAGAGTGTCTGGCGCAGGATGCCGTCGTCGGGCGCAGGCTTCTCAGCTGCCGGGGCTGCCGGTGTTTCGATTGTCGGTTCCTGCTGCATGGCTTTGACCTGCCGGTTGTCGCACCCCATCCATGCCATGCCGGAAAGAAGGATGCCGACGAATAGATGTTTCATAAGCATACTGAGGAAGAAATAAGCGTTTGGGAATTGAAAAGTTTACAGTTAAACCGCTGCCGGCAGAGGCCGTGTTTACACAGACGGAATGACGTCAAAACTTATCAACTCCCAAACTTCGTTGTATAACTATAGGAAACTGTCTTCCATTACTTAATCAAATCCACCGAACGACGGATGAACTTGCTCAGTGCCTCGCCGCGCAGCAGGCCGTTCTGGAGCAGAGCCAAGTCGATGAGCTGTGCCACGACGGGGTTTTGCTTGCCATATTCGGCCCACACGCCACGACGCTGTTCCTGCTGTGCCTCGATGTCGTCCTCCACCTGCTTCAGCTGCGCCTTGTCATCGTCAGTCAGCTCCTCATACTTCTTGTCCTTCTGCGACTCCTCCACGGCCTGTTTGCGTGCCGCCAGTCCTTTGAGTTCGTTCTCGATGGGCTGGAGTTTTTCGGCCAATGCGCCCTTCATGTCGGCCACCACTTCCTTCACCAGCCGGTGATCGGCGTTAAGCACCAGGTTGTACATATCAGGCATTTCGCCGTAGAACGACATACCCTGTTGGTAACGGCTCATGTCCTTCATGCGCCGCATATACTCGCTTTGCGTGATCACCACGGGTGCGGCTTCCTCGCCCATCGAGGCGGCCTCCACGTGGAGTTCCGCCTTGTCGAGCTTGGGCAGTTCGGCCGTAAACACCCCGTTGAGCGAAAGCGTTTCCTCCTCCGAGAGTCCCGTGGCCTTGTCGTCCTCCTTGCGGATGAGGCGGTCCACCACGTCACCGTCCACGCGGCTGAAGCGGCACTTCTCTAATTTCTGTTCCAGCAGGCCCACCATGGCGGTGTCCAGTTCTCCGTCGAAGAGCAATACGCTGTAGCCCTTGGCGCGTGCGGCCTCGATGTAAGTGTACTGTTCCTCCTTGTTCGTGGCGTAGAGGTAAATCAGGTTACCGTCCTTGTCGGTCTGTCCGTCCTTGATGAGTTCGCGGTATTCTTCGTAGGTGAAGGCTTTTCCCTCCACGTCCTTGCAGAGTGCATAAGCCTTGGCCTTGTCATAGAAGTCCTCCTGCGACAGCATGCCGTAGTGAATAAAGAGTTTCAGGTCGTCCCACTTGGCCTCGAAGTCCTTGCGGTCTGTCTTGAAGATGGACTGCAGTCGGTCCGACACCTTCTTGGTGATGTACGAAGAAATCTTCTTCACGTTGGCATCGCTCTGCAGGTAGCTGCGGCTCACGTTCAGCGGAATGTCGGGCGAGTCGATCACGCCGTGGAGCAGGGTGAGGAAGTCGGGCACGATGTTCTCCACCTGGTCCGTCACGAACACCTGGTTGCAGTAGAGCTGGATTTTATTGCGGTGGATGTCAATGTTGTTCTTGATGCGCGGGAAATAGAGCACACCCGTGAGGTGGAAGGGATAGTCCACGTTGAGGTGGATCCAGAAGAGGGGTTCGTCGGCCATGGGGTAGAGCTTGCGGTAGAACTCCTTGTAGTCCTCATCCTTGAGCGAGGCCGGCGTTTTGGTCCAAAGGGGTGTGGTGTCGTTCACCACGTTGTCCTCCTCCGTGTCCACCTGCTTGCCATCCTCCCACTTGGTTTTCTTGCCGAAGACGATTTCCACGGGCAGGAAGCGGCAGTATTTGTTGAGCAGTTCGCTGATTTTGCTCTTTTCCAAGAACTCCTTGCAGTCGTCGGAGATATGCAGCACGATGTCGGTACCGCGTTCGGCTTTCTCGCAAGCGTCAATTTCGAACGCGGGCGAACCGTCGCAGGTCCACTTCACGGCTTCGGCATCTTCGCGGTAGCTGCGGGTAACGATGTCCACGCGGTCGGCCACCATGAAGGAGGAATAAAATCCCAAGCCAAAATGTCCGATAATGGCAGAAGCGTCTTCTTTGTATTTCTCCAGGAAGTCGTTGGCACCGGAGAAGGCTATCTGGTTGATATACTTGTCAATTTCCTCGGCGGTCATACCGATACCGTTGTCGCTCACGGTCAGTGTTTTTGCCTCAGAGTCAATGCTTACGCGCACCTTGAGTTCGCCCAGCTCGCCTTTGAAGTCGCCCTTCATGGCCAGGGTCTTGAGCTTCTGTGTGGCATCAACGGCGTTGCTGACTATCTCGCGGAGAAAAATCTCGTGGTCGCTGTAAAGAAACTTCTTGATGACAGGGAAAATGTTCTCTGTGGTAATTCCGATATTTCCTTTTTGCATTTCTACGTTGTTTTGATGGTTATTTTTTGTTCCGTCTCCGACACATGCAAAAGCCGTGCCACTCTTCTCCTTCCCCACTCAAAAATATGCAAGTCGCCACGCACGATTTTTCATCGGAGGAATGCAATATTGCACCGTTTTGTCCGTTTGTACTAATAAGAACAAAAGCACTCGGCGCTCCGCCTCCGGTTTCCGGAACGCCGTCTAAACCGCAAGGAATGAAGATAAGCATCATTACCACCACTTTCAATAGTGCCAAAACACTGCCTCATACCATTCAAAGCGTGTTGGCACAAACTTATCATGACATTGAGTATATCATCGTTGACGGTGCTTCGACCGATGGCACGGTAGACATCATCCAAGCCTACGAACCGCAGTTTCACGGGCGGTTGAAGTACATCAGCGAACGTGACAAGGGGATTTATGATGCCATGAACAAGGGGCTGCGCATGGCTACAGGCGATGTGGCGGGTTTTCTCAACTCTGACGATTTCCTGTCCGGGGCCAATGCCGTGGAGCGCCTGATGAATGCTTTGCAGAACGCCCCCGAGAAGCCGGATGCGGTCTATGCGGACGTACACTATGTGGACGACAACGACCTTTCGCGCTCCGTGCGCTACTACAGTTCCGCTGTGTTCCGCCCTTGGCTCATGCGGTTAGGCTTCATGCCGGCCCATCCCACATTCTACTGCCGCATGGAAGTGTACCGGAAATATGGCTTTTTTGACACGCAATATAAAATAGCGGCCGACTTTGAGCTGTTGCTCCGTTTGCTTTATGTTCACCGCATCCGCACGCGCTACGTCCATACCGACTGCGTAACGATGCGCACGGGCGGTGCTTCCAACGCTTCGTTCCACAGCCGCATGGCCATCATGCGCGACCACCTTCACGCACTCCGCCGCCACGGTGTACGCTCTTGTTATGCCCTGCTGGTACTGCGCTATTTCTATAAAGCTTGGGAACTGGCCACTTCGCGCTTCCACCGGGCCACTCCCCGACCCGACTATATCGCATAAGAACCTGGGGGAACGCTTCCGGCAAAAGGAATACGGAACAATGAGGTGATAACTGAGGTGATAAGAAATGAGGTGATGAGGTCATTGCTAAGGTTATGAGATATAAGGTTATGAAGTTATAAAGTTACAGTTGTAACGCTTGAATATCATTCGCTCAAACTGTAATATGATATCCCCGAACCTGATAACCGAGTTACACAGTCACTTTATCACCTCATTCTCTTTGGCCACCGATTACGCAAGGAAAGTATTGCTACCGCATCAGACAATGGCGGAACATGTGCCACCGGTACTGCAACATACGCCAGACCGAGAGGCGGGATTTTTCAGAAGTGGAGGAAACGTTGCCGTGGTGGCGGCGATAACAGATTAAAGGCAAGGGATACATGCAGGTTTTGCCCACTTTTTCAGCCACCAAACCAAGCCAGATGTCGTGGGTGATGAGCTGTTTGGGAAAGGGAAGGGCATGCTGCAACAACTCTCGCCGGAACGCCATGCAACAGCCCACGTGGGAGTTGTGCAGCAGGTTGTGCCAAAAGCCACCCTTGGAACGGTGAAGCGAAAAGAAGTCCTGCCCCATATCCTTGCCCTCGCCGTCAATCAGCCGGGCGTTGTGGGTTACCAACAAACAGTTTTGCAACAGCTTCAGGCAGGTACTTACCTTCTGCGGCAGCCACAGGTCGTCCTGATCGGAAAGGAAGATGTACTCGCCCCGGGCCTGACAAAGCGCATTCTCAAAGTTGTGTACAAAACCGTGTCGCTCGTTGTGAAACAGGCGGATGCGGGAATCGCCCAAACCCGCCAGCAATGACAAAGTGGCATCTGTGGAACCGTCGTCGGACACTATCAACTCATCATCCTCCCCCAGTTGCGAGAGGATGGACTCCAGCTGCGGCAGCAAGTAACGCTCGCCGTTGTATGTAGCCATGCAGACAGAAATCATGGGATATCGTTATTTTTCGGAGTGAAGTACATCACTTCAATTCATGGAACTTGGCAAATTTCACTAAGAGATTTTTCTCGCCGGCTTGGTCGAAGCTCACGCGCACCTTGGCACTGTCGCCCTCTCCCTCGGTTCCGACAATCGTACCCACCCCAAAACGTTCGTGTTCGATGCGCATGCCTATTTTCCATGCCGACTCGCTCTCGGCCTTCGCCTTCCCCGCTACGGGTTTGGCGCTGACGCCGGCGCGTTTGTAGCCGGCAGGCGGTGTGGGGGGCACAACGCGCCGGGGAATGGGTGTTCCGTCGTTCCATCCGCCTTGGCGGCGACTGTAACCGGAAGCCGGCGACGGGTGGCGCAACGCATCGTCGCTCGGACTGCCAAAGAAATCGTCGAAATTATTCGCCCGTTCCGAACCGCCCCAAGCATGGGTGTCGCTCCAACCCAGACGGCTGCCGCCACTTACTCTTCGGGCTTGTTCATCGTTGCGTTTCAAATACTGGTCGTCTATCTCTTCCAAGAAAGGACTGGTTTCGGACACTTGCAATGCCCCGTAGCGAAAACGGCTCATGGCATAGCTGAGAAAGCAGTGCCGACGGGCCCGCGTAACCGCCACATAGAACAGCCGGCGCTCCTCCTCCATCTCGCGGGGGAAGAGCTTGGCATTGGCGTTGGGAAAGAGGTCGTCCTCCATGCCCGTAACGAACACAGCGTCGAACTCCAAGCCTTTCGCCGCGTGGATGGTCATGAGCGAAACGCGGTCTTCGTCATCTTCATCGCCTTCAGTGTCGGTAAGCAACGACACTGTGCTCAAAAAGTCGGTCAACCCTGCGGAAACAGTTCCTTCGTTCCGCAACATTTCGTCCTCAAAATTTTTGATGGCTCCTAAGAGTGCATCGATATTCTCCTGCCTTGCTTTCCCCTCCGTGCTACGATCTGCCGCCAGTTCGCGCCCCATGCCCGACTGTTCCAGGATGGTGACGGCCAACTGCAACACGCTCTGCTGCCGGGCCGCCTCGCGGAACGACTCCACCAGGCTGCAAAATGCCGCCAACTTGCCCGCTGCTGCCGCACCCAGCTCCACGCCGTAACGTTCCGGATGGCAGGCCGCGCTCCACATGCTCACACCGGTCAACGCCGCAGCGTTGTTCACCTTCTGCAGCGTCACCTGCCCGATGCCCCGCGCCGGGTAGTTGATGATACGGCGAAAAGCCTCCTCATCGTCCGTATTGGCCACCAGTCGGAAGTAGGCCAGCAGGTCCTTCACCTCCTTGCGTTGGTAGAACGACAGTCCGCCATAGACGCGATAAGGTATGCTCGACGAGCGAAGCATCTCCTCGAACGAACGGCTTTGAGCGTTGGTACGATAGAGGATGGCCATTTCGTTGAACGGCACCCCATGACGGGCATGCAGGTTGACAATTCGCCGCGCCACCTGTGCCGCTTCCCGTCGGTCGCTGTCGGCAGAGAACACCTCGATGCGCTCACCCTTTTCACCGGCTGCATACACCTTCTTGGGTATCTGCCCCTCGTTGTGACGGATGATGCTGTTAGCGGCCTCCACAATGCACTGCGTGGAACGGTAGTTACACTCCAACTTCACGACTTTCGTGCCGGGATATTGCTGTTGGAAATGCAGGATATTGTCAATATCGGCCCCTCGGAAACCGTAAATGCTCTGTGCGTCGTCGCCCACCACGCAAATGTTCGATTGGGGAGTGGTGAGCAGGGAAAGAATGCGGTGTTGCGCTTTGTTCGTGTCCTGATACTCGTCCACGAGAATATACCGGAAGCGTTCGCAATAGCGACGGCGCACCTCCTCGTGGTCGTGAAGCAGGAGATAGGTGTGGAGCAGGATGTCGTCGAAGTCCAAGGCAGCAGCCGCCTGCAACCGTTGCTGATACAGGTGATACAGCCGGTACATTTCGGGCATGCCGTCGTGATGGTCACGCTGCTGCACGCTTCGGTCGGCGGCATAGCGGTCGGGGAGCACCAGTTGGTTCTTGGCTTCGGAAATGCGACCGAGCACGCGCGAAGGCTTGTAGATTTTATCGTCCAAATCCAGCTCCTTGATCAGCGTTTTCACCAATGAGCGGGCGTCGGAGGCATCGTAAATAGTATAATTGGCGGGAAGACCCGCATACGCGCTCTCCATGCGCAACATACGGGCAAAAATACTGTGAAACGTGCCGCTCCACATACCGCGCACCGCCTCCTCGCTGCAAATGCGGGCAATGCGCTCGTTCATCTCGCGGGCAGCCTTGTTGGTAAACGTCAATGCCATGATGCGCCAGGGCTCACAGCCTTCGCGGAGCAGGTAGGCAATTTTATAGGTCAACACGCGCGTCTTGCCGGAGCCTGCGCCCGCCACCACGAGGAGCGGACCTCCCAAATAAGTAATGGCTTCCAGCTGAGCGTCGTTGAAGGATGTTTGGAATACTTCGTTGTTCATTTCCACGGTGTAGGACTTTTTTGCTGGTTATAAGTTTAGGGTAGCTTCGCTCCCGGGGGACATGGTTATAAAGTTACAGTTGTAACGCTTGAACATCGCTCGCTCAAATAGGAATCTTTTAACCTTATAACCTAAAATCTCATAAACTCAAGAACAACCTCATAACCTTTTTCACTTATGCAAAACTTGTCCCGCTCGCCGTCATTGGCGGCTGCGGTCGTGCTGTATTTTGCGTTCGTAGAACTGCACCTTGCGGCACGCCTCGTCGAAGTCGGCCTGTTCCACGGTGTCGCAGCCCACACGAAGCAGGCTGTCCGTAAGTGCCAGGTCCACCCGCGCCTGTTGCAGGTCGATGCTGTCCATCAGCAGGATGCCCTCCCCTCGGGCATCAAGCGCCAAGTAGCAATCCTTCCGCATTTGCTCCACCACGACCTTGGCCTCACCTTGCCGGCCCGCCGCCAACAAACTGCGAGCCTGCGCCAGGCGCACCTGCGCTTCTTTTTCCATACGCGAACGGTTCTCACTGTAAGCTTCGGTCTTCGCGTCTTCTTTCGAAGCGCAGCGTGAACAAGCACCGCAAAGACACAGCGCGGCGATAAGCGGTAGTAAAGTCTTCATGCTAAGGATGGGAATTTTGGAGAAATAATTAAAAAGAACGAACAGCAGGCACTGAATCATCTTGCTTCAGAACACGCGCCCCGAAACAATGCGGCAGAACGTGAGCCACAGGATTTTCAAATCGAACCACAGCGAGCGGTGTTCCAGATAGTAAAGGTCGAGTTCCAACCGGCGGAGCAGCTTCTCCATCGTGTCGGCATAACCATTATAAAGCGTGGCATACGACGTCACGCCCGGCCTCACTTGATACAATAAGGTGTAGCGCGCATCGTGTTGCAATATTTGCTCGATATAAAACGGGCGCTCGGGCCTCGGCCCTACGAACGCCATGTCGCCAATGAATACGTTCCATAGCTGAGGCAGCTCGTCCAAATGATGGTCGCGCAGAAACGCGCCCGACTTGAGCAATCGCGGGTCCTTCCGCCCCATTCCGCTCAGCTGCGGTCCGTCTGCTTCGGCATCCATCCGCATGGTGCGAAATTTATAGATGCGAAAGGGCTTCCCCCCCAGCCCGATGCGCTCTTGGGAATAGATGGCGGGGCCATGGTCCTCACGCCTGATGCACCACCAGCATAAGGCAAAAAGCGGTGAAAAGACAATCAGGCACAAACCCGAAATCACCACGTCGAGCGTTCGGCTCACCGCGTTGCGACCCACAGACCGGCCTGACTTGGACGAAGAAGACATAAGCGATTGTTTATCTTATTGCAAAGAGATGAAACAGTAGGGTTTACAAAAAAGGCGGAGGCTATTTCGCTTCCCTCCGCGCTATCATCCCATCCAAAATCAGATGGAAGGATATAAAGACAGCTATATCGACCACCAGCACCAGGCTGGCGGAAAAGTCGGCGAGCACCAACAACCAGTTTAGTCCGCCGAAAGCCGCCTGCAACGCCAGGATAATCATCAGCGTCTGGTGCATCGAAAAGCCTGCTGCCAAACATTTGTGGTGGATGTGCGTCTTGTCGGGGCTGAAAATGGGAACCCGCCGCCACAGCCGCATGAGCGAAACGCGCACCAAGTCGAAACAAGGCACGAGTATCAGCGTATAAGGCACCAACAGCGCCGTAGCGTGCATCTGATGGGGCGACGTAGCCGTACAAGTCATCATGTAACGAATGGAGAGGAACGTCAGGGCGTAACCCAACGTCAGACTGCCCGTATCGCCCATGAATGTTTTCGTACTTTTGTTCACATCGCCAAACATGTTGTACAAGAAGAAGGCAGCAACCGTACCCACCAACGCCGCACAATAGAGCGCATAGTAATACATCTCGTGCGAGAAGAACAGCACCCCGAAAGCCACCACCGCCACCATGGAAAGCCCCGAGGCCAACCCGTCGATGCCGTCTATCAGGTTGATGGCGTTGACGATGAGCAGCGAAACGAACACCGTGAGCGGATAGCACGCCCAACCGGGCAACTCATACAGACCAAAAAGCCCGTAGAGATTGTGCATATACAGACCGCAAAACGGGAGAAAAAGCGAAACGAACAGCTGGATGAGAAATTTCAAACTGGCCTTCAGTCCGAAAAGGTCATCGAGCAACCCTATCAGATAGATGAGAAACATCCCCACGAACACTACACAAACCGATACGGACAACATCGGGAAGCCCCGATAGTCGGCCAGCATCTGCACCACGATGGTCCCCGCGGCGCCAATCAGCATGGCGGGCATGAACAACACGCCTCCCAATCGGGGGATGCCCCGATGGTGCACCTTTCGCTCATCCGGCAAATCGTACATGCCCCTCCGTTTACACAACCGCAACAAAGGACGCATCAGGACGGCCGTCAGCCCGAAACTGATGGTCCACGCGATGAGGAGATAGATTATCCATTTTAATTCCATGACCTGTGTTTTCGTTAGGCAATCCCATTTCCGTTACCGTTCCTTGCTCCGTTTTCCATACATACTTATATATACGGCGGAATATGAAAGCTGCGCTCCCGGATGCGGTTTACTTATTCAAACGCGGAGAAAGCCGTTTTATTGCACAAAGCAACGCACCGTTTTCCGCATCGCTTCCCATTCGTTCACGCAAAAGCAGTCCGTGGATTGACCCATGAGCTGGCAAAATTACGATAAAAATCCTAAGAAATCGTACACTTGCGCCTATTTTACCCCTTCCCTACCCATCCACCGGGGATAAAAAATGCGCACATGGCACATCTGCCGGCAGAAAGGCCGGCTCCGTTCCCACCGGTCGCCACCCCCTAAAGAAGAACCTCCCGCACCTTGCCGAGAAAAACGGCATCCACGTTTACAACTGTCAAAATGACGCTGAAGGCTGTTCCTTTTTCAG
Organism: Bacteroidales bacterium; assembly: GCA_004552195.1. The sequence continues at coordinate 21,845 of SFPC01000006.1, read as the reverse complement.
AAAAATAAAAAATACTCGTCATTTTTTTAGGCTTAAACGGATAAACCGCTTACATTTGCGCACGTATCGCAGTAAAGAGATGCGATACAACCACAAACCTTATTTGTTTTACCTTCCGAAAAACTCACCCTTATCATGAAAACCGAGCAAATCATGCAGGCCTTAGAGGCCAAGCACCCCGGCGAAGCTGAATTTTTGCAGGCCGTGCGCGAAGTTCTCCTCTCCATCGAAGACGTGTACAACGAACACCCCGAATTTGAACGCGCCAAGCTCATCGAACGCCTTGTAGAACCCGACCGCATCCTCACCTTCCGTGTGCCCTGGGTCGACGACCAAGGCGAAGTTCACGTCAACCTGGGCTACCGCGTACAGTTCAACAACGCCATCGGCCCGTACAAGGGCGGCATCCGTTTCCATCCCTCCGTCAACCTCAGCATCCTGAAATTCCTGGGCTTTGAGCAAACTTTCAAAAACGCCCTCACCACCCTGCCCATGGGCGGTGCGAAAGGCGGTTCCGACTTTGCTCCCCGCGGTCGCAGCGATGCAGAAATCATGCGCTTCTGCCAGAGCTTCATGCTCGAACTGTGGCGCAACCTCGGCCCCGACCAGGACGTTCCCGCCGGCGACATCGGCGTGGGAGGCCGTGAAGTGGGTTACCTCTACGGCATGTACAAAAAACTCGCCCGCGAACACACCGGCACCCTCACCGGCAAGGGCATGGAGTTCGGCGGTTCCATTCTCCGTCCCGAAGCCACGGGCTACGGTGCGCTCTACTTCGTGAAGCAGATGCTGGCCGACTACAATATGGACATAGCCGGTAAGACCGTAGCCGTCTCCGGATTTGGCAATGTGGCCTGGGGAGCAGTAAAAAAAGCTACCGAGATGGGTGCCAAAGTCGTCACGCTGAGCGGACCCGACGGCTACATCTTCGACCCCGAAGGTGTGAGCGGCGAAAAGATTGACTACATGCTCGAACTCCGCCTCTCAGGCAACGACATCGTAGCTCCCTACGCCGAACGTTACCCCGAAGCTACCTTCTTTGCCGGCAAGAAACCTTGGGAACAGCCCGTCGACATCGCACTCCCCTGTGCCACGCAGAACGAGCTCAACCTGCAAGATGCCCAACAGCTTTGCGCCAACGGCGTTTCCCTCGTGGCCGAAGTGAGCAACATGGGCTGCACGGCCGAAGCCGTTGACTACTTCATTGAGCATAAGATGCCCTTCGCACCCGGCAAGGCTGTTAACTCGGGCGGCGTAGCCACTTCCGGATTGGAAATGACGCAAAACGCCATGCACATTTCCTGGTCTGCTGAAGAGGTGGACGAACGCCTGCACCGCATCATGTCCGACGTTCACGACCAGTGCGTGCGCTATGGCCGCCAGCCGGACGGCAGCATCAACTTTGTGCGCGGTGCCAACGTAGCCGGCTTTATGAAAGTGGCACACGCCATGATGGCACAAGGCATTGTGTAAACAAGTAGCGTGGAGAGCCTAAATTCCGGAAGTCTATGTTCCAACGACCAAGGCTCTCTATAAACACGCACACTCCGATTGATATAAAAATCCCCGCAGCGTAACCGTTCGCTGCGGGGATTTTGTGTTGGCTGAATCAGACTTTGCGACCACCAGACGCTACTTCACTTGCACCTTACATACCATCGTGCCCAGCTTAGTCTGCACCTGCACGAAATAAATGCCGGCAGTCAGTCCGGTCAGGCTGACGGTATCGTCGGCAATCACTTCCGCCGGCACTTGGCGTCCGTCGGCGGCATACACCCTGCAAGTCAGCAAACGGCCGCCCACGAGGCGGAAACGGTTCTTGCCGCATCCCACCAGTGAAACAACCGGTGCCGTGCCCGCTTCGGACACGCCTTCTGCACCCATGGGTTCCACGATAAGATAGATGTCGGGCAACATGGACGAACCGTTGACCTCCGTCAGCACCACCTCACCGTTGTCATTCTGGGCGAAAGCCGTACGCACCTCTCCGGGGTAGTCGGTAGCGTCGAAGTGAACCTCCTGGAACGTGGCATCGCGCAGCTTCGACAGCTGGATACAAAGATTTCCGCCCGTGTAGGCAAAAGGTTCATCAAAAGGCAGTCGCAACGTATGACTGCCCACACCGAATGTGGCCTTGCCCTGATACGTTTTCTGCATGAACTCCGCATCCATCCAGCCGTCGGCCGGCGTACTATGTCCCGTATTGGATAGGGCCAGCTCCAACTGACAGTTTTCGATGGGTGCTGATGCCTTGCTGTGATAGCGATAGCCTATTTCCTTAATTCGAGCTGCACCGCAACCGAGTTCTTCCTTGCGATATATGGCCTGGGAGAAGCTGTAATAAAACCCTTCAAAAGCGATGGGGAAGAGGAAAGGCGAAGCGGTACGGCTGCCTATGCGCACAATTTGCTCCGTGGCAGGACGCACTTCAAGCTCGAAAGCCGGGGAAACATCATTGCTTGCATTGCCATCGCCGGATGCCGCCACCTCTGTATGGAGGAACAGGTTGCCGGCCTCCCGGGGCGTAAGGGTGAACTCGACGGTCCGTTCCTCGCCGGGGAGCAAAGTTTCTGCCACGGTCTGCGTTTGCCACAAACGGCCCTCACTGTCCATCAGCCGGACTTCAAAGTTTTCCATCGGCTCCTCGCCCACATTCTGCACTTTGGCAGAACAGGTGTAATCCATGTCGGCCACAGTGAGGAATTCGCCTTCCAGCTCACCGACAGCCAAGTCGCGGGGAGCATAAGCCGAGAGTTGGATGTCGAAAAGCTGAATTTGGAACTGGTCGGGCGCAGATAAGGCGTGGAAGCCCAACACGAGATTGGCCGTCTGTTCAGGCCTGAAGGCCACCATGCGTTCCTGCGGCTCCGAAGTAGTGAAATTTTCCAGCTTCTCAAGGATTTGCGTGTGTGTCAGCGGATCGTCCGAGGTGCCCAGCGTGATTTGCAAATTTTCTGACGAACCCAAGATGGAAGGGCAATGCAGCTTGTAACGAAGGCGGTACTCCTGACCTTGCTCCAAACGGAAGGGTACGGACACGAGCCAGTCATCAGCCTGTTTGAAGAAGGAGCCGAAGTACTGGAAGTTGTCGGCGTTGACACGCCAAAGCGTCTGGTCGGAGTTAGCGTCGACCACGCGCCATTGAGCCACGGCCAAAGGATTGGAAAAGTCCATGGCATAAGGCATCTCTAAAGCTCGGCCGGCCAGGACGGGATTTGTTTTCAATTCATTGCTATTTCCCGCATCGTTGTAGGCCACTACGCCGTAGGTGAAATAGCAGGCTTGCATGGCCGTGGTGTCACGGAATGATTTTTCGGCGATGTCGTCGAACACCTTGCCATCGGGATAGCGCGTCAGGCGGTAACGGGTGCCCACGGGGTTGTTGTCGGTCCATTGCACGTGGGCTGCCACGCCTTCATTGCCGACCGTAACGGTGAGGATGTCTTCGGGCGCGCTCGGTTCTTCGCCTCCCCCACCCTGCACGGTGAAGGGAATGTACAGACCTCCAAGCAGCGTATTGTCCTCCACGGACTGCCAGTTGAGGATCTCAGCCGTCTGCGTGTCAAGTTCCATCAGGAATGTATTATACCCATTGTCAACCCCCGTCCAGTAGAGTTTTCCGTTGTCGCGGTCGAACTCCATTGACTGCACTTGGTCCGTCAGCGTGACAATGCCCGGCGTGCCGATGAGGGTCAGCTCACCGTTCTGCTTGTTCACGCGGTAAAGGTCGGAAGCCGAGGACATGGCGTAAAGCCGGCCGTCAGCATCGGCCGCAATCGCCATGATTTTGTCGGAAAGCTCGGCCACCTGCGTCCGCAGGCCGGTTTCAAGGTCAATGGTTACGAGTTGGGAAGCCGTTTTCGACCCTTTTTCCCGACATACCACGCCATACATCTGCTGCGTGCTGAGATCGTAGGTCAAGTCGGAACAGCCGTAATCTATTCCGGTGGAACGGAAAGCAAAGTCGCCTTTCTCAAAATCGTAAACGGCCAATCCGGCCATTTGATAGCCCTCATAGTCGCTGCTGAGCAGGCAGAAATAGTTTTTGCCATCGCCGGCCCCGCCCCAAAGTCCGTACATGGCGGCCTTCAGGGGCGTGAGCTGTTGTCCGTCCGTCACGTTTACGCTGTACAGTCCCGGTTCGAGCGTACTGCTGTTGGTTCCTGTAAGGAAACCATAGGCAGTTTGTGCGCCGACACCGACGGCACTCCAGAACATCATCCAAACGAGTCCGAGAGATAATAGTAGTTTTTGCATAAAGTTTGAATATAAAATAGAATTGTGTAAGAGAAAACTATTTCCATCCGCCTGGCATGAGCCTTGCACTCTCCCTGCCGGGCTCCAAGCCTGACGGGGAGACCGACAGCCGCCGACCGGGACGAAAGCCCCCGCAAGCTGTCGTTTCTTAGCAGCCAATGGACGGTCAAACGGGGCGATGGAACAGAACCCACTCCCGCGACAGCAATACCTATGGGCGGACAAAAAACGGTGCAAAAGTAGTGATTAAGCTGAGCCTAAACAACTGTTTGCAGCAGTTTTGGACAAGGATACTGAAGTTCGGGGTAATGAGGTATGAGATGATAATATGCCCTTCCCAAGTCCAGGAGTTGTTTTGCCAACTCGCCGAGCCCGTAGAAATAGTCGGCGACTTGTGAAAAGAACTTCACGCTGTGACCGGATGAGTTAACGAGGCGGGTAAACCATGTCGGGAAAAGCCGTAATCTGCTTAGTGAATGCTCCTTTCGCGCGCGCGTATATACGTCTTTTATTTCCCGAAAAAAGCATTCACTCCTTCACAAAACGCATGTTTTCCTCTGATTTCCATAGGTTTCGAGTGTGAAGGCTTTGTATTTCAAAGCCTTCACACCGGTGAATGCTTGTGAAGGGTTAACAACAAAGCCTTCACAGCGGCGGAACGCTTGTGAAGGGTTAACAGCAAAGCCTTCACATGGGCGGTGAATGCTTGTGAAGGGTTGAAAATCCAAGCCTTCACACCGAAAACCTCTGAAAATCAATGAGAAAGCGGCTCATACGGCCCTTGTAGTGTGAATACTTGAAAATCCAAGCCTTCACACTTATAACCAATGATTTTCAGCGAAAAACGCGCTATGTGTGAAAGGGTGAATGCTTTTTTTTGGGGGGATAAAAACGTATAGGAAAATCGAGGCTTTGGGGCTGTAAAGTAATTTATAATTTACATTTTACATTATTATAATGGGTAACTGCGCCGATGTCGTCGGCATAGCCTCTCTTCATCCCGACAGTGAAGGCTGTCGGGCAAAAAAGAAGATGCGACGGGAGAACGGAAATGGACAAATGAGGAATGCGCTGTTCTGCCGGCGTTTGGGGTGTCGGGAGGCATAGGAACAAAAAAATTGATTGTCTCCCGACAACCAATCTTTTACTAACCTTAAATCTAATACCATGAAAAACAATGCAAATGTACAGGGGATGACACGTACATCCAAACATCTGAACAAAAATGACGGCTGTTTTAATATTATTTTGATAGAAAACAGCGGTTTTGCCAACTCATTCTGTCAATGAACGCCCTGTTTGGTTCGCCGGGACTGTTTTTCTGTTTCACCGTAGCGGCGGCGGGGGTTAAGGTCGTTTATCGTTTTCGGCAGCCTCCTTGACCTTGCGGAAGAGGTCGGAAGCGAAGATGAAGTTGTTGAGCAGTTCGTTGTCGGACTGCATCACCTCGTCCTTCGTGCCCTCCCAGGCGGCATTGCCTTTGTAAATGAAAAGGATGTGCTCGCCGATGCCCATCACGGAGTTCATGTCGTGGGTGTTGATGATGGTGGTGGTGTTGAACTCCTGCGTGATGTCGTGGATGAGTTCGTCAATGACGAGCGACGTTTTGGGGTCAAGTCCAGAGTTGGGCTCGTCACAGAAGAGATATTTGGGATTGAGGGAAATGGCGCGGGCTATGGCAACGCGCTTCTGCATACCGCCGGAGATTTCGCCGGGATATTTCGACGCAGCATCGCTGAGATTGACGCGGTCCAGACAGAACTGGGCGCGGCGAACGCGGTCTTTGTAACTGTCGGAGGAGAACATGTCGAGGGGAAACATTACGTTTTCTAACACGGACATGGAGTCGAACAACGCCGCGCTTTGGAAGATCATGCCCATCTCGCGGCGGAGCAGGGCTCGCTCGCGCTTGGTCATGATCATGAAGCTGCGCCCGTCGTAGAGCACATCGCCCTGGGTGGGCTCAAAGAGGCCGACAATGTTTTTGATCAGAACGGTCTTACCGGAACCGCTCTGGCCGATGATGAGGTTGGTCTTTCCGCTGTCGAAGCGCGAGGTGATGCCCCGGAGCACTTCTTTGTCACCGAAGGACTTATGCAGGTTTCTGATTTCTATCATGACAGGAGTTGTGTGAGGAAGAGGTCGGAGAAGAGAATGAGCATGGAACAGGCCACCACGGCATCGGTACTGGCCTTGCCCACCTCGATGCTGCCGCCCTCAACATTGTAGCCGTAGAAGGAGGAGACGCTGGTGATGATGAAGGCGAAGAAGAGGGACTTGATGACGCCCATCCAAAAGAACCACTGGGTGAAGGAGTGCTGCAGACCGGCTGTGAGGTCGGAGGGGGTGATGATATGACCGATGTAGGCGGTGGCGTAAGCACCGATGATGCCGCTGAAGGTGCTGAAGATGACAAGGAAGGGCATGATAGTGATGAGCCCGGCAATTTTGGGAAGGATGAGGAAGGAGGCGGGGTTGACGCCCATGATTTCCAAAGCATCAATTTGCTGCGTGGTTCGCATGGTGCCCAGCTCGGAGGCGATGTTGGACCCGACTTTGCCGGAGAGAATGAGACACATGATGCTGGAGGAGAATTCAAGCAACATGATTTCACGGGTTACGTAGCCGGAGACCCAATGGGGCATCCAGGGGCTTTGGATGTTGAGTTTGATTTGGATGCAAATGACGGCTCCGATGAAGAAGGAAATGAGCAATACGATGCCGATGGAGTCGACGCCCAGCTGGGCCATTTCTTTGACGTATTGCTTGAAGAACATGCGCATACGCTCGGGACGGGAAAAGGTGCGCCCCATGAGGATGAGGTAACGCCCGAAAGCATGAAGAAATTTGGTTATCAGCATAAGGGATAAGTATTTAATGTATAATGAAGCCTGCGGCCTTGAAGTCGGCGGTTCTGCATCGTCCTGCACGTCGGTCGTTGACCTCATTATACATTATACATTTTACATTATTAAAAAAATCACTCCTCGGTATCCTTCCGCAGTGCATCGGGCCGCAGGTTGCCCTGTTCGTCGAAGAGGCCGTAGGTGGTGCGGAGCACGCGGAACTCGGTGCGGCGATTGAGGGCATTGCAAACTTCCTGCTGTTCGGGCGGAAGTGCCAGGATGTAAGGCAGGGTAAGAGTGTCGCCCTCGTGGAGGAAGGGGTAGGTTTCGAGCAGCTTGCGGTTGACTACCTTGGGCACTTGCTCGCCATAGCCGCAGGGGGTGAGGCGATCGCGGGCGATACCATGCTCCACGAGGTAGTTGACCACGCTTTCGGCGCGCCGCTGGGAGAGGCGCAGGTTGTAGTCGTCGTTGCCGCGATAGTCGCAGTGGGCGGCGAGCTCGATGGTGATGTGCGGATTTTCCGTGAGCATACGCGCCAGGCGGTCGAGCGCGGTACACGATTCCGGTGTCAGGGTGGCTTTGTCAAATTCGTAGAACACGTTGCGCACCAATACGGGGACGCTGATGCTGGGCAGGGGGAACTGCATGACGTGCTGCTGCTCCACCTCGGCACTGTCGGCCTGCAACGCACCGCTCACACCGAGATAACCCTGGCAGGTGGCCAGGAAAAGATAGTTTACGCCGGGGGTGAGCGGCTGCTCGAACGAGCCGTCGGAGAGGACGCCGAACTTGAGGTTGGTGCCGTCGCTGCCCACCATGTAGACTTCGGCAGCAGGGAGTTCGTAGCCGTCCTGCTCGTAGACCCAGCCTTTGACGGTTTGCAGCACTTCGGGATAGGAGAACTCAAAGAGTTTGTCCCAGCCGCGTCCGCCGGTGGAGCGGTCGGAACTGAAATAGCCGCGATTGTGGAGACCTTCAAAGGTGATGCCGAAGTCGTCGGCGAAAGAGTTCATGGGTACGGGCAGGTGGTGAACTTCCCACTTGTGGGTCACGGTGTCCTCGGTGGCGCGATAGAGATCGAGTCCTCCGAGGCCGGGCGTGCGGCCGTTGCTGGAGAAATAGAGTTCGCCGCTGGGGCGGAAAGCGGGGAAGCACTCGTTGCCGGGGGTATTGATCGAAGGACCGAGATTTTCCAAACGGCCGAGGCCGTGGCCGCCGCTCATCTCGATGCGCCACAGGTCGAGCCCTCCGAAACCGCCGGGCATGTCGGAGGCGAAATAGAGCCAGCGACCATCGGGCGAGGGTGCCGGATGGGCGTAGGAGGAGAGGGTGTCGGCGGTGATTTTAAGCTGTGTGGGTTTACTCCACTTGGCATCGCTGCGGGAAGAGGTCCATATTTCGGCCAAGCGGGGGTATTGCGGGTCAGTGCGGCAAACGGTGAGGTACATGGTGGTGCCGTCGGGCGAGAAGGAGCAGGCTCCCTCGTCGTTCTCGGTGTTCAAATCTCCCTCGGGTGCTTCAGCGGGTTTCCATTTTCCTTTTTCATCTTTTTTGGCAAAGAAGATGTCGCCGTTCTGCATGGCAGTGATGCCGCTGACGTCGCCCAAGGACTGCTTGCGGGTGGAGGTGAAATAGAGTTGGGCGGCCTCGGTGCCCATATAGGCGGGGCAGTAATCGGAACGGTTGGCGTTGAACTGCGTAGCGGGCTTGACGGTGTAAGCGGAACTTTGACGGCGGAGGGTTTCCTGCGTGTGGCAGTTTTGCAAAGCGGTATGGGCGGCGGCATCGTCGGGAAAGCGTTCGAGATAGGCGGTCAGGGCTTTCTCAGCGCCTTTGTAGTCGCCCTGTTTCTGCAGCTGCTCACCTAAAAGGCGGAGGGTGAGTGTGTCGGTGTACTTATATCGCTCGGCATTGCGCAACGCGCCGACAGCCCGGGCGGTATAGCCGTAACGGGCATAGGCATCGCCCATTTTGAAGGCAATGCGACCACGCAACTCCTTCTCCTTGGGCGAGGTGCGCGAATAGGCTTGCTTGTATTGCCCGGCTGCCTCGGCATACTCGCCGATGGCCATGGCGGCATCGCCCCGACGGAGGGATTTGTCGACACTGCCACAGGATTGGCACCATAAAGCAACAAACATTAATCCTATATATATATATAAGGAGTAGCGACTGGACATGAAAAAAGGATTGTAAGACTTTGTCAAAATAAACCGGATGCAGCACAAACGGCCATTCGCTCCTCCAACAGACGAGAGCGCGAATTTTTGGCAAAAGTACAACTTGCAAACAGCATTGGAAAAAAATGATTTGATTTTTTTGGGTGTCAGCTTTGTTTTACTACATTTGCTGCGCTTTAAGATGCAGGCTTTCTGCGTCGAGTTTGATGGCTAATGGCTTATTACAACTAACTTTCACAATCACCCTTTCATGGAAACCCGTTTTCCGGCATGCTATGTCCAACTTCCCGAGTACACGGAGCACAGACGCGCCCCTTTCTATTTGGCTGCCGAAGAATATATTGCCCAACATCTCCCAACGGACAATTACCTCTTTTCCTGGCAACTGGGTCCGACGGTGGTGATGGGACGCAATCAGGTGGCTCATCAGGAGGTGGACCTTGACTTCTGCGTGCAGGAGGGCATCGACGTGGTGCGACGGAAAAGCGGCGGCGGCGCAATCTTCGCCGACGGCAACAACATCATGTGGAGCCTGATTACGGGCGAAGGGGCGGTGGAGCCGCTGTTCATTGAGTATGCGGAACAGGTGGCAGCCGCCTTGTGTAAGCTGGGCGCGCAGGTGGAACTCTCCGGCCGCAACGATATCATCCTTAAAGGCGGCGGGAAAATATGCGGAAACGCTTTTTACCACTTGCCGGAACGGAACATCGTGCACGGAACGATGCTCTACGACACGACCCCCCGCCTGATGCAGGGGGCGTTACACCCGGATGTGTCGAAGCTACAGGCCAAGGGGGTGAAAAGCGTCAGGAGCCGTATCGCGCTGCTGAAGGATTACTTGCCGTTCGGTGTGACGGAGCTGCGCCACCGCCTGCGCTCGCTGCTGTGCGACCGAAGCGTGGCGCTCGGCGATGAGGCTGTGAAGGAAATCGAACGGATGGAGCAGGGCTACTATGACCCGGAATATCTCTACGGACAGACGGCGGCCTCGGATTTGACTCGCGAAGCGCGGATTGAGGGATGTGGCACATTGGCCTTCCACTTCACACTGCGCGGCACGCTGATTGAAAAGGTGAGCCTGTCGGGTGATTTCTTTGAGCTGGACAATGCTGCGGAATGCTTCAACCGGGCTTTTGCAGGAGCGGCATTCACCCCGCAAAGTCTGAAGCAGGCCGTGGAGGAACACCATCCGGAACGCAGCATCCGGGGATTGACCGCTGAACAGCTGACGGCCTGCCTCACCGACTGACGGCGGGCCGACGCACCGCAGCACGGTGTTCGCCTACTGCAGGGATTTACATATCCTTTTGAACTAACCTATATTCTACATTATATCATGTCTGAAAAAAGAACTTGTCTTTATGACCGCCATGTTGCTCTCGGTGCCAAAATGGTGCCTTTCGGCGGTTTTGAAATGCCTATACAGTATACCGACATCACCGACGAGCACCAGGCTGTGCGCAACGCCTGCGGCGTGTTCGACGTGAGCCACATGGGCGAAGTGCTCGTGACGGGACCGGAGGCTGAACGCTACGTGCAGCACATCTTCACCAACGACGTGGCCGGCGCTCCCGTGGGAAAAATTTTCTACGGCATGATGCTGCACCCTCACGGCGGCACAGTGGACGACCTGCTGGTTTACAAGATGGGCGACGAGAAGTTCTTCCTCGTTATCAACGCTGCCAACATTGACAAGGATTATGCCTGGATAACGGAACAGGCCAAGGACTTCGACGTACAGACTGAAAACCAAAGCGAATACTACGGACAGCTCGCCGTGCAGGGTCCGGAAGCTGAGCGCGTGGTGGAAGAGGTGCTGGGACTGACTTGCAAGGAGCTGGAGTTCTACACGTTCAAGCTGATTGAAACGCCTCAGGAAACCTTAATCGTGAGCCGCACGGGCTACACGGGCGAAGACGGCTTTGAAATCTACGGCTCTCACGCCTACATTCAGCAGGCTTGGGACAAGCTCATCGACAGCAAGCAGGCCAAGCCTTGCGGACTGGGCTGCCGCGACACACTGCGCTTCGAGGTGGGTCTGCCACTCTACGGCGACGAACTGACGGACGACATCTCGCCCATCATGGCGGGACTGGGCATGTTCGTGAAGCTGGACAAGGAGGAATTTGTCGGCAAAGAGGCCGTTGCACGCCAAAAGGCAGAAGGCGTGGCCAAGAAGCTGGTGGGCATCGAGCTGGAAGGCAAGGCTATTCCCCGCCATGGCTACGAAGTGGTGGTGGAAGACAAAGTTATCGGAGAGGTTACCACAGGATATTGTTCCATATCGACGGGCAAAAGCGTGTGCATGGCGCTGATTGATGCTGCCTATGCCAAACTCGACACGCCGGTGCAGGTCCGCATCCACCGCAAGCTGCAACCGGGCAAGGTGGTGAAGAAACGCTTCTACCAAAAGCATTACAAGAAGTAGGAAAACAGCTACTTCTTTCCCCTGCATATTTATCAACCAAACATATTAACAGCAACACATTATGGCAAAAGTGATTGAAGGGCTCTACTACAGCGAGAGCCACGAATACGTAAAAGTGGAAGGCGAATTTGCCTATATCGGTATCACGGACTACGCTCAGGAACAGCTGGGCAACGTGGTGTACGTGGACATCCCGGCCGAGGGCGACGAGGTGGAAGCCGGCAAGGACTTCGGTGCAGTGGAAAGCGTGAAGGCTGCCAGCGACCTGATTTCGCCCGTGAGCGGCGAGGTGGTGGAAGCGAACGCCGACCTGGAGGACCAACCGGAACTGATCAACCAGGATGCTTTCGCCAACTGGATTATCAAGGTGAAAATGTCCGACCCCTCTGAGCTGGAAAGCCTGATGAACGCTTCGGACTATCGCTCTATCCTTCACTAAGGCATACGCCAAACCCTATCAACCCTTTCCTTACAATGAAAATGCCACAGACTATGCCCGACTCAGCCTTCCGCCAACAGGTTGCAAGGATTGACGGGGAGGGTTTGTGGCATTTTCTTTATAAGAGAAGAGGTGCTTCACAGAGTCTTATCAACTGCCCATTAAACCACTGTTTCCATGAAATATTTTCCCCATACGCCCGATGACATCCGGCAAATGCTGGAAGTGATTGGCGTGAACAGTCTCGACGACCTCTACGCTGAGGTGCCCGAAGAGCTCAAACTACACCGCGAGCTCCAAATCCCGGAAGCTAAAAGCGAGATTGAAGTGCGCAATATCATTGCCGGAATGGCCGACAAGAACGCCCGTCCCGTATGCTTTGCCGGTGCCGGTGCCTACGACCACTATACGCCGGCGGTGATTCCCTATATCGCCTCGCGCAGCGAGTTTTCTACCTCCTACACTCCCTATCAGGCGGAGATTTCCCAAGGAACGCTGCAATATATCTTTGAGTACCAGACGATGATGGCGGACCTGACGGGCATGGACCTGTCGAACGCGTCGATGTATGACGGTGCCACTGCTACGGCCGAAGCCATGCTGATGTGTGTGGCCGCCGCCAAGAAGCGTAACCGTGTGGTGATTTCCGGCACTTTCAACCCCGGCGTGCTGCGCGTAGTGAAGACTTATGCGCATTTCCACGGCGTGGACCTCGTCGTGGTGCCTCCCGTCAATGGCATCACTGACCGTGCCGCCATCGATAGCCTGCTGGCAGCCGGAGATGTGGCCGGTGTCATCGTGCCGCAGCCCAACTATTTCGGCATCATTGAGGACTTTACCGGACTGGCCGATGCGTGCCACGCGCACAAAGCGCTGTTGGCCATCAACAGTGTGGCTTCCGCGCTGGGTGTGCTCCGCACTCCGGGAGAATGGGGGGCGGACATTGCTTGCGGCGATGCCCAAAGTCTGGGTCTGCCCTTGGCCTACGGCGGCCCGTATATCGGTTACCTGTGTGTCAAGAACGCGCTGGTGCGCAAGATGCCGGGACGCTTGGTGGGACAGACGGTGGATGCCGACGGCAAACGCGCCTTCGTACTGACCATGCAGGCACGCGAACAGCACATACGCCGCGAAAAAGCTACCTCGAACATCTGTACCGCCCAGGGTATCATGTGTCTGTACGTTGCGGCTTACCTCTCGCTCATGGGGCCGCAAGGTTTGCGCGAGGTGAACGAGAACACGTACGCCGCCGCACACTTGCTGCACGACTTACTGGTGCAGGACGAACGCTTTGAGGATGCCTTCCCCGAACAACTTTTCTTGGGTGAGTTCACCCTGCGTTACAAGGGTGCGGAGGGCGTCGATGCCTTGCGCAGCAGACTGGCACAGGCGGGCTTCCTGGCCGGTGTGAAGGCGGAGGGAACGGACGATTGCCTCATTCTTGCCGCTACCGAACAGCGTACAGAAGAAGAAATTGTAGAATTTGTCAAAACTGTCCTCTCATGAACCGCACTGTATATTCCCCTCTGATATTTGAGTTGTCCAAACCCGGACGAAAGGGCTACTCTCTGCCCCATAACCCCAGCCCCAAGCACCAACTCTCTGCCCTGCCGGAAAACCTGATGCGCCAGACACCGCCCACCAAACTGCCGGAAGCGGACGAACTGACCGTGGTAAGGCACTACACGAACATGTCGGGCAACAACTTCGGCGTGGACACGGGCTTCTACCCCTTGGGCAGCTGCACGATGAAGTATAATCCGAAAATCAACGAGGAACTGGCCGCACTGCCGGGATTTACGCAGGTTCATCCCGCACAGGATGCCCCGCTTTGCCAGGGCGCGCTGAAACTCTACGACGAGGTGCAGAAGACCTTGTCGGAAATTGCCGGACTCGGCCGCTTCACGCTAAACCCCTATGCCGGAGCTCACGGTGAGTTGACGGGGCTCATGGTGATACGTTCGTACCACATGAAACGGGGCGACACACGCCGCACGAAGATTATCGTTCCCGACTCTGCTCACGGCACCAATCCGGCCTCGGCCGCCGTCTGCGGATTGCAAATCGTGCAGGTGAAGAGCACGCCCAACGGAACGGTTGATGTGGAGGACCTCAAGCCGCTTCTTGGCGACGATATTGCCGGCATGATGATGACGAACCCGAACACGCTGGGCATCTTTGAACAGCAAATTCCGGAAATCGCACGTCTGGTGCATGAATGCGGCGGACTGATGTACTACGACGGTGCTAACCTCAACCCCATGCTGGGCGTATGCCGCCCCGGCGACATGGGTTTCGACGTGATGCACATCAACTTGCACAAGACTTTCAGCACACCCCACGGGGGCGGCGGCCCGGGCAGCGGTCCCGTAGGCGTACGTGCCGGACTGGAGGACTTGCTGCCCAATCCGCAGGTGAGGTTCAACGAGGAAACCGGCCTCTACGAACTCCACGAGAACCCGGAAGCCTTGGGCAGCGTTTCTCCCCACTTGGGCAATTTCGGCATCATCGTACGGGCTTACGCCTACCTGCTCACCTTGGGCAAGGAAGGCATTCCCATGGCCGGAAAGCTAAGCGTGCTGAATGCGAACTACATCAAGGAATGCCTCAAGGACTACTATTATCTGCCTATTGAGGGGCTGTGCAAACATGAGTTCGTGTTCGACGGACTGCTGCCCAAATACGGCGGCGCTCACAACGACGCTTCGCACATCACTACCTTAGAAGTGGCCAAACGCCTGCTCGACTACGGTTTCCATGCTCCTACCATCTACTTCCCCCTGCTTTTCCATGAAAGCATGATGATAGAGCCTACGGAAACGGAGAGCAAGGAAACGCTCGATGCCTTTATCGAGGTGATGAAAACCATTGCGAAAGAAGCACTCCACCATCCGGAACTGCTACGCGACGCGCCGCACGACACGCCTGTACGCCGACTGGACGACGTGAAGGCTGTCAAAGACGCCAAATTCGTATTCTAACTGTTTTCCTTGCGGGTTGCTCTCTGCATAGCGTATAAGCTGTCAGGGGGCACCCCGCCTTTTTTCGTCCCTATCCTATCAAATATTCCTCTTATCGTTTCCATGAAAACACTTCTCATCATCGGCGCCGGCCCCGGCGGCTACGAATGTGCCGTGCGGGCAGCCAAAGCCGGCTTGGACGTACATATTGTGGACAAAGTCGGCCACTTGGGCGGCACGTGTCTCAACGAGGGCTGCATCCCCACGAAATGCTTGTGCCATACCGCCCACATCGTGCAGCAGGCACGCGCCGCTGCCGCTTACGGCATACAGGCTGACTGCGTATCGTTCGATATGCAAGCTGCGCTTGAACGCAAAAACCGCATCCTCGACCAGCTGCGCCAAGGCATCCAGACGTTGCTGAAAACGCCGGGCATTACCTTCCACGACGGACTGGCGCGTTTCCTGCCCGGCGATCCGCACACGGTCATCATCGGCGAGGAGACGGTGGTGGCGGATTATGTCCTCATTGCCACCGGTTCGGCAACCAAATTCCTGCCTATTCCCGGCGCTCACACGCCCGGCGTGCTCACTTCGGAGCAGATGCTGTCGCTCGACCACGTGCCCGAACGGCTGTGCGTCATCGGCGGCGGTGTCATCGGTCTGGAATTTGCCTGCATTTACCAAACGCTGGGTTCCAAAGTCACCGTGATTGAATACAGCAAGGAAATCCTCCCTGCCTTCGATGCCGACATTGCTAAACGCCTGCGCACGGCACTGAAGAAACAAGGGGTGGAAATCATCACCGATGCCCCGGTCACGGCCATCCATGCCGACGAGACGCAAGGCGGACTGCTGCACATCAGCTACGAACGACGCGCTGCCGTTCACGAGGCACTGGCCGATGTGGCTCTCATGGCGGTAGGCCGGCAAGCCCATGTGGAAAGCCTGAACCTGGAGGAAGCGGGCATAGGCTTCACGCCGCGCGGCATACAGGTGGATGAACATTACCAGACGAATGTGCCGGGCATTTACGCCGTCGGCGACATCAACGGCCTGTGCCAACTGGCTCATGCGGCCACGTACCAGAGCTTCCGTGCATTGGACCACATGCTCGGTAATCCCCTGCCGGCTACCCCATCGCCCATTCCGGCAGCCGTGTTCACCACGCCGGAAGCTGCCACAGTGGGACTGACGGAAGAACAGGCACGCCAGCAGTGCCCCGATGCTTTGGTGCGGAAAGGATTTTACCGTATCAATGGCCGGGCTTTGACCATGGATGCGGGCAACGACGGATTCCTGAAAGTGGTTTGCACACCCGAAGGCAAGGTGCTGGGTGCACACGTGCTGGGCGCACAGTCAGCTGAACTTATCCACGAAATCGCACTGCTGATGAACATGGGCGGCACACTCGGCCAACTGGCTGCAACCGTTCATGCCCACCCCACCCTCTCGGAAGTGTGGCTGCAGGTTGCTGAAGGCTAAGAAAATCTTCTATCCACCAGTGTTTTTTGACTGCATGGATGGTTAACGCCATCATCCTTCTATACATTTTTTCGGCCTCCTTCATCCATTCAGACGTAAGGAGGCCGTTTTTCACCCTCTTTCCGACTCCACCCAAACGAAACTGCCGCGTAACCCCCAAAATCCCCCATTAGCCGCCCTGTCAGGAACTTGTTCGTTTACAACCACTACTTCCGAGAAATAAACTATGCAACACAAAAAAGGACACCAATCGCGATTTCTCGCAGTTAGCGTCCTCGTGATTCCGTTGGGGTTCGAACCCAAGACCCACGCCTTAGAAGGGCGTTGCTCTAATCCAACTGAGCTACGGAACCAAATGCGGGTGCAAAAGTAGGATAAAAGTTTGTTACAACAAAACGAAACGTCAATTTTTCCGTAATGGCTTTAAACCTCACTGCTTATATTTTTGTCAGGAAGTCGGGATAAGCCACTTTTTCTCTTCCCTCGCAAGAAGTCTGCCGGCGATTTACAATAAATCCCAAAGCTTTACGTTAGTGTTATTATGATAGTTTTCTACAAGAACCTGACATTCCTGTGCCTGTTGCTGCTGTCGTGGAGTTGGAGCGGCGACCTATTGGCACAGCAACGCACCCGCATATTCGGCACGGTAAAGGACGATACCGGGCAGCCTATTGAGTTGGCCACAGTTCGCGTAACGGGACAAAATGCCCTGACCATGACCAATCTCAAAGGCGAGTATTCCCTATGGTGCCAGTCGGCCGACTCCGTGAGAGTGGTCTACTCCATGATAGGCTACGAAACGCGCCGCCGTCTGTTGCGTTCGCCGGCCGATTCGGTGCGGTTGGATGTGGTAATGCCACTCTACGACCGTAGCACACTGGGAACAGCCGTTGTTACCGGACAAGGCGTGCAGACAGGAACGGTGCAGCGCATCACCAAGCCCGACACCAAACTGGCTCCCTCTACCACCGGCAACGGCGTGGAGGAAATCATTGCGACACAGGCAGGCGTTTCGACGCACAACGAGTTGTCATCGCAGTACAACGTGCGCGGCGGCTCGTTCGACGAGAACTGTGTGTACCTCAACGGCATAGAAGTTTACCGCCCCATGCTGGTTCGTTCCGGACAGCAGGAAGGACTTTCCGTCATCAACTCCGACATGGTGGAGAGCATCGGCTTTTCTTCCGGCGGCTTCGAGGCTCGTTATGGCGACAAGATGTCGTCTGTGCTCGACATCACCTACAAGCGTCCCGAAGCCTTCGAAGCCTCTGCGCAAGCCTCCATGCTGGGAGCCGGAGCCTATGTGGGCTGGGGCAACAAACGGGTGAGCCTGATGACCTCCCTGCGCTACAAAACCACGCGCTACCTGATGGGAACGACCGACACGGACGGAGAATACGACCCTTCCTTCCTTGATTATCAAGCCTATCTTTCGTGGCGGCCCAACGCAAGGTGGTCGTTGGATGTGCTGGGTAACATATCGGACAACCAATACAATTTTGAGCCGGAAAGCCGTGAAACAAAATTTGGCACGCTGGAAGATGCCAAGACCTTCAAAGTATATTTCGACGGTAAGGAAAAGGACTTTTTCCGCACCTTCTTCGGAGCTGCCACGCTGACACGCCACTTCAATCCCGACACCTATCTGGCACTCCAGCTGTCTTCGTACGCCACCAAGGAGCAGGAAACATTCGACATCCAGGGTGAGTACTGGCTCAACGAGGCTACGGGACAGGAACAGCTTGGTGTAGGAACTTACAGGGAGCATGCCCGCAACCGGCTGCGCGCCCGCGTGTTCAACGCCGGTCTGCGCTTCCGCACCAAGCTGACCGGCCACACCCTGCAGGCAGGTATGGATTGGAACCGCGAAACCATTCACGAAAATGCGCGCGAATGGGAAATGCGCGACTCCATGGGCTATTCCCTCCCCACCGATCCGGAAACGATGAAGTTGATTTACAGTCTGCGTTCCAAGGCTGATATCTCCTCCACCCGTCTGGCGTTTTTCCTTCAGGACAGTTGGCGGTTCAAGACCACAGCCGGACTGTTCAACCTCACGTACGGGTTGCGTCTGAGCCATTGGACGTGGAACAAGGAAACGCTCGTTTCGCCGCGCGCCTCCATCGGTCTGCTGCCGGCCTTCTCCGACCATTGGACCTTCCGTTTCGCCACGGGCTTCTACTACCAGGCACCGTTCTACAAGGAGCTGAAAGACACCGTCATGCAGGCCGGCATGGCCACCGTGGAGCTTAACCGCAATATCAAGTCGCCCCGCTCAGTCCACTTTGTGCTGGGAACAGACTATACCTTCCGTGTGGACAACCGTCCGTTCAAGTTTACTGCCGAGGCTTACTACAAGGCCATGTCGAACCTCATTCCTTACACGGTCGACAATGTCCGCGTCATCTACAACGGGCGCAATGTAGCCAAAGGCTATGCTGCGGGCATCGACTTCAAGCTGTATGGCGAATTTGTGCCGGGCACGGATTCATGGCTCACGCTCTCGCTGATGCGTACCAAGGAGAAAATCGGCACCCGGTGGATACCCCGCCCCACGGACCAGCTCTACAATGTTTCGCTTTACTTCACCGACTATTTTCCCGGCTCCACGCGCTGGCGTTTCACCCTCAAGGCTGCATTTGCCGACGGTCTGCCGTTTGGCCGCCCCCATTCGGAACGCACGGAGCAGACTTGGCGCGCCCCGGCCTACAAACGTGTGGACATTGGCATGAGTTACCGGTTGCTCAACAACGAAGACCACCACATTGCCCAAGGCATGGGCAAATGGGTCAAGAACCTGTGGCTCGGAGTGGACTGTTTCAACATCTTTGGCATAGACAATGTCAACTCGTACTACTGGGTAACGGACATCAACGACAACCAGTATGCCGTGCCCAACTATCTCACGGGCCGGCAGCTGAATTTGCGGCTCAGTGTTGACTTCTGAGCGAGAGGCTGCCTGCGCTATTCACACAAAAGAAATAAAATTGCAAAATATTGATGATAAATTTGTTTTTTACAAATATACCCTCTACATTTGCAGCGTTATCCTAAAGGCAATCTTTTTACCTTAATGACTAATACCTATCGAAAACAGAAACAGGCGATATGCAAACGGCATATCGCCTTTATTCTTACCTCCCGGCAGCCGCGCCCCATCCCCCGAGCAGGCGGGGAACAGTGAAGGGTGCCGGAATATGGTGTTCAAGCTCCCTACGCGCGCGCATATATACGTATTTTATTTCCCGAAAAAATCATTCATCCCTTCACAGACAGCCCATTTCTTCCTGATTTTCAGTAATAAACGGTGTGAAGGCTTTGAATGGCAAGCATTCACACTCGGACGCACGCCCCGTTCGGGTCAATCCAGACCGAAACACGTCGTTTTTTCCCGTCATTTCTCTCTTGTAGATACCCCCGTTTCCACATGCCGGAGGGGCTACTCTCTCTAAAACGCGCAACTGCTACGACTGGAGCAGAATATGGCAGAAACACCTTAGGCCAAACAATGAAATAATGTTAATTATTCAACCCTTCACAGGAGTTGCCGGCGTGTCTTGTACTGAAATAGGTTGACCAAAAAACCATCAAATTTTAGTACAATGCCAAAAAACCATCAAATTTTAGTACAATGCCATTATCAAAATTCAGTCGTGCGGAGAAGAACCGCATAGTGGAGGAGTACCTTCACACATCTAAGAGCCAAAGAGACATCGCCCAGAAATACGGTGTGTTGGAAAGTACCTTCAGCGTTTGGGTGAGCCGTTACAGTTCAACCCGGAAAACAATCGTATCTTTACAGCGAGAACTGAAAAAATACGCAACGATGAAGGACCTGACCAAGGACGAGGAGCTGGTTGCACTGCGCAAGGCCCTCAAGGAGAAAGAGCGTGAGCTGGCGGAAGCGAACCTGAAGGTGGAGGCACTGAACGTGCTGATAGACCTTGCGGAGGAGCACGGCATGCCTGTACGAAAAAACTCCGCTGCCAAGCGGTAGACTTTATGCGCGAGCGCAGAGGCCTGAACATAACCCGCGCTTGTGCACTGCTTGGCTTCACGAAGCAGGCCTATTACAAGTCCCGTAAACGGACCGGTGAGCGTCTCGTCCTCGAGCAGCAGATATACCGTTCGGTGTTGTCCCTCCGCAAGGAAGACCCGATGCTGGGCGGCTACAAGCTCTGGCTCATGATGAAGGACGCCTTCGGCTCCGGCAAGGTCCCCGGGCGTGACAATTTCTACAGGCTGCTGTTCCGCTGCAACCTGACGCTTCCCCGTGCCAGACCCCGCCACACGACCAACTCCAACCACCGTTTCCACAAGTACCGGAACATAGCCAAAACGATACGGCCGATAACATCAAATTCCCTGTGGGTCAGTGACATTACCTACATCGAGATTGAAGAGGGCTGCTGCTATCTGCATCTGGTAACGGATGCCTACTCCCACAAGATCGTGGGCTGGTGTCTCTCTGAAAGCCTGCAGGCCCGCTACTCCGTGGAGGCCCTGATGCAGGCTATAGGGCAGGCGGGTGAAGACCTGTCTGGACTGGTCCACCATTCCGACCGGGGCATCCAGTATTGTTCCAATGCCTACGTTTTCGAGCTGGAGTCCCGCGGTGCACTGATAAGCATGACGGAGGACCACAATCCCACGGACAACGCAGTTGCTGAACGTGTCAACGGCATCATCAAGCAGGAACTCGTCTACCCCTCCCGCCGCTTCCGCGACATCCAGGAGGCACGGGAGCGCATAGGGCGGTTCATCCAGTTCTACAACGGGCAGCGCCCCCACAGGAGCATTGGGATGCTTACTCCATCGCAGGCACACCGGCTACACGGCCCGTTGCAAAATTTATGGAAAAAACGGCCTGATGAGGGTGCATGTTAGAATAAAGCGTGTACCTTCGCGCTTGTCCCCCAAAGCGCGATGGTTTATGCCACCAGCGGAAACCTTAACTCAGACAGGGCATCGAGCCCTGCCTGAGTTAGTCCCCCAAAAGGCGCTCCTGTTTGTCCCCCAGCAGGCAGACTGCACTATGGCATCGCTGCCAGTTCGACTGAAGGGGCTGTTCTGACCTCAAAGGTCAACCGCTTTGGGAAGTGGTCAACGTTCTCAGGAAACGGTAAACCGAAAGCAGAAAATAACGGAAAAAACGGTCAACCAAAATCAGGAAAAGTCAGTTCACCGTCCGTGTGAATGTTTTGAAATTCAATCCTTCACACCATAACCTCTGAAAATCAGAGGGAA
>SFPC01000051.1 GCA_004552195.1 Bacteroidales bacterium | reverse complement strand
ATCATCCTCATCAACCCGACCAACCTGCTCATGGCCTTGCAGCTGGCGCACAACCTGTGGCAGAGCGAACTGCAAAGCCGCTCGGTGAACGAGATTTACTGTTCGGCGGACAAGCTGTACAAGAAGTTCAGCACCTTTGCCCAGAATTTCGTCAAAATCGGCAATGGCCTGAACCAGTTGCAGCGCACCTACGACGAGGCCTTCCGCCAGCTTTCCACGGGGCGAGGCAACATCGTGAGCCAGCTGGAGGGATGGAAAAAGAAAGGACTCACACCTTCTGCTTCGCTGCCCGAGGAACTGACGGACGAGGCGGAGGAATAAGGTTATAAGGTTATGAGGTTATAAGGTTATAAGGTTATAAGATTATAAGGTTATAAGGTTAGAGTGACTACTGTAACGCCTGAATACAATCCATTCAAATAGTAACTTTATAACCTCATAACCTTATCTCTCATAACCTCAACTTTCGGAAGTATCGAAAGTTGAACAAGTTATATTTTGCCACACTTCACCGTTACATTTCACGTTTTTTATGCCTGCAAACAAAGAAAAGGCTATTTTATCGCGGCAAAATTTGTCAGATTGTAATAAACCAGTACCTTTGCTTGCGTAAATGTTACTTAAAGAAAATATATCCTTACTATGGAAAAAGTAGACCAGCTTGACTTGAAAATCCTGAAGATTATTTCGGTCAACGCGCGTATTCCCTTTAAAGATGTGGCCGCCGAATGTGGTGTTTCGCGGGCTGCCATCCATCAACGGGTACAACGGCTCATCGAAGCCGGCATCATCACCGGATCGGGCTACAACGTCTGTCCCAAGAGCATCGGTTACAGCACTTGCACCTACGTCGGCATCAAACTGGAGCGCGGCTCAATGTACAAAGGCGTGGCCGAGGAACTGGAGAAAATACCCGAAATAGTAGAATGCCACTTCACCACCGGCCCGTACACCATGCTCATCAAGCTGTATTCGCGCGACAATGAGCACCTCATGGACTTGCTAAACAACCGCATACAGGAAATCAAAGGAGTCATATCGACCGAAACGCTCATATCGCTCGAACAGAGCATCAGCCGGACGGTTCCCGTTACCATCGAAAACCTGGATTTCTGAAACTGACTTTCCCCATCATCCGCTTATGTCTTACACAGGGCCACTTATCGGTTTGGCCACCTTTGCGGTCATCGGTATTTTCCACCCCATAGTTATCAAAACGGAATATTACTTCGGCACCCGCCCGTGGTGGGTGTTCCTGCTTGCAGGCATCGGCGCCATAGTCGGTGCCTTCTTCATAGAAAACGTATTCGCCGCTTCGCTCTTGGGCGTAACGGGTTTTTCATGTCTGTGGTCCATTCTGGAACTCTTTGAACAGCGCCAACGGGTGCGGAAAGGATGGTTCCCCAAAGGACCAGGACACCAATCGTAAATAAACACTTTTTCTCATGTCACTTTTCCATTTAGCGGATGCACTCGACCGCCTCAGCAGAGAAAGCCTGCACGGGTGGCGCGAACAGAAGCCGCTCATCGCCATCACGGGCAACTTTGCCGACGACCGGCTGCAGCTCCTGCCGGGCTATTTCCGGGCGGTAGAGGCTGCGGGCGGACTGCCGGTGGTGGTGCCGCCCTGCCGCAAACCGGGAACGGAGCTGGTGCAACTGCTCGACCGCGTGGACGGGGTATTGCTCTCGGGCGGCGCGGACATCAACCCGCTCTGGCTGGACGAGGAGCCGGTGGCGGCACTCGGCGGCATCAATCCGGAGCGCGATGCCTGCGAACTGGTGCTGGCGCGCCTGGCTTTCGACCGACAGATACCGCTGCTGGGCATTTGCCGGGGCATCCAGGTGATGGCGGCTGCCTTGGGAGGCCGCGTGGAGCAGGACATGGCTACCGCACATCCTGAATGTCAACTGCTGAAACATTCGCAGGACGCACCGCGCTGGGAGGCCACGCACACGGTCAGGGCGGAGGCGGACTCTTTGGTGACCCAGCTGCTCGGAAATGTCGTTGCGGTGAACTCTTTCCACCACCAGGCGGTGGCAGACCCGGGGCCGCACTTCCGGGTGACGGCCCGCTCGGCCGACGGCGTTATCGAGGCCATAGAGAGTACGGAGCAGAAGCCCGCCATGGGTGTGCAGTGGCATCCGGAATGCTTCATCCTGGAAGGCGACCGCCGGATGCAACCGCTGTTTGAGCATTTCGTCAGTCAGGCTGCCGCGTTCCGGCGCGTCAGAACGACGCACCGCCACATCCTCACGCTTGACTCGCACTGCGACACGCCGATGTTTTTCAGCAAAGGGGTGGACCTGACGCACCGCGACCCGCAACTGCTGGTGGACTTCCCCAAAATGCGCGAAGGAAAGCTCGATGCCACGATTATGGTGGCTTATCTGCCGCAAGGAGAGCTGACGGACGAAGGTCACCGGGCGGCCAACGAACAGGCGGTGCAGACACTCGGCGAAATAGAACGCCGCGTGGCGGACGCACCCGGCGTGGCCTTGGCGCAGAGCGTGGAAGAGCTTTACGAACACAAGCGCAACGGGATGCTTTCGGTGATGCGTGGCATAGAAAACGGCTATGCCTTGGGCACAGACTTGGGGCAGGTGGAACGCTTCGCACGGATGGGCATCGTCTACATCACTTTGTGCCACAACGGCGACAACCTGATTTGTGACTCGGCGCGCCGCTCGCAACAGCTGCACGGCGGCTTGTCGGCGTTCGGGCGCGAAGTCATCCGGGAAATGAACCGCTGCGGTGTGATGGTGGACCTGAGTCATGCCGCCGAAACTTCTTTTTACCAAGCCTTGGAGGTGAGCGAGCTGCCCATTGTATGTTCCCATTCTTCAAGCCGCGCGCTGTGCGACCACCCGCGCAACCTGACCGACGACCAGCTCCGCGCATTGGCAGCGGCAGGGGGCGTGGCGCAGGTGACGCTCTACGAGGGTTTTCTCCACGATGCTGCCGACGGACGGCAGGCCACTATCGACGACGCGGTGCGCCACTTGCTGCACATGGTGGAGGTGGCGGGCATCGACCACGTGGGCATCGGCACAGACTTCGACGGCGACGGCGGAGTGCCGGGACTGGCATCGGCATCAGAGCTGCCCAACTTTACACGCCGGCTCTTGGACGAAGGGTTCACGGAGCAGGATTTGGAAAAGGTGTGGGGAAAGAATTTCCTCCGCGTGATGGCTCTCTACCACGAGCAACGCAAAATGCACCTTCACCTTTGACGCTCATCGAAAGGGAAAAAAGGAGTGCAGCACAAGCATTCCGCCTCTTGGGACTTCCTTCCGTACAAGCTTAATCTGTTTTCAACGTAAAATATCTTACCACTTTCCTCTACACTCCAATTTTCACCAACGATGAAAGTTATATCCTTTTCCTTCCTGTTGATTATGTTGGCCACATTCACGGGTTGTAAAAACCAAAGCCAGACTTCCTCCGGTCAGGACACCGACACGATTGCCGTAACGCAGGTGCAGTTCGATGCCGACTCGGCCTACGCTTCCGTCGTGGCGCAGTGCGACTTCGGTCCGCGTGTGCCGGGCTCTGCAGCCCACGACCGCTGCGGCGACTACATCGTGGCGCGTTTCAAAGCCCTGGGCCTGTCGGTCAGCGAGCAGCGTGCGGACCAGAAAGCCTGGGACGGCAAGGTGCTGCACACGCGCAACATCATCGCGGCCTATCGCCCGGAACTGGCGGACCGCATCATCATCTGCACCCATTGGGAAAGCCGTCCCTGGGCCGACGCTGACCCTGACTCGTCGCTCCACCGGCAGCCGGTGATGGCGGCCAACGACGGTGCCAGCGGCGTGGCGGTGATGCTGGAGGTGGCACGCAAACTGGAAGAGCTGAAGCCGGAACTCGGCATAGACTTTATCTGCTTCGACTCGGAGGACTACGGTATGCCTTATTGGGGCGAGACGGACGAAATGGAAAACGGCTCCGATTGGTGCCTCGGCTCGCAGTACTGGGCCGCCCATCCGCACGTGCCGGGCTACAAGGCGCGCTTCGGCATCCTGCTCGACATGGTGGGAGGCCGCGATGCGCGCTTCTGCTTCGAGGGCATCTCCATGCGTTATGCCTCGGAGGTGATGGTACAGGTGTGGGACGCAGCCGGACGTGCCGGCGCGTCGCAGCTTTTCCTCACCGAGCAGGGCGGATATGCCCAGGACGACCACGTACCGATGAACGAAGTGGCCGGCATCCCGACCATCGACATCATACCCTACGTGGAGGGCGAACACACCTTCGGGGCGACGTGGCACACCACACAGGACACGCCCGAAAACATCTCACGCGAAACGCTGAAGGGCGTGGGACAGACGCTCTTGCAGTTTCTTTCTGAAAAACCTTAAGGGGTGTTCTATATACGCTTGGATGCTTCTTTTTCTATTATAGAATAGCAAAAACCCTCATACTAATTTTTAGAATACCTCCTAAACCTTTTGCATCATGACTATCAACGAAATACAAGAAGAGATAATCGAGGAATTTTGCTGCCTCGACGATTGGATGGACCGCTACCAACTGCTCATTGACTTGGGCGAAGAGCAGGAACCGTTGGCGGAACAGGAGAAAACGGACCAGAACCTTATCGACGGTTGCCAGAGCCGCGTGTGGATTGTCTGCGAAGCGCACGACGGCCTCCTCGACTTCCGCGCCGAAAGCGACGCACTGATTGTGAAGGGCATGGTGTCGCTCGTCATCCGCGCCGTAACGCACCACACGCCGCAGGAAATCCTCGACAGTCCGCTCTACTTCATCGACCGCATCGGACTGACGGAACACCTGTCGCCCACCCGCTCGAACGGCCTTCTATCCATGATCAAACAAATCAGAATGTACGCCTTGGTCTATAAGACAAAGTTGGAAGCGTAAATATCCTTTACCTATCCAATCCGCTTTCTGCTTGAAACCGAGGATATTCATTCCTAAAAATACCGCCGATAGGCAAAGCAAAACCACCGGAAGGAAAAATTGTCTGTCCTTCCGGTGGTTTTGCTTTGCCTATTGGCATACTTACTCCTGATTTTCGCGCTCCAACTCTTCCAATACGACGGCCACCCCGTCGTCCTCGTTCGACAGCGTGATGCGGTCGGCCACGGCACGCAGTTCGGGAGCCGCATTGTCCATGGCCACGCCCATACCGGCCAGCTTGATCATGGACAAATCGTTGTAACCGTCGCCAAAGGCCAAGAGGTCGGAAGGCGTGAGCTGCAAATGAGCCAACAGCCGCTGCAAAGATTGTGCCTTGTCTATCCCCTTGGGCACCAGCTCCAAGAAGAAAGGTGCCGAGCGGAACACGTCCATCCTGTTTTCCAAGAGCAGGGCCAATTCCTGCTCCGCCCGCATCATCTCATCGGGATGTCCTGTCAAGAGCAGCTTCACCGGATGCTTTTCTATGTTCGGCAGCAACTTCTCCACGCCGCATATTTCCATCCGGTTGATACGCGCTTCCTCCGCCACGTAGGGGTCGTCGGGCCGTTGCGTGATGATGCGGTTGTCCTTGTAGCCCACGAGGGCATAACGGTGGGTTTCGGCGTAATGAACCAAGAGGGGTAACACCTCATCGGGCAAATGCTTGGCATAAAGCTCGCGGTGGGAAGACCAATGCACGATTTTTCCGCCGTTATAGGAAAGGATGTAAATTTCGGGGCAGTCCGGCGCCAGCACTTCCGCCACCGGTGCTATGCCATAGGTGGGTCGTCCGGAAGCCAGCACCACAACGGCTCCCTGAGCCGCTGCCCGTGCCAACGCCCGGCGGGTGCGCGGTGTCACCTCCTTGCGGTTGTTGGTAAGTGTGCCGTCCAAGTCGAGGGCTATCACTGGATATTTCATGAAATCATATATATTGAATTGTAAAACAAGAAGGATGAAAAAACGGTCGGCTGTCAGTCTGCCTTCCACTTACGTGCCCATTCCCACATCACTATACCTGCCGTCACACTCACGTTGAGCGAATGTTTCGTGCCGTACTGCGGAATTTCGAGGGCCTGGTCGCAGGCATCCACCACGTTCTGCTGCACCCCCTTCACCTCGTTGCCCATCACCAAAGCGTAGCGTTTTCCGGGCAGCGGCTCGAACTCGCCCAACTTGAGGCTGCCTTCCACCTGTTCCACAGCGAGCACCACGTAGCCCCGCTCCTGTAGCTGGCGGACAGCCTGGAGTGTGTCGGCCTCATAACGCCAGCTGACGGAATCTTCCGCCCCCAGCGCCGTCTTGTGTATTTCTGCCGAAGGCGGTGTGGCTGTGATGCCGCACATCACCACCTCTTCGAGCCGGAAAGCGTCGGCTGTACGCAACACGCTGCCCACGTTGTGCAGCGAGCGCACGTTGTCGAGCACCATGACCAAAGGCAGCTTCCGCGCCTCCTTGAAATCGTCCACCTCCAAGCGGTGCAAATCCTCCACAGTCAGTTTTCGCATAGTTTATCGTTTTAAAACGGCTGCGAAGATAGACAATTTCTGCATGCCCTGCCGGCATACGGCGAAAAGACTGTGCTTTTTTGGCCCGGGAACGCGTCAGGGTAACACCGGTTCCCAAAATACTGTGCACAACCCTGTGGAAAAACCGTGGAAAAGCTGTTGAAACGCATGTGGAAGCAAGAGGCGGCTGACCGCCTCCAAGAGCCTTTTTTGTTTTCCACCACTCCCACCCGTTTTCCCACCGTTTTCGGGCTTTTTACACAGCTTTTTCCGTACCCAAAGGGAAACTTTTTTCATTCACCCGGCAGTTTTCCACAGTCTGTGGATAAGTAATGCCGCTACCTTCAAGAAAGCCTTTTACAAAAGGGCTAACTGACATGTTGAAGCTGTGGAAAGAAAAGTGGGAAACAGCGTGTAAAACGTGGAGAACTTACCGGCCAAATCTTTTCTCCTCTTAGTTTCCACACTTTCCACAGACAATACATATCAGCATCACTATTTTCTTCTTTTTATAATCAAAAGAAAAGAAAGAATGTATAGTTAAAATAAACGGTGCAGGGAGGTGTGTGGAAAAGTTCAAACCGGTCGGTAGCCGGGGCGGAAAGCTGCAAACGAGCGTTGCGGGTTGAAGTGGCGAAGAACGTTGTCGCCCAAGGGAAGTCCGTAACCGGCCGACACAGTCCTGCCACCGAAGTTCGTTTCCCTGAAATGCTTTTTCCTTTCCAACTTTTTCCGTGAAAAAACCGTTCGTTGTAACGTGGCGAGCCTTACAAAATGCACTAAATTTGCAGGCTGACAAAAATACATAATTCCTCTACCCCACTCCATTCCCATGAGCAGCAACGGAAGCATCATCATCAAAGGCGCAAGGGTGAACAACCTGAAAAACATTGACCTGGAAATTCCCCGCAACCGCCTTGTTGTTTTCACCGGTCTTTCCGGTTCCGGCAAATCCTCATTGGCCTTCGACACCCTCTACGCCGAAGGCCAGCGCCGCTACGTGGAAAGTCTTTCGGCCTATGCCCGCCAGTTCCTGGGGAGGATGCACAAGCCCGAGTGCGACTACATCAAAGGATTGCCCCCTGCCATCGCCATCGAACAGAAGGTTTCGAGTCGCAATCCGCGCAGTACGGTCGGCACCAGCACAGAAATATATGAATACCTGCGCCTGCTCTACGCCCGCGTGGGCCACACCTTCTCACCTGTGAGCGGTCAGGAGGTGAAACGCCACACCGTGCAGGATGTAATCGACTGCGCCCTGAGTTATTCGCCGGGCACGCGCTTCACCGTTCTGGCTCCCCTGCGGGTCAGGACGGGGCGTACGTTGCAAGAGCAACTGGCCATCAACCTGCAGCAGGGTCTCACCCGCTTGGAGGTGGATGGCGAAATGGTGCGCGTGGAGGACGTGATGGACCAGCCTTTGGAAGGAAAGGAAATCTACCTCCTCATTGATCGCCTGAGCGTGAGCTCGGAAAAAGATGTGCTCTCGCGCATGGCCGACTCCGTGGAGACCGCCTTTTTCGAGGGCGATGGCGAGTGTATGCTCCGTTTCTATCCCGCGCGGCTGCTCCATCGTTTCAGCATCCGCTTTGAGGCCGACGGCATCCGCTTTCGCGAACCTGACGATCAGATGTTTTCCTTCAACTCCCCCGTGGGGGCGTGCAGCCGTTGCGAAGGGTTTGGCAAGGTCATCGGCATAGACGAACGTCTCGTCGTGCCCGACAGTTCCAAGAGCGTCTACGACGGCGCAGTGGTGTGTTGGCGCGGCGAGAAAATGGGACAGTGGCGCGAAGAGTTCATTCGGCGCCAATCACCCAAAGGCTTTCCCATCTTTGAGCCTTACTATAAGTTGACGGACCAACAGAAGGCCATCTTGTGGCATGGCGACGAAAGCGAACAGGCCCTGCCGGAAGAGGAACAGGTAACGGTGGACGCTTTTTTCCGCATGTTAGAGCGCAACCAGTACAAAATCCAGTACCGCGTCATGCTGGCCCGTTACCGGGGTCGCACGGAATGTCCCGTATGCCACGGTTCGCGCCTCAAACCCGAGGCAGAGTATGTCAAGGTGGGCGGCCGCGCCATTACCGAGTTAGTGAAGTGGCCCGTGAAAGAACTCTTGCCTTTCTTTGACAACCTGGAGCTCAGCGAACACGACGCAGCAGTGGCCAAACGCCTGCTCACCGAAATCAGAAGCCGTCTGCATTTCCTCAGCGAAGTCGGATTAGACTACCTCACCCTCGACCGCTTGTCCAACTCCCTCTCCGGCGGAGAGAGCCAGCGCATCAATTTGGCCACCTCTTTGGGGTCGTCGCTTGTAGGTTCCCTTTACATCCTCGACGAGCCGAGCATTGGTCTTCATCCCCGCGACACCGAACGCCTCATCAGCGTGTTGAAGTCTCTGCGCGACTTGGGCAATACCGTCATTGTGGTGGAACACGACGAAGAAATGATGCGTGCTGCCGACATGCTGGTAGATATAGGTCCGGAAGCCGGACGCTTGGGCGGTCAGGTGGTGTTTGCCGGGAAAATTCCCGATCAGCTGCCGGAGGACAACCGGTCGCACACACTCAACTACCTGTTCGGCAAAGAAAGTATCGAAAAACCGCTGTCGCGCCGCGCCTGGAACCGCAGTATCCGCGTGGTAGGCGCACGGGAGAACAACCTGAAAGGCATCGACGTGGAGTTTCCGCTCAATGTGCTGACGGTGGTAACCGGCGTGAGCGGTTCGGGCAAATCCACTCTGGTGCGCGACATCCTGTACCGCGCCATGAAACGCGCCATCGACGAGGTGGCCGACCGCCCCGGCGAGTTCGTGCGGTTGGAGGGCGACTTGAAAGCCGTGCAGGCCGTGGAGTTTGTCGACCAAAACCCCATCGGACGTTCCTCCCGCTCCAATCCCGTGACCTACGTCAAGGCATACGACGAAATACGCAAGCTCATGGCCGCCCAGCCGCTGGCCAAGCAAATGGACTTCACGCCGGCCTTCTTCTCCTTCAATGCCGACGGCGGACGTTGCGAGGAGTGTAAAGGCGAAGGCGTGGTGAAGGTGGAAATGCAGTTTATGGCCGATCTCATCCTGGAGTGTGAAGCTTGCCATGGCAAACGTTTCAAGAGCGACGTGTTAGAGGTGCGCTACGAGGGGCAGAACATTTATGATATTCTGGATATGACCGTCAACCGAGCCATTGAGTTTTTCTCGGCCCATGGTCAGCAGCGTATCGCCTGCCGCCTGAAGCCCCTGCAGGACGTGGGGCTGGGCTATATCAAGCTCGGACAAAACAGCTCTACGCTCTCGGGTGGTGAAAACCAGCGTGTGAAATTGGCCTATTACCTTAGTATGGAAAAATCTGAGCCCACGCTATTCATCTTCGACGAACCTACCACGGGTCTCCACTTCCACGACATCAGCCGCCTGCTCTCCGCCTTCAATGCCCTGATAGCGCGCGGCCACAGCATCGTGGTGATTGAACACAACCCCGACGTGATGAAATGTGCCGACTACCTGATTGACCTCGGCCCCGAGGGCGGACGCGAAGGAGGCTATGTGGTGGCAGTCGGTACGCCCGAGGAAGTGGCGGCACAGGGAAAGGGGGACACGGCGAAGGTCCTCATTAATGTATAATGTAAAATGTATAATGTAAAATGAGGTCTACGACCGTCGTACAGGACGATGCAGAACCAACGCCACCATCGGCGTAGCCTTCATTATACATTATAAATTATAAATTGTAAATTATAAATTGAAAAAATGCAGTTGAAAGGAAATGTACACTATGTGGGTGTGAACGACCGTGTGAAGCACCGCTTTGAAGGCCTGTGGTTCCTGCCGCAGGGCGTTTCGTACAATTCATACATCATAGCCGATGAGAAAGGCGTGGCGCTGATTGACACGGTCGACATGGCGTTTTTCGCAGAATACCTTGACAAAATCCGCGCCGTCATTGGTGACCGTCCCATCGACTACCTCATCATCAACCACATGGAGCCCGACCATTCAGGTTCTATCAGCCTTATCCGCAAGTACTATCCCGGCATTCGCCTCATAGGAAACGCCAAAACGATGGGCATGGTACAAGGTTACTATGGTGCGACTTCCGAAGCCGACATCACCGTCAAGGAAGGCAGTACCCTCGACCTGGGACACCACAAGCTGCGTTTCCACCTCACTCCGATGCTCCATTGGCCCGAAACGATGATGACCTACGACGAAACGGAGCATATCCTCTTCTCGGGCGATGCCTTCGGTTGCTTCGGTGCGCTCAATGGCAACGTGGTCGACACGCAGATGGACACTACCGACTACTGGCCCGAAATGGAACGCTACTACGCCGCCATCCTCGGCAAGTTCGGCGTACCGGTGCAGACGGGGCTGAAAAAGCTCGCCGCGCTGGACATCCAAATGATTTGTTCCACGCACGGCCCTGTGTGGGTGAACGAAATCCCCCGGGCACTGAGCGTGTACCACCGCTTTTCGGCGGGCAAAACGCAGCCGGGCCTCGTCATCTGCTACGGGTCGATGTACGGCCATACCCAGCGCGTGGCCGAAGCCGTGGCCGAGGGTGCCGCAGCGGCCGGTCAGCGCAAAATCATCGTTCATAATCTCAGCGTGTCGCAACCCTCGTTCGTACTGGCCGACATCTTCCGCTACGGTTCGTTGGCCATCGGTTCCCCTACGTACAACGGCGGGCTCTTCCCCGTGGTGGAGGATTTGCTCAAACGCCTTGCCGCCCGTAACGTCAGCCGCCACAAGCTGGGTTTCTTCGGAGGTTTCACCTGGAGCGGACAGGCGGTGAAAAAAATCGAGGCTTACAACGAAAAGATGAAAATGGAGGTGGTAGGTGAGCCTTTGGAATGGAAACAGGCTCCCGATACCGACGTACTGGAACGCGCCCGTGAGCTTGGACGTGCCTTGGTGAACAATGAGTAGTGATTAAATGAATAATGAACAATAAGCCTACGGCCATGACTTCGGCAATTATTCATTAAAAAAATTATTCATTATCCCTATGTTTCTCCTACCGCTCTACCATGTGCCCTGCCGCCTGCTGCGTTGGCTGTTCCGCTTCCGCCACCGTCAAGGTTATGGCATCCACTCCCCCTTTGCCTTCCATTTCGTAACCAATGTGGTTTACGAAAGTGGAGCTTACTACGCCTACCCGGAGCTGGATCGGCTCTGGCAGCAGGCGCGTTGTGGCGGACACACCATCCTGAGGCGTAAGGACTGCCGGCTACTGTTCCGGTTGGCCAACTACGTGCGCCCTGTGCAGGCCGTCGCCGTGGGCATCGGGTCGCAGAGCGTGGAGATGGCGTGTATGCGCGCCGGAAGTCGCCATACGGAGTGGATAGAAGAAGGCCTTTCGGCCGATTGGGTGGTGGCGATGAAGGCTTGGGAGCACCGTGCCGTAGCACTGCTGGATTATGTCCGGCCCGGCGGCATGTTGCTGCTCTACGGTGTGGGCAGAAACGCTGAAAGTCGCAAGGCATGGCAACAACTCCTGCAACAGCCCGCTGCACAGGTGAGTTTCGACCTTTACGACTGGGGAGTCATTTGCTGCCGTCCCGAACTGCAACGGCAGCACTACGTAGTGAATTACCTTTGATATTATTAAATTGAACAATCTCTACACCAAAAAAGGCGACAACGGCGAAACCGATTTGGCAGATGGCCAACGTGTTTCCAAAAACCACCCACGGGTGGTGTGTCTGGGCGATTTGGACGAACTTAACGCCACATTGGGATTACTTCATGCCCTTTTGCAACATAAAGAGCTATCCGAAACGGACGAAGACCGCGCATTGCTCACTGCAGTGCAGCGTGTCCTGTTTTGTGTGGGGGCTTGGGTAGCCGGAAGTCCGTATGACATACCGCATCAGCCCCTGTCGGAACTCACACACCGGTTGGAGCAAGCCATTGACGGAATGCCGACGAGCCGTTTCAGCGGATTTATTCTGCCCGGCGGCCATTCCACAGCAGCCCATGCCCACATAGCCCGTGCCGTTTGCCGTCGCGCCGAACGGTCGCTCCTTCTCATTCCGTTTTCGGCCGAAATATGGTCCGAAGTAGAGCCTTTCATCAACCGCCTTTCCGACTATTTATTTGCATTGGCCAAAAAAATAAATGCGTTGCACGGTGTTGAAGAAAGAAAAATGTAAGCAACTGTATGGATTTTCAGGAAAAAGCGTATTTTTGCCCACCCAATAAGCGGAAAGGCGGATTTGCCCAACATACTTTCCCATCCAACAAACGCAAACTTTAAATCACTAAAATAGATCAAGACTATGTATTGGACATTGGAATTGGCCTCGAAGCTCGAAGACGCACCCTGGCCCGCCAGCAAGGACGAACTCATTGACTACGCCATGCGTTCCGGCGCACCTATGGAAGTGGTGGAAAACTTGCAGGAACTGGAAGACGAGGGTGAGATATATGAAACCATCGAAGACGTATGGCCTGACTATCCCACGAAGGAAGACTTCCTTTTCAACGAGGATGAATATTAAAAATTCGACATGTTGTACATACCGCTTCCGGCGGTAACAAAAAGCAAATGCGTGGAACATAATCTTTTCCATCCATTTGCTTTTTGCTTTCTATTCACTGAGTTTTGTTATTGAAAATAAGGGAAGGAGCCTAAACCAATGATGAGAAATAAAGTATCACTGATGCAAACACGCCCACAGACGGCCGTGGTTATGGGTGGCACGTCGGGTATTGGGCGCGAGGTGGCATTAGAACTGGTTCGCAGAGGCTGGCGTGTGGCCGTATGCGGCAGAAATGAGCAGCGGCTACAGGAAATGAAGCAGGCAGCAGAGGGCATCGTGGCGTGCAGGCAGATTGACATTACTTCAGCAGAAGCACCCCGCCAACTCATTGAATTGATTGACTATCTTGGTGGTATAGATCTTTACTTCCATTCCTCCGGCGTGGGGTGGCAAAACCCCGGGCTCGACCCTGCGAAGGAACTCCTCACCGTTGAAACGAATGCGGTGGGATTCTGCCGCATGATGACAGCAGTGTGGCATTGCTGCGTGCAACGAACCGAACAACCCGTGCAGTTGGCGGTCATCAGCAGCATTGCCGGCACCAAAGGCTTAGGAGCCGCACCGGCTTACAGTGCCACGAAGCGATTTGTCAACCATTACATGGAATGTCTGGAGCAGTTGCGCCGTATGCAGCATATCCGCCACATCACACTCCACGACATCCGTCCGGGATTTGTTCGCACACCGCTCATAGACGACGGACGCTCCTATCCGATGCAGTTAGATGCCGCACGGGTGGCGCGGCAAATTGTGGATGCGCTCCATCAGGGAAAGACGATTATAACCATCGATTGGAGGTATAGGTTACTCGTCAGTTTGTGGCGGTGTATTCCCCGTTGGCTTTGGGTAAGACTGCCTATACATTAGTAAAAATTTGGATTATCCGGAATATCCGGAATATCCGGATTATCCGGATTATCCGGACTTTCCGGAATACTCCTCCGCCCTCACTGATACACCACGGCATAGCGGTTACCCAAGCGGCGATGCTGTTTCTCCGCTCCCAAGCGGCGGAGAAGCTTACCCATCCGCATGGCGGTGATGCCCTGCAACGCCTTCGATGAGGTGCGCTTC
>SFPC01000050.1 GCA_004552195.1 Bacteroidales bacterium | reverse complement strand
AGGGTGGCTTCTATGTGGCCTGTGCCATGGGCAGACACCGCACGGACATCGCCATCGCCCTTTACTATGTGATGCACCCCTCCGTGCCGTTTGACGAAGTGCCGGAGATGAAGGGACACCGCAATGTGGAGAAAAAGCAATTCCGATGCGACGACATTGCCGCCAGACTGGGCAGCATCATCAAGTCAATCACCCCCGATGAACTTGCCATGCTGGGACTGCCCGCAGACTATGAGGCCGAGTTCCTCAGACGCAAGAAGCATTTGTTTGATACAAACCGAATCTTCACTGATCCTGAAACACATAAAGTACAATGATGAAAAAATCAATTATCCTGTTGACCGGGGTCCTATTGGCCTCCTGTTCTGACCAGAAACTGGCAGAGAGTCTTGCAGCCGTGAAAGACGCCGGAATGCCCACAGAGAATGCCGACGGCACCACAGATATCCGTGCGCTCATTGAAAGGGCACGCTGGGGCGACGGCCAGGCCTATCTGAAACTGGCCGACTGCTACAGGGACGGAATCGACGTGAAAAAGGATTTTCTCGGAATGCTGGCCATGATAGAACAAGCGCAAACCCGTGGTGCCATTCATGATGAAAAGGAGTACATCACACAAATCCCTGATTCCAACGACCTCAAAGACCTCTACTACCTGTTGGAAAAGTGCGATAAGCCACAGGGAGAAGAGAAAGACAATGCCATGGCACAACTGGCAGCAAACGACAGTCCCGACGCATCCGCTTGGTTAGGTTTTATGTGTGTGCAAAGCGGCGACTCCATTCGTGGCCTGGAACTCATAACGGATGCCTCCGAACGTGGAAGCAGTTTGGGCACATTGCTGAACGCCTTTCTGTACTATCGGGGGAATAACCGGCCCGACAAGGCGAAGCTGGAACAGTTTGTCGCGAAAACCCCGATGGTGTACAAGATGCTCGGCCAGCTCAGTCGTAGACCGGACGAAAACGGCAAGGTTGATGAAAGGGAAGTCGCCTACTATTACCTGAAGGCCGACGAACACGCATTGCTCTCCCGCTGGGAAGCCCGGTGGTTGCTCGATTATCATGAAGATGTCGGCATTCCCGGGCTGACGGACGAAGATGTCGAGAGATTGCAAGCATTCGCCCGTTACCCTGATGAAATCGATGAAGCCATAGTGGATTCAACGTACGTGGACAGCATACAATAAGCCCCTTAAGTTATGGAGGGCACCGGAAGGTTGGGGCAGACAACCCCTCAGGAAGATGTCACGGTGCATTTCACCGTTCACCACCCCAACACTTCGCTCTTCTCTATACGCATTTTTAATCCGAAAAAAACATTCACTCTTTCACATCCTTCTCCTCAGTGCCGTAAAATAGCGATAAATCTATAGGAAACGCATATATTTGCAACTGGAATTTTCCCCCAAAATACTGTTTGAACAAAATAATGAAACAGACTATATTCCCCATAGATTTTGCTGGCTACTATCCCGCTGGCATTCGTCCATGTCCGATGTATGTAGATGTAGCAAACAGGATTTACGAGAGGATTCAAGGGCTGTCCATCAGATTGCCGGGTGCGGATGAATTGAGGAAGGAAATTGCCATCAACGTGGCAATTTACTACGAAGACAAGATGTCCAAGCTGGGACTGTGGAACGCGTTCGTCAGCCTGCACATGGATGCCTACCATCGTCCGCTGCCTTTCTACGAAGTTGACGGCGTACTGGAAGACGAAGACGTGAACGCCCAAGAGGTGGAATTGCTGGTATGGATTGTCATGTCCAGAAATTTTGATGACCAATTTATCAACCCTCTGGCAATGGATAAGTACACGGCCAAGATCATCATGGATGTGCTGACAGAGGACAATGAGATTGAGATTAACGATGAGTTATACGACTTCGTCTATCGTGCCGACCAAGCGGACGACTTCTTCAAACTGAAACGCGTGCTTCTATGGCTGAGGAAATCCTATCTGCTCTGTTCTCCCCTGGCAGAAGCTGAATTTGACGATTTGGCAGAAGGCTGGCGTACAATTCATTTAAACAAAAGGGAAGTTCAGTACTACACGGAAACCACGTTCGCCATGACAACGGAAATCGGGCCGATGGCCCTGCTCCCTCATTGGTGGCTGGCTGAGATGTACCAGAACAATGGGATGATTGAGGCATCACAGAGGCTCAGGAACCTCCAGTACCGTACACAGGATATCTTTAAGGTAGTGGATGCCGACACGGACTACGCAGTACTGAAAGACTCAAAAGCCGAGGAATACAAGCTGCAAAACGTATATCCTGACATGTTCCGAAAAGGCCGGTATGTATCGACAGCCTTGGTGAAGTACGGAAACTGCGACTGGGAAATCAATGGGTATATAGCCAATGCCGACTTGGAACAGTACAACTTCAGGTGTGAGCGTAATAAAGAACTCCAATTGTCGTATGAGCGAGTTTTCCCGATGTATATGGAAAAAACTGACGGAAAACGTCTGGCCTTCTTTGAAAACGCAAGGCAACGTAAGGACTGGCTGAAGAAGGTCGCTCCGGGAATTGACATCGAAGAAATTAGCGGACAGTTGCCAACTGGCCCCCAAGTAGTATTCATATCAAAGAAAGCAGGCATCATATTCGCCCCCGGCATGACACATGCCATCAAGTGTGCGTACAACCCGTTCTACCGGAAATGTGATGCGGACACTATGCAGCAAGAAACCGTCAATGCACTGTGCGATACCGAGGCCATGCACCCGGAATTGCTCCAATATCTCCTTGAAAACGAGATGCTGCAAGACGGAGACATCAGCTCTCTCCATCACTCTGAAACAGGCAACAGAATTTTTACGCGCAACATTGACTTCATTGCGCGTAATCACCGCAGACAATACTATCACGACCACGATTATTGAAACCGAGTGGAGCTATAGGGGGCTGCAATTCAGGTTTTAAACATATTGCTGTCCGGTAAAAGTCCAAGAATGCCGATAACCATTGAAATCTCAGCAAGTTAAGCCTCCAGAGCGCAGCCTGACGGCCTTGATTACCGGACAGCAATAATCACATAAAGCGCACTTGGATCAGGATATTTGCCTGAACCAAGTGCGCTGAAGTTTTGCCATGGTTCCGTCCGCTTGAAAGCCGGATGCAGAGCGTGGACGGGGCAGGGGGTGCCGACGCAAGGGCCGGCTGCCGTTACTCGTCGAGTTTGCGGTAGCGGATGCGCTGCGGTGCTTCCAGCCCCAAGCGTTTGGCTTTGTGAGCCTCATACTCGGTATAGGAGCCTTCGTAGAAATATACCTGTCCGTTGCCCTCGAAGGCGAGGATGTGGGTGCAGATGCGGTCGAGGAACCAACGGTCGTGGCTGATGACGACGGCACAGCCGGCAAAGGCTTCGAGACCTTCCTCCAAGGCGCGAAGGGTGTTGACATCAATGTCGTTGGTGGGCTCGTCGAGCAGCAGCACGTTGCCTTCCTGCTTTAGGGCCAAGGCTAACTGCAGGCGGTTGCGCTCACCGCCGGAAAGCACGCCGCACTTCTTCTCCTGGTCGGCTCCGGAGAAGTTGAAACGGCTCAGGTAGGCACGGGCGTTGATGTCGCGCCCGCCCATCCGCATCAGTTCACTGCCACCGGAGATGACTTGATAGACGGTCTTCTCCGGGTCAATGTCCTTGTGTTGCTGGTCTACATAGGCCAGCTTCACGGTTTCGCCGCAGGTAAAGGTACCCGCATCGGGGGTGTCCAGTCCCATGATGAGGCGGAAGAGGGTGGTCTTTCCCACGCCGTTGGGGCCAATCACGCCGATGATGCCGTTGGGCGGGAGCGTGAAGTTGAGGTCAGAATAGAGCACCTTGTCGCCGAAGGATTTGGCCACGTGCTGGGCTTCGATAACCTTCGCACCGAGGCGCGGACCGTTGGGGATGAAGATTTCCAAGTGCTGCTCCCGTTCCTTCTGGTCTTCGTTGAGGAGTTTGTCGTAGGAGTTGAGACGGGCTTTGCCCTTGGCCTGGCGCGCCTTGGGAGCCATGCGCACCCATTCCAGCTCGCGCTGCAGGGTCTTGCGCCGCTTGCTGGCCACTTTCTCTTCCTGCTCCATCCGTTTAGTTTTCTGGTCGAGCCAGGAGGAGTAGTTGCCTTTCCAGGGAATGCCCTCGCCACGATCCAGCTCCAGGATCCAGCCGGCCACGTCGTCGAGGAAATAGCGGTCGTGTGTGACGGCGATGACGGTGCCTTCGTATTGGTTCAGATGCTGTTCGAGCCAGTCGATGCTCTCGGCGTCGAGGTGGTTGGTAGGCTCGTCGAGCAGCAGCACATCGGGTTTCTGGAGCAACAGACGGCAGAGTGCCACGCGGCGACGCTCACCTCCGGAGAGGTGTTCGGCCTTCTGGTCGGCAGGCGGCAGGCGGAGGGCATCCATGGCGCGCTCCAGGCGACTGTCGAGGTTCCATGCGTCGGTGGCATCGAGGATGTCCTGCAACTCTCCCTGACGGGCAAAGAGCTCGTTCATCTTGTCCTCGTCCTCGTAGTACTCGGGCAAGCCGAACTTTTGGTTAATTTCTTCATACTCGGCCAGAGCATCGACCACGTTCTGCACTCCTTCCTGCACGATTTCCTTGACGGTCTTGTTGTCGTCGAGGTGCGGATCCTGAGGCAGGTAGCCCACGGTGTAACCGGGGGAGAATACGACCTGTCCCTGATAGTCGGTGTCCAGCCCGGCAATGATTTTCATCAGGGTGGACTTTCCCGCGCCGTTCAAACCGATGATGCCGATTTTGGCACCGTAGAAGAAGCTCAGGTAGATGTCCTTGAGCACTTGCTTGTTGGTCTGCTTGATGGTCTTGGACAAGCCGACCATGGAGAATATGATTTTTTTGTCGTCAACTGTAGCCATGTCGGATTACTTCTTTTTCAGTGTGATGAGGGTTTTGCCGTCCTTGTCTTTGAGGAACATCATGTTGTCCTTGATTTCCGAAACCGCCACCTTGCCGAGGCATTCCATGAACGGGGTTTCATATTGGTCGTCCTGACACAGCATCCGGGTCATGCCGAGGGTGCCGATTTCAGCTTTCCCTTTCAGGAACTGTGCGGCATCGAGCCGGCCGGTAAGGCGGTTGCAGCCGGTAAATCCGTAAATGAGGTTTTCGTTGATATCGAAACCGAGATAGGGCGTTTGCTTGGAGGGCACGATTTCTGTGCCGTTCAGGTTCACTACGTTCCACTCGCCGGAAAGCTGGTAGGCCGAACGGTGGGAGGCACACGATGCGAGGAGGAGCATGGCGGCCGGAAGGAGATGTTTGATTTGCAGCATGTCTATGCAGAAAAAAGATGGGCTAATTGGCATTCAAAGTCTAATTAGCCCATCCGATATACTATGAAAAAAAGATTAGAATTTTAAGTTTCGGAGGTTATGAGGGATAAGGTTATGAGGTTATAAAGTTACTCGATGCGGCTATCTTGACTACCTCAAGCCGTATTCTTATAACCTCATAACCTGGGAGCGAAGCGACCATAACCTTATAACCTTCAACATTAGAATTTATATCCCAGGGTCAGCATGAAGTTGTGGCGGTTGAGGTCCACTTTCTGGCCTTGCAAGCGGTTGGTCACGCCGTTGGCCTCGGGCAAATGGAAAGCGTAGACATCAGCCTCCTGCTGCTGGTACTGGTAGGCGAAGTCGGCATAGAAGTGCTTGGACTTGAAGCCCAGACCTGCCGTCACGCGGTTGATGCTTCCGAGGTTCACATAGTCGGTGTTGGTGCTGTAGGCATACGACGGGCTGTCGGTGAACTGGTTGAGGAAGGCATCCTTCTTGAACGGGGAGGAAACATAGTTGTAGCCCACACGGCCGAACACGCCCGGAGCGAGCTTCAGCTCGGCACCGACGCGGAAGGTGTGGACGGCCTGCGTCCAATCGTCGATTTCCTTGCCCAACGCCTTGTCCTTGGTGGAGGAACTGTAATAGCTGTCGTACCAATAGTCATCGTAGTCGGGGTAGCGCACCTGTGCGCCCTGCGTTCCGCTGAACTCATATTCGGCATCCAGGGCCAGCACATTGCCCACTGTAGTGGCCATGCTGAGGTTGAACTTCCACGGGGTATAGATGCGGTAGTCGAAATTGCCCACTTCGGCATCGGCCTCCGTGCGGTCATACTCCTGTCCGTTCTCGGCGGTATAGCCGTAGGGGGAGTTCATATAGAGGTAGGAGTGCTGCGTCAGGTTGAAGAAGGTGGGGGTGCTGACGGAGAAGCCCAGACGGAAGGGCGACTCTTCGATGGGACGAAGGATGACACCGAGCTTCACGTCCACGCCCACGCCGGTAAGTGACTCGGCATTGAGCATTCCGTAATAATCCGTATTGTTGTCGGCATCGTAAAGCACTTCGCCATATTCCGTGCGGCTGTGGATATCCACATTGTAGGCACCCACCGTCAAGCCGGCATACACCTGATCCTGCCAGTTCATCGAGATGTTGAAATCGAACTGCTGTACTCCACCCCACTGGGCCCGGCGATAGTCGTAGCTGTTGGCATAGCTGGGTTCGTAGCCGGTCAGTCGGCCGTTTTCGTCGTAAATCGGCGCAATCATCTGCGCGTCATAGCCCACCACGGCCAAGGGCGTGGTTTTGCGGTAGTCGTCCGACTCGGGCGAGAGGTCGAGCCAATTGCCGTTCAGGTCCATGGCCAAATCCATCATCTGCCACGACTGCGACATACCGTCATGTAGCCGGATATTGTTCAGCCCGATGAAATTCTTCAGGTTGCGCTTCTTCTGGTAGTTGAAACCAATGTTCACGAAGCGCACATCGCTGTTCAACTTGCAGGCGTAGACAAATCCGGCCTGGTCGAACGAGGCGCGCACCTTGTTGATTTCGCCGAAGTCGCTACCGTTGGGTTGCGAGGTGGTGCTACCGGTGAAGGCCACGTCGCTGCGGCGGTACATGCCGATGGCAGCGGGGTTCGTGCCCATGGTGGAAAGGTCGGCACCGAGGGCATTCATGGCACCGCCCATGCCTACGAAGCGTGCCGTTCCGTTCAGGTCGCTGCCCGAGAGCATTTCCACTTTATAGATGTCCTGCGCCTGCATACTGCCGCACAGGGTCAGCGCGGCCAAAGCCGCCAGATATTTTTGCTTCATTGTTCAGTGCTTTTTATGAGAAGAAGAAAGCCGACGGGAATGGGAAGCAAGCGCGCCGCCTCATTCCCTCCGGCTGGATTTTATTGAAAATGCGATTGTCAGCTTACCTGCGACCGCCGCTGCGTCCGCCTCCGCCACCGAAGCTACGGCCTCCGCCGCCCGTCATGCCGCCGCCAAAACTGCTGCGCGATGGACTGCTGAACGAGGAGGAGAAACGCTGGCTGCCCGAACTGCGGGTGGAACTGCGTTCGGAAGAACTGCGGTTGGAGCTCTTGCTGTCAGTGTTGCCAAAGGAGCGCGAGGGACGGGATGTGGACTGTTCCTTGCGCTGTGTAGATGACGAGCGGTTGAGAGAACCTGACTGCTGTGTCGTCCGGGTGTTGCCGAAGGAACGCGAGGGGCGGTTGGTCGTGCCGCCGAGCGTAGTGCGCTGCGTTGTGCCGCGTCCGGAAGTGCCCCATGCGGAGGAAGGCCGTGATGCGCTACCCCTGCCGCCATAAGCCACACTGCCGTTGGTGCCACGGCGTCCGCCATAAGCGATATAGCCGCCGCGCGGGCCGCGTTCGGCATTGGACGGATACCAGTAGTGGTGGTGATGGTGCCATCCCGGGCCGCCCCACCAGGGGTCATACCAGGCCCAAGAGGGACCCCAGCCCCAACCCCAACTGTAATAAGGCCGCCAGCCGTACCAGCTGCCCCAACCGTACCAGCCGCTCCAACCCCAGCTCCAGCTCCACGGCGAGTAGTAGCCGTAGTACCAGGGATCGTAGCACAGGTCATAATAGTCGAGGTAATAAGGACTGCTCACGTACACACCGGGACGGGGCGACCAGAAGCGCACGATGCGCGAGGTGTACGAACCGTCCTCGTAACCGTCGCTGAAACCGTCGGAATAACCTTGGTCGTAGCAACTGTTGTCCTTCACCGTGTCGCTGCATTCGCCCCTGTAGCGTTTGCCGCGTCGGTTGTATTCGTCGACGTCCCATCCATTGTTTCCACGGTTTTTGGCCCAATTACTTTCAGAAAATTGTTCTTCATCGGTAATCGGAGTATACGTAGAACGGTTCATGGGGTTCTGCTGTTCTTGCTGTACTGTCTTATTCTTTGATGACGGAACGAAATATACGTCGTCATCCTGTGCGTATGTGCCGAGGCAGGCCAGACACGCAACCAATAACAATAGCGACTTTTTCATAATTGTTCCTTTAGTTGAGTTATTTGTCATGTGCAAATATATAGACTTTCCCTTCGTAACCTTTCATTTATGCCGTGCAAAATGGATGATTGAGGTATTCTTTTGAGGTTTATTAGCAGTTTAATTGATTTTTTACTACCCCAAAGCGAAATAGCGGCTTTGTGGATGACTGAACAGCAGGCCGCACACGGAACTTTGGGGATACATGGCCCCGTTTTCGGTGAGACAGATACCCAGGCGGTCGAAGTCGAGGAGCGAGGCCACCTTGAAAATCTGCTGTTGGTCGGGCAGCGAAGGATAGCCCACGGCGGGCCGAATGCCTTGGTAGGCAGCCCGGGCCAAGTCGGTGGGCGAGAGCTGCTCATCGGGCGCATAGCCCCACAGACGGCGGCGCACCTCGCGGTGGAGCCATTCGGCACCCGCCTCGGCCAGGCGGTCGCACACGGCCTGCAACATCAGGGAATGGTAGTCGTCGCCTTCCGTCTTTGCGCGCTCCACCTCGGCCACCAACTGCGGCGACAGGGTCACGGCGAAAGCCCCCAAGTGGTCGCGCTGGGGGAGCGGAGCCACGAAGTCGCAGAGCGAAAGGAGCGGTTCGCCGGGTGCTGCCGCACTGCGTTGG
The DNA here is from genome assembly GCA_004552195.1 of Bacteroidales bacterium. Next base: position 5,653 of record SFPC01000050.1, on the reverse strand, counting down.
CGCGGAGTGGGGATCTCCACCTCCTCGCCGTTCTTCAGCATAACCACGCTGTGGTCTGTGGCATAGGCCGGATAGAAAGCCACCTGGCCGCGCAACGTATGGCGGGTCTGCAGGTCGTCGAGCAGGGCGTCGGCCTCTTGTTGCAACGCCTCGGCCTCGGGCGTGCCGCGCTTCACGCGCCACAGGTTGAAGAAGTAGACCCAGTTGATGAGTTCTCTCACCTCGCCCAAGGGGATGTCGGTCAACGTGCGGCAACCGGTAAACGAGGGTGCGGGTAGCGTTTCGTTGTCCCAATCAATGTGCAACCGCCGGACTGTTCCTGCAGTGGCAGACGGACAGCCGCCTTCGTTCTCCTGTGGCCGATGGGCAGTTTGCTTGCGCCGGTGCTCCGCCACGAGCTGTTCCTGCCGCCGGCGGTTCTCGGCAATCAGTTCCTCGCCCCCCTCGCCTTTCAGCTGCAGGGCCAGCACGGGATTTTGCGCCGCGTCCTTCACGTGGAACACAGGGCCGTCGTAGAGCGGCGCGATTTTCAACGCCGTATGGAGGTCTGAGGTTGTGGCACCGCCGATAAAGAGCGGCACGCGCAGACCGGCCTGCTGCATGGCCTGCGCCGTGTGGCACATTTCGTCGAGCGAGGGGGTAATCAGGCCGCTCAGAGCCACGAACTCGGCACCGTGTTCACGCACGGCCTCCACGATTTTCTCCGCCGGCACCATCACGCCCAAGTCCACCACGTCGAAATTGTTACAACCGAGCACCACGGCCACGATGTTCTTGCCGATGTCGTGAACATCGCCCTTCACGGTGGCCACGACGTAGCAACCGTTGCCGGCCTTACCGGTCTGTTTCTGCTGTTCGAGGAAGGGTTGCAGGAAAGCCACGGCCTTCTTCATGGTACGGGCGGACTTCACCACCTGCGGTAGGAACATTTTCCCCTCGCCGAAGAGGTCGCCCACCAGTTGCATACCGCGCATGAGCGGTCCTTCGATGATGTGCCCCGGCGCGTCATAAGCGGCCAGGGCCTCGGTGAGGTCGTCGGCCAAGTGCTCGTCGTCCCCCGTGCGCAGGGCGTTCATCAGCCGCTGTTCGAGGGGCACCTGCCTGCGGTCGGTCTGCGGCGCATCGGCTGCGGCGGCCAGTGAGGGTTCTTCGTCGTTGCGGGCACGTTCCATGAGGCGTTCGGCGGCATCGTCGCGGCGGCAGAGCACCACGTCCTCAATGGCTTCGAGCAGGTCGGCGGGTATGTCGTGGTACATCACCTTGGAAGCCGGGTTGACGATACCCATGTCCATGCCTTGGGCTATGGCGTGATACAGGAACACGGCGTGCATGGCTTCGCGCAAGTAGTTGTGGCCCCGGAAAGCGAAGGAGAGGTTGCTCACACCGCCGCTGACGTGTACGCCGGGCAGATGTTGGCGGATGTGGCCCGTGGCGCGGATAAAGTCGAGGGCATAGCGGTCGTGTTCCTTCATGCCGGTGGCCACGGTCAGGATGTTGGGGTCGAAGATGATGTCGCAAGGCTTCACGCCGGCCTTTTCGGTGAGGAGCCGGTAGGCGCGTTCGCACACAGCCACCTTGCGTTCATACGTGGTGGCCTGTCCTTCCTCGTCGAAGGCCATCACCACCATGGCCGCGCCGTATTGACTGATGATGCGGGCGCGCTGCACAAAGCGTTCCTCGCCCTCTTTGAGCGAGATGGAGTTGACCACGGCCTTTCCCTGCACACACTTCAGCGCGGCTTCGATGACCTCGAAACGGGAGGAGTCTATCATCCACGGCAGGCGGGCCACTTCGGGGTCGGAGGCCATGAGGCGGAGGAAATGGGTCATCTCAGCCTCGGTGTCGAGGAGACCGTCGTCCATGTTGATGTCAAGCATCATGGCCCCGTCGCGCACCTGCTTGCGGGCTATGGCCAATGCCTCGTCATATTGCTTTTCCTTGATGAGCCTCAGAAACTTGCGACTGCCGGCCACGTTGCAGCGTTCGCCCACGTTGACAAAGGTGCCGGGCAGCGGACTGAAAGCGTCGAGACCGGCGAGCCAGCCGGCCCGGGGCTGTGTGTCGGCGGTGGGCAGGGGGCGTGCTTGGCGACCCTCTGCCATACAGGCTATGGCGCGTATGTGGTCGGGCGTGGAACCGCAGCATCCGCCGATGATGTTCACCGAGCGGTCGTCCACAAAGCCTCGCATCGCCTGTGCCATACTCTCGGGTGTTTCGGAGTAGCGGCCTTCCTCATCGGGCAGTCCGGCGTTGGGGTGTGCACTGACGCGGCAGGGTGCCTTAGCCGCCAGCTCGCGCAGGTAGGGACGCATATCGGCCGCACCGAAGGAGCAATTGAGCCCCACGCTAAAGAGGTCGGAACAGTGGGCCACGGAGGTAAGGAAGGCATCGAGCGTCTGGCCGGACAGCGTTCGTCCTGAAGCATCGGCAATGGTGGCACTGAGCATCACGGGGATGCGGCGGCCCGCTTTCTCGGCGGCACGTGCGGCGGCCTGCAGGGCGGCCTTGGCGTTGAGGGTGTCGAAGATGGTTTCGATGAGGAAGAGGTCAACGCCGCCTTCGGCCAGGGCATTCATCTGCTCGGTATAGGCTTCGAGCAACTCGTCGTAGGTGATGGCGCGGAAGGCGGGGTTTTCCACATCGGGCGACATGGAGAGGGTCTTGTTGGTCGGCCCCACGGAACCGGCCACATAGCGTGGCTTCTGGGGCGTGAGGGCGGTCATGCGGTCGGCCTCTTCTCGTGCCAGACGGGCTGCGGCACGGTTGATGCGTGCCACATATTCCTCGGTATGGTAGTCGGCCTGCGAAATGCGCTGAGCGTTGAACGTGTTGGTTTCTATCAGGTCGGCCCCGGCCTCCAAATAGGCGCGGTGGATGGCCCGGAGCACGTCGGGACGGGTCAGGGCGAGCACGTCGTTGTTGCCTTGCAGCCTGACGGGCCAGTCGGGGAACAGGTCACCCCGGAAGTCGGCCTCGCCGAGCCCCTGGCGTTGCAGCATGGTGCCCATGGCACCGTCCAAGATGATGAGTTTATCTGTGTCGGGAAACATGATTCAGGAAATTATGCAGTGGCGGTGGGATTGCCGCATTCCGGACACCGCGCCTTTTGGGAAACTTAATACACGGCGCGGGCTATCTGCTCAATGCTGGCCGCCGCGTTCATGGAGTAGAAATGGATGCTGGGAACGCCGTGCTCCTTCAGCTCGCGCGCCTGGGCTATCCCCCACTCCACGCCGAGGGCCTTCACGTCATCGTTCGTCTGGCAGCGGTTCAGCTCGGCAGCCAGTTCAGTGGGGAAGTCGATGTGGAAAGTTTTAGGCAACATGGAGCGATGGTTGAGCGTGGTGAGGGGTTTCAGTCCGGGAATGACGGGCACGGTGATACCGGCCCGGCGCACACGTTCCACAAAGTCGAAATATTTGCTGTTGTCAAAGAACATTTGGGTGACAATGTACTGTGCCCCGGCCTCAACCTTGGCCTTGAGGTATGCCAGGTCGGTATCGAGGTTCATGGCCTCCTCATGCTTTTCGGGATAGCCCGCCACGCCATAGGTGAAGGGAGTGGCCAACGGTTCGCACTGCGTGCCGTCGATGAGCAGCCCCTCGTTGAAGAGGTTCACCTGCCGGCAGAGCTCCTCGGCGTGTGCGTGCCCGCCGGGGGTGGGCACAAAACGGTTCTCGCCGCGCGCCCGGTCGCCCCGGAGCACGATGAGGTCAGTAATGTCGAGGAAGGAAAGGTCAACGAGCTGGCATTCTATCTCGCTGCGTGTAAAGCCGCTGCAAATCACGTGGGGGACGGCCGGCACCCCATAGCGTCCCTTCAGAGCTGCAGCGATGGCCACCGTACCGGGACGGCTCCTCACGTTGAGCCGCTCGAACATACCGCCCTCCACCTCGTGGTAGATGGTTTCGGTGCGGTGCGTGGTGATGTTGATGTAAGCAGGATTGAAGGGCATCAGGCGGTCGATGGTGCGGTACACACTCTCGATGCTCTTGCCCCGCAAGGGCGGCAACACCTCGAACGAGAAGGCCGTGGGGTGTGCCGACTGAAGGAATTGGGCTACAGACATTAGTAAGAGAATAGTTCAGTGTTGGATTATTTAATCTTTATTTCGTCGCCTGCACGGAAGTGGTAGTTCTTGCCGATGGGGTTCATTTTACAGAGCGAACTGAGTCGTATGCCGTAACGCTGGCTGATGGTGTACAGGCTCTCGCCTTCTTCCATCACGTGGTAACGGCGTTTCATCGAACGGTCGGCCTTTTTGCGTTTTTTGCCGAGATAAACGATGTCCCCCTCACGCAGGCTATAGTCTTCGCGCACGTCGTTGTACTGCCGGAGCTTTTTCTCCTTGGTGTTCATCACGCGAGCCAGCGAGGCGTAGGTGTCGCCGCTGCGGGCCACGATGTAATATTGTCCGTTACAACGTCTGACGGTATGTGTACCGGCCTTTTCCTGCCATTTCCGCTGTTCCTCCTCCTGCCGCGTCTGGTGCTTGCGTCCCGGAGCGTGGTCGTAACGGTCCAAGCGGTATTTCTCGATCAGTTCGATGAGGGAGTTGGCATAAGTGGGACTGGTGGCATATCCGGCCTGCTTCAGGCCGCGTGCCCAGCCTTTATAGTCAGTGCGTTTGAGTTCAAAGAGGAAAGCGTAGCGGCGACCGTTTCGCAAGAATTTGGAATGATCCTCATAGCTTTCTGCCGCGCTGCCATAGACGCGGAACTTCTCGTTAGGTGCGTCGTCGGTCATGAGCATATACGGGCCGTTCCATACGCCGCCGCATTTGATGCCGAAATGGTTGTTGCCCTTGGTGGCCAGCCGGCTGGTACCTGCCGCGCTTTCCAGCAGTCCTTGAGCCAGGGTGATACTGGCCGGCACGCCGTAGCGGTGCATCTGGTCCACGGCCATACTGCTGTACTGCCCGATGTATCGTTCGTAGAGCGACGACTGGGCCCTCAGCAACCCGGGCAGCATACCGATATATATAATAAGGAGTAATTTTCGCACCATTTAATTTTCCTTCTTTTGGGGTGCAAAGATAGTGCAAGGCGAGTGCAAAGAAAATGAAAAGCCGCAGGTTTTTAATTTTCTTTGCCGAGCCGCAGCAAGGTGAGAGCAAAGAAAATGAAAAGCCGCAGGTTTTTAATTTTCTTTGCCGAGCCGCAGCCTATCTTCGCGAAGCAAAGTAGTGCAAGGTGAGAGCAAAGAAAATGAAAAGCCGCAGGTTTTTAATTTTCTTTGCCGAGCCGCAGCCTATCTTCGCGAAGCAAAGTAGTGCAAGGCGAGTGCAGAGCAAAAAGGAAAGCCGCAGGATTTACTTTTTCTATGCCGAGCCGCAGCCTATCTTCGCGAAGCAAAGTAGTGCAAGGTGAGAGCAAAAAGGAAAGCCGCAGGATTTACTTTTTCTTTGCCGAGCCGCAGCCTATCTTTCTTCGATATCGCTATATGACGACAACGTGGACTACAACAGACAACTTTATTATTGACTGCTAACAACAGACAACAACTATCAACTGGCACATTGCCCCGATTAGGCTATCAATGTATCTGTCCCTCTGAGTGAACTACCGCTAAGCTAAAGACTTAGCGGCTTCGGAGATAGTTATGCCTCCTCGTTTTTCCTGCTTCTTCCTGCCATTGCTTTTTAGGACACGAG
>SFPC01000049.1 GCA_004552195.1 Bacteroidales bacterium | reverse complement strand
GGGGACATACCCACTCATCGCGCGCGCATATACGATATTTATTTCCCCCAAAAAGCATTCACCCCTTCACATACGGTGCTTAAACTGTTGATAATCAGAGCGTTTAGGTGTGAAGGCTTGAGGTGATAAAGCCTTCACAAGGTGTCACACGGTTTACAACCGGGCCGGTGAAGGGTGTGAAGGCTTTTATTTCAACCCTTCACACTCGAAATGACTGAAAATCATCGAAAAAATGGCCGTCTGTGAAGGGGTGAATGCTTTTTTCAGTTTAAATTACGTATATAGGAAAACCGTTATTTTTTGTCGTTTGGGCACAAAACTGACGATGGAGCATATTGATTCTATCATCAGCCTCAGGTTACGGAGATGATAGGAGCAAGGTGATGAGGTCGTAGCGTGATGCTGTGTGGCAATGTTATCAGACTTCAACCGTAAGTTCATCATTCGGGAACGAAGCAATTGTCATTTAATAACCTTCAACTATCTGTCTTTCCAAAAGCTGAATCATTGGGTAAACCTTCGTCAGAGCTGGGTGGGGCGTGGCTCAGTCGAACGAGAAATAAGGTTCGAGGCGTTGGAAATCTTTCTCTGAAAATTCCGGGTATAGCCGCAGCTCGCGCCACGACCGGAGCGGTCCGTACTTGCGGATGTGGTTCACGATGGTTCGGGTCTGTTCGTAGCTGAGATAAGGATGGCGCACCAACTGCTTGAAGGTGGCGCGGTTGATGGCGATGCGTCGTGGTGATGCTCCGTCAGCGACAAACCAACGCTCCAAGCCGGGAGGCATGTCTTCGATTTCTTCCAGCTGTGTCGGGCTGACAAATCCGCCTAAGCGTTCGCGGTAGTCTACAATCTTACGCGCTTTGTAACTGCCAATGCCGGGAATGCCTTTGAGCTGCGTTGTGTCCGCTGCGTTCAAGGGTAGACGAGTGCCCTCGGCGTATTTTTCTTGCCGTGGTTGGTTCGGCACTGCGTTTTCACGGGAAGTAGGACTACGGCTTTCGGGTGTGGCATAGTGGCGGCGGGCATCAGCAGATTGTATGCGGATGTAGGGGCGCAATCGCTCAAATTCTTTTGGGGTCAGGCCATAGAGTCGGGCGAAATCGTCGGGTGAACGCCACACTCCTCCTTTTCGGCGGTATTTCATCAGGTTCCCAATTTGCCAAGCGGGCAGGCCGAGCTTGCGAAGGGTGAGCGAATCGGCATGATTGGGGTCGAAGGGGAACAGTCCGGCCGATTGTAGGTCGGAAGAGTCTGCCCGGTTGCGGCCTTGCGCAGTAAGTTTTTCCGCTTCTTCTTGAAATTGAAGAAAAGCCTTTTCCTGTTCTGTGTCTATCGAGGGTATATTTTCTTTGTCAAACCACCACCAATACACGATGCTGCCAGTAGTTACAGATAGCAGCAGTATTGACAAAACGATTAGGAAACGCCGTTCATCCTTCGTCCAATGCAACATAGCTTGTCCATATTTTAAAAGCAAAAGGTGGTTAGGGTTGTGCCGTTCCTGCCTGCCCGTATTCATGCCACCACCAATAAGTTTCGCCATAGGAGCGTCGCAACAGGTTGGGCCGACTTGCATCGTCCGGCAGCTTGGCTGCCATATCAGTGTAGTCGCGCAGGTTGGCTTCGATGGCTGTATCGTGGTATAACACGGCGGGCTGGGTGCGTTGCCGTGCGTAATAAACCAAGGCTTGGGCGTAATAGGTTGGTAAGTTGCCTTGGGCGATGGCCTGCGGATAGAAACGGGTTATTTCATGAGCGAAACGGTCCAGCCGGCGGTCCAGGAGCAGGGCGCAAAGGTAATAGTCGATGGCCGGATTAAATCGGACCGGTGACAAATGCTGCATTTCTTTCTGCTTCTGTTGTTTCTGGAAGGCTGTGTAGGCGCATCGTTGCAAATAGTCCGCCACTTTTTCGTTGGATTGAGGCCGGCATCCTAACAACTGCCCAAGGCTGTCGGGCGATAGTAGCAGTTGTTGGCGTTCATCGTTGGGTAGTAACAGGTTTTGACTACCCCCGGCCGGCACCGGCTGTTGTAATATTTTATCTCCCAACCCTTTGGAATGCGTGGTGGCCAGCAGATAGCATCGCATGGCGAAAAGCCGGGGCGAGGTGGCCAAATCCACTTCGCCAATGCTGTAAGCTTTTTCCGGATGGGCGCTACGTAATGCTCGTGCCGTGCGGAGTTCAAAATGCTCCACGTCGCTTACTGCCGTTCCTGCCCCTACGTACAAACAAAGAACTAACATCTCTATGGAGCGGGGCATAAACTTTTGCCACAGGGTGCGCTCAGGTCCCCAAAGCCGCAGCAGCCGCAAATTATATTTCCAGTCTATCAGCACCATGCTCACTGCCACTGCCAGCAGTCCGACCTGCCACAGTGCCGAGGCAAAAGGCAGGCTCAAAGTGGCGGCTGCGAGCCATCCTGTCGCTACACAGGCTACCGTGAGGCCGAGGCGGCGCGGCGCAAACAGCTTTCGTATGCCACATATCAGGACGAAGCAAAGCAGGGTCAGCAGTAGGGATGACCATACCGAAGGCAGGCTGACGGGATGGCCCATGATGCAAGCGGCCAAATACTCTGCTGCATCGTATTGGGCATAGGCGAAATACAGAAACAGGAAGATGAGATAGATAAAAATGAACATAATATATATAGGAGGGGAAAACGATGAGAGAAATCGGTAGCAGTAGCGGCTGCACCAGGAGAGGGCAGTTACCTTTCGCTACTTCCTGTTGGCAAAGCCATGAGCTGAGCGGCCGCTTCCTGCTGTAGAAGTCAATATTAGGGCCGTCCGATGGAGGTGTAGTAGAAGCCCAATTCGCGCAGTTCTGCCGGATCATAGATGTTGCGCCCGTCGAACACTGCCGGATGGTTCATGGCTCGGCGAACCACTTCCCACGAAGGCAGGCGGAAGAGCTTCCATTCCGTCAGCAGCAGTAATGCGTCGGCTCCGAGCGTGGCATGGTACATGTCGCGGGCATAGATTACCTTGTTGCCTAATCGGCGGCGGCACTCGTCCATCGCCACGGGGTCGTACACCCTCACGTTGCAACCGGCCTGGAGCAGCAGTTCGATGGTTACGAGTGAGGTGGCCTCGCGCATGTCGTCCGTTTCAGCCTTGAAGGCCAGCCCCCAAAGTGCCACCTCCTTGCCCTCTAAATGGCCGTTGAAGTGCTGCGACAGCTTGTTGAAGAGCACCGCCTTCTGCGCTTCATTCACCTCTTCCACGGCCTGGAGCACTCGCATGGTATATCCGTTGTGTTCGGCCGTGCGTATGAGTGCCTTTACGTCCTTTGGAAAACAGGAACCGCCGTATCCGCAGCCGGGATAGAGGAATTTGGAGCCGATTCGCGTGTCGGTTCCGATGCCTTTGCGCACCATGTTGACATCCGCCCCTACCAGCTCGCAGAGATTGGCAATGTCGTTCATGAAAGAGATGCGTGTGGCCAGCATGGAGTTGGCTGCATATTTTATCATCTCGGCTGAGGGAATATCTGTGAAGAGTATGCGGTTGTTCACCAGCATAAAGGGCGAGTAGAGTCGCTGCATCAGTTGGCGAGCTCGCTCACTTTCCACACCCACCACGACGCGGTCCGGGCTCATAAAGTCCTTTATGGCAGCTCCTTCTTTCAGGAACTCCGGATTGGAAGCCACGTCAAAAGGGATGTCAACGCCGCGTTTGTCCAGCTCCGCCTGAATGGCAGCTTTCACCTTACGGGCTGTGCCCACGGGTACGGTGCTCTTTGTTACCACTACTAAATAGTGATTCATGTGCTCTCCCACTTCGCGAGCCACTTCGAGCACATAGGACAGGTCGGCCGAGCCGTCTTCATCGGGTGGCGTTCCCACTGCGCTGAACACCATTTCCACCTCGTCTAAGCAGTCGGTCAGGCGGGTGGTGAAGCGCAAACGTCCTTCGCGGTGGTTGCGCAGCACCATTTCTTCCAGTCCCGGCTCGTAGATGGGGATGATGCCTTGTTGTAGTTTTTCAATCTTGTCCGGGTTGATGTCTACGCAGGTAACCTCTACGCCCATTTCGGCAAAGCAGGCCCCCGAAACCAAACCTACGTAGCCTGTGCCGACAATCGCAATTCTCATATAGAAATCAGTTAAAACATACGATAAAGAGCCTAAATGTTTATAAGTCATGGAGAACACGACAGTTACAAACCTTTAAGCTCTTGTTCTTTTGTTGAAAAAGAAAATCGTCAACTTCTTCTCTGCTATTTTGCCGGAGTAGCCGGTGCAGCGGGAGCTGCGGGTGCGGCAGGAGCAGCAGGGGCAACCGGAGCTGCGGGGGCGGCTGTGGTTACCACGCTATCCTTGTCTGTGGCGCGGGGAGCGAAGAAGATGGTGGCTACGGCCAAAACAACCAGTGTGCCGGCCAATGTCCATGTGGCTTTTTCAACCACGTCGGTAGTCTTTCTAACACCCATAATCTGATTGGATGCTGCAAAGTTCGAGGCCAGTCCGCCACCTTTTGACTCTTGAATGAGTACGATGAATGTCAGCATGATGGCCACGATGACTGCCAAAACTACGAGTACTGAATACATGTTCTTTATTGTTTTTGATGATTTTTATTGATTATCAGTTTTTGTAAGAAGCGGATTTGGTCTGCAAAGTAAACACTTTTTTTTGGATTATTCAAATTCACTTTGCGCATTATTTCAAGTGCTTTTTCATAACGCTGTTGTCGGATATAGATTTTGGCCAGCGTCATGGTGAGAAAACCCTCTTCGCCTGTTTCTTCTAAGCTATCGTTTTCGGCAGGCAATTCGGGGGTGAATTCCGGTGTTTCCTGTAGTTGGATGCGTTCAGGCTTGTGTTCAATGAAGTCGTCAATCAGTTCTTCGCTTCGCCCGTTGGTTTTGGTTCCTTCGGGTTCTGCATCTTCCATTTGGAGTAGGAAAGCCGCATAGTCCGTTGTGGCATCTGCCGCTGTGAGTTTGCGCCCTGAAGGCTGCCGGGAGGTGTCTTCTGTTGTGCGCAGGAAGTCGTCAATTAGCGACTCCGTGCGGTTACCTTGCGTTGGGGCCGGTTTTTCTTCTTTGTAAAGCGGTGTGGGTTGTATGGTATAGTTGCTTTCTTCCACCATCTTGAACAGCACGCGCCGGTCCGGCAGACACAATGCCGCCTTGCGGAGTTCTTCGCCGAAGAGCGGGTCGTGCAGCAAAAACAGGTTACGTAGGAACAGCAGTCGGGCAGCCTGAAAATAGGGGTACTTGGCCACCCATTCGCGCAGGCTGTGCAGGGTTTCTTTATTGAGTTGTTCCGGATGGGCTATCAATTCGGCTAATTCCATAAACCTGAGGTTTAAACAGGAGGTTGAGAGATATTTGAAGGATTGTAGGGAAGAAAGCTAACGTTGATGAGTAGACGGCTACCAGTCGGCCACGGTGGCGTTGAATATCTGGTCGCACAAATCCTTAATCATTTCTGTTACCAGCGTTTCCTGCACGGCGGTTAGTTGCTGGCTGGAGTCGTATTGTGTGGTGGCAGAAAACTGCTTTTCCCAGTTCTCATTGGTTTTGCTGTTGGTAAATCGGATGTTTACCGTCATCTTCAGCTGCACTTGCGAGGAGTAGCCGTCTGCCGAGATGGCTTTGTTGAATTGGTCGTAGCCTGTGATTTCGCCGGACAGATGCAAGTCGCCGCCGCGCTTTACCAACTTCAGTCGTGTCTGATTGGCATATTGATCCTGAAGCTTGGTGTTAAACATAGCTTCCATAGGTGCCCATCCGTAAGGGGCGCGGTTGGCCACTTTATCAATTTGGATGGTCTTTATCAGGTCGTAGTTGATGCTGGTGCCTGTAAATTGATATTTCACGCTGCAAGCAGTGAACAAGGCCAATCCAAGAATTGTCAGCAGCGATTGCCAAAGATATTTCATAGGGAGTATTTCTAAAAAAGGGGGTTCTAAAAGTGCGCTGCTTGTCGGTGGGAAACGATAGACTTCACCTTAATCCAGGCCATACTCTTTGATTTTCCGGTAGAGCGTACGTTCGGAAATGCCCAACTCGTCGGCCGCAGCTTTTCGTCGGCCGTTGTGTACCACCAAAGCCTTCTTTATCATTTCCCGTTCCAACTCGTCAAGCGAGAGCGTGGGCTTCCCGGCTTCGGTCTTCGTGAGAAAATCTTCCTTGTGGGGTGTGGGCGGAAGGTCGTCGTCCTTCACTTCCTCCGCTTCCCAGTAAGGCTCTTCGGGCTGTTCTTCGTTTCTCAGCTTTACCGCCGGATGTGCAGCCACCATGAGTCCGGCAGGCTCTTCCGGGTGTTGATGTTCGCGCACAATGCGTTTCAGTTCCGACACGTCGCGTCGCAGGTCGAAGAGAATTTGGTAGAGAATTTCCCTCTCGTTTTCAAAGCTGTGTTCCTCCCGTTTGTGTTCCACGGCCATGAGTTGCGTGTGGTGTGCTTCCAAGGGCAAGTAGAGGGAGAGAATTTCGGGCGTAATGTTTCTTTCCTCTGCCGTAACGCTCATGTTTTCCGCCACATTTTTCAGTTGTCGTACATTGCCGGGCCATGAGTAAGCCAAGAGCATTCGTTCGGCCGTTTCGTTGAGCCTGACCGGTGGCATTTTGTATTTCTCGCTCATGTCGAGCGCAAATTTGCGGAACAGCAGTGCCGCGTCGTTGCCTCGTTCGCGCAGGGCGGGCACGGCAATGGAGATGGTGTTGAGGCGGTAGAAGAGGTCTTCGCGGAATTTGCCTTCTTCGATGGCTTTTTCCATGTTGACATTGGTGGCCGCCACGATGCGCACGTCCGTTTTGCGCACTTCGCTGGAACCCACGCGGATGTATTCGCCCGTTTCGAGCACGCGGAGCAGGCGAGCCTGCGTCTGCAAGGGCAGTTCGCCCACCTCGTCGAGAAACAGCGTGCCGCCGTTGGCAGCGGCAAAGTAGCCCTCGCGTTGCTCCACGGCTCCGGTGAAAGCTCCCTTTTCGTGCCCGAAGAGTTCGGAGTCGATGGTACCTTCGGGGATGGCACCACAGTTCACGGCGAAATATTTCTTGTTTTTCCTCAGGCTATGGTCGTGGATGATGCGAGGAAACACCTCTTTGCCCACACCGTTTTCGCCCATGACGAGCACAGACAAATCAACGGGGGCAATTTTGAGCGCAATTTCCAGGGCGCGGTTCAGTGCCTCGCAATTTCCTACAATGTCATATCGCTGTTTGATGCGTTGAATGGTGGATTGTTCCATAAATGAGCAGATAAAACGGCTACAAATATAGGCAATCTTCATGGTTCTTGGGAAGATGCGGTGTAGATTTTGGCTGAAGATACTTTTAAGGAGGGGTGTGTAAAGGGGGAGCTAAGGGGTGTGTATAAAAAAGGACAAGCCTGTATCAGCCTGTCCTTTTGAGTCGTTTCGTGTTCCCGAGGGTGCTGGAAAAGTTCGCGGTGCAGTGTGTTTCGCCCGAAAGTATGTGGTCTTTCGGTGACTAACCAACAGCTCGGTATTGGGAGGGCGTTTGGCCCGTGTGAGCTTTGAAGAAACGTACAAAGTGCTGCGGATAGTCAAAGCCGAGCCGCAGGCCAACCTGACTGATGCTCAGCGCGGGGTCGTTGAGCAGTTGCTTGGCCGTTGACAGCAGGTGGTCGGCGATGAAATCCTTGGCGGTCTTGCCCGTTTCCACTCTGACCAAGTTGCCGAAATAGCCGTTGGAAAGACAACATTTCTCGGCAAAGTAGCCTACAGTGGGCAAGCCTTCGCTTTGCGCCTTGGTGGCGATATACTCCTTCAGCAAAATCTCGAACTTTTTCACCACCTCGTGGTTGATTTCTTCGCGTGTGACGAATTGGCGGTCGTAGAAACGCAGGCAATAGTTGAGAAGCAGTTCGATGTTCGACACAATCAATGAACGGCTGTGCTTGTCGATGGAGCGGTGCAGTTCTTGCGCAATCATGTCGAGCACGCCACGGAAGATGTCAATCTCACCGTTGGACAGGTGGAGTGCTTCGTTGCTTGCATAGGAGAAAAATTCGTATTGGCCGATGCTCCGCCCCAACGGAGTGCGGGCCAGCAGGTCGGGATGGAACACGAGGGCTGTCCATCGGGGCACGGTAACACCGGGCATCGGCTGCACATGGATGGTCTGTCCCGGAGCGAAGCTCGTGACGGTCATCTCGTCGAAGTCATAGGGTGTCCGGCCATACGACAGCTTGCAGCCCTTGTTTTCTTTCAGGAAAAGGGCATAAAGGCCGTAGTGGACAAGGCTCTCTTCCTGCATACGGGGCTGGTCGTGGCGCACCACGCTCACGAGCGGATGAAGCGTTTTAAAACCGTAAAGTTCGTTGAACTGCTGAACGGAGTTTAAGCGGATTTCCTTCATTGTTTGCAAGTATTTGTTTGGCCGGCAAGGGTAGCAGGCTCTCTTCGGAACAGCTCATGGGCAACATACTGGTTGCTCTAAACAGTATGTTTTTGCCCATGATGTGTGTTTGTCGGGTTCTCGCTGCAAATTTGCCACTGAAACTTGGGATGGCAGTTACCCGAATTGCGGCAATGATTACCCGTTTTGTGGATTTTGCCTTTAGTCGGCGGTATGGATGCCCTCCGGCTTCATTTCGCAATACCTTTTGAACCATTGCTGCTCTTCGGGGGTGTCGAGTGGAGAATATTCATTGATGATGCACCCCGTGGCGAGGTCGTCGGCCATTGCCAGGATGATTTCCGACAATTCCAGCGTCTGCTCCAGCTTCCGGCCGGGAGGACAGAACGGATTTTGGCGCTTGATGGCCTCATAGCCATACACTGCACCCATGATATTGCCGCACACAGCCCCGGTGGAGTCGCTGTCGCCATCGTGATTGACGGCGGCGATGAGGGCTTCTTCCAGGCTGTCGATGTGGCGCACGGCACAATAGAGCGCTATGGCCCAGGTCTCCTCGGCAGTCCATCCTTCGCCCAGCTGGCGGATGTTTTCTGCATCGCTGCCGCTGCCTTGAGCCAATTCGATGGCCTTCAGGGTAAGTCCGTAGAGGACATGCTTGTCGGCACCATATTCGTTTTTATAAATGGTGTCGAGCGCGCTGAGGCTCTCTTTGGCCATGTCGGCCATGTTGGCTCTTATTTCCGCCTCCTCCGTCAGTGCCAGCCGGTAGATGAGATGCGTCAGCAACGCGGCGGGGAGAAAGCCCTGAGGATGCTTGTGGGTTATACGGGCCACTTCCGCGCCGGCCCAATCCATGTGGGGAACGTCATAGAAATGGCGACCCCGGCTCTCGTAACCGGCCATCAGCAGTGCCATCGGAGCCACCCGCATGATGCCGCCGCAGCCCTTGCTGTTGTTCTGCACGTCTTTTCTCTTGAGCAGACATTCACAGGCCGACAAACAGGTGGTTCCCGGTGCACGTCGGTGAGCCAATTCGGGCAAATCGCGCAGCCAGGTGAAGTGGAAATCGTTTGGATTATCATTCTTTCTGCCCGTTTGCGTGAAGTACCAGTCGATGTAAGCACCATCCACATAGGCTTCGGGATTTCCGTCGATGCCTCGCATGGCTCCCCTAGTTACCCCCATGAGCATGCCGTTGGCGGTGAAAAGTGTCATTTGGGTGTCGTCGCTCACCAAAGCCTTGCCTTCGGGCGAAAGGGCAAATGTGGTGATGCCTTTGTAGCCATAGCGGTAAAGGATGTTGTGGCGACGCATGAACTCCACGGGATAACCCAAAGCGTCGCCCGCAGCACCCGCCATCAGCGAGCCGCGAATGCGGTCGCGGACACGTTCATGAAGCAGTCGCTGGGGGAGCAACAGGTGGTCCACATACTTTCGGATAAAGTCGATTTGCTGTGGTGTTTCGGGAGCTTGGCGGTAAGCCGCCTTGGGCATTTGGGAGAATTTCTCGCGCATTTCCCGAAGTGCCTTCTCTACGGTGGGATTATCCATCAGCCGGGCCAAATAGCAGGCAATGATGGTGCCGGTCCGGCCCACTCCGCCCCAACAGTGCAGGTAGGTGTAGCCCGGCTGACCGGTCAATTCGTCTATCTTATCCAAGAGCTCGTCTACAGCCTCCACCGATTGCGGCGCATGCACATCCTGGATGGGGAAACGGTGATAGGTGGTGTCGGGAGGCAGCAAGTGGTGGTAGGGACGGAGCTCCCCTTCCTCGGTCAGGTCAATGAAATGGCGCACCCCGAAGTGGTGCATATGCTGCAACTTGGAGTCGGCTTTCTCTGCCTGCTTGTCGCCGGGGTATTCTCCGGCATACAATTTCCGAAAAACATGATACGACTGCGGAATCGGCCGGTTGACAAAAACTTCAAAGCGATCGTTGATGTCGAGCAGGTCGGGCGGAAGCAGGGCGCGGCATTGGGCCTCCACTTCTTCTTTATGCTTAAAATTGTAGTATGGATTGGCCATGGCTATGGAAGCAGCCATGCAGCCGATGGTATCGGAATCGCCGCCCATGGAGATGGCTAAGCGCAGTACCTCCTCGGCGTTTTCTCTTTGCAGGAAGGACATGATGGCAATGGGTACGCTGCCTTGGCACGTCACGTCGAAGCGGTAGCCGGGACGGAGGTTCTCCAACTTGATGTCCAGGTTGTAGCCGAAATGTTCCTCTACATAGCGTTTGATTTCCTCTCTACTTTTCCCAGGATCCTGCCGTTGTAGGTAGACACAGGCGGCTATGGCCTGCGCCCCCTTGATTCCTTCGGGATGGTTGTGCGAAACGGAAGCCGTGATGCGGGCCAGCTCCAACGCCTCGTCGAGTGAGGAGGCATACAGTCCCACCGGACTTACCCGCATGGCCGAACCGTTGCCGAAACTGTTGTAAGGTTTCGGATGGGGGTCGAACAGCCACCGGGAAAACATGCCTCCGTAACCGGCATGGGGAAATTTTCGTCCCAACCGCTGCATACAGGCAATCAGTCCCGTTTCTGTGTGCGCGGCATCCGACATCAGCCACTCTGCCACGGCGAGGGTCATCACGGTGTCGTCTGTGAAACGGCTGCCCGGGGGGATTAACTCGAAATCTTCCGTTTTTACATTGTAATGTTCGCGGGTACTTCCGACAATGTCACCAATTATTGCTCCTAACATAGACTTAGCGTTTTTTCGTTATAAGTAGGTGTTGCGTCATCTCGACACCGCAAAGGTGGAAGTTCTCTTTTGAATGACAAAATATTTTGCGTAAAAATTACACAATAGGATATGTTTTTCCTGGTAGAGGGGAGACAAACAAAAACTCGGCAAGCGGAGTGAACGGCTTGCCGAGTGGTATGATAGGGTTGTGTCAGGGGAGTTCGTCGCCACGGATTCCCAAAGCCGACATGACGGAGTAGGCCAGAATTTGGTGTTGGAAACCACGTCCCGACTGGGGTTCCATGGAGAAAAGAGTGATATCCTTGTCCTTGACCCCAGCGCAGATGGATTTTAACCGGCCGGCGTTTTCCGACATGTCGTGTATCACCATGAGGCGGCGGACGGTGTCGGACTGTGCCAGCATGTTCATCGACTGGAGGAAGAACTCTTCTGCAGAAACAATTTTCTCTACGGGAAAGGTGAAGAGCCTGAAATTGCCGATGTGGTCTGTGAAGGGCAGATTGTCCAAGTCTTCTTTAAAGCGGAGTTTCGGAGCTTCGTCATGGTGTTTCGTGAGCCGGAAGAATTGCAGGTATTCTTTTTCTTTGCTGTGAAGGAAATGCACCTGCACTTCGTTCGTGCCCGGTTCGAGGCCGCCGTCGAGCGCGATGCAGTTTATCCAGTGGCAAAGGTCGGCTTTGGGGAGTCGCCGTTCGAGCATTCGTTCAAAGTTGACGGTGAAGTCGAACGCCACATTGTCCAAAAAATCGGCATCCACCAGAATAACGTTGGGAGCCCAGGCTGTGGAAAATTTATCGTTGGTTGTTTTCATACAAAAGGAAATTCATCGTCATCATATAATCCGTCGGTGAAATCGTCAATGGCACGGCGGTCCTTTTTGGTGGGGCGTCCGGTGCCACGGGCGCGGTTGACAAATCCGCTGATGCGGCTCATTTCAAGAAGTTCGTACTGTTCGGGCGCGGTGATGTTGTCAAAGATTTCAGGCAGCATTTTGGCTCCCACGCGCTTCTCGATGGCTTGTTTCACGCGGAAGGTGTAAGTAACGGGCGACTTTCTGACGCCAATTTCGTCGCCTTCCTTGATCATGCGTGCCGGTTTGGCCTGAGCACCGTTGATAGTGATGCGTCCGTTCTTGCAGGCATCAGTGGCAAGCGTGCGCGTTTTGTAAATACGTGCGGCCCAGAGCCATTTGTCCAAACGTGCTTCCATGCGGATGTTATTTGTTGTTGAATTGGTTCATGGCAATTCCGATGCCGGCCAGGGCAAATGTCTTCACTGCTTCGCAGGCAAGCTGGAGGCGTTCGTCCATTTGTTGCAAATCCTCCTCCCCGAACTCCCCCAGCACGTAGTCAATCTGTCCGCCCTTGGGGAATTCGTTGCCGATGCCGAAGCGTAGGCGGGCATATTGTTGTGTGCCGAGCACGGAGGTGATGTGGCGCAACCCGTTGTGCCCCGCTTCGCTTCCGCCGGGCTTCAGCCGGAGTTTGCCGAAGGGCAGCGCCAAATCGTCCACCACCACGAGCAAGCGTTCCAGCGGAATGTTTTTCTCCTTCATCCAGTAGCGGACGGCATTGCCCGAGAGGTTCATGTATGTAGAAGGTTTGAGCAGGGTGAGCGTTTGGTTTTTCACTTTGACCGTGGCCACAAAACCATAACGCCTGTCCTCGAATGCAACATTGGCCGCTCCGGCAAGAGCGTCCACGACTCTGAAACCTATGTTGTGCCTGGTGCGGGCATATTCGTCGCCGATGTTGCCCAGACCCACAATCAAATAGTTCATGCGGCTTGAAACGAATTACGTCTGTTATGGAAATACGAAAGGGAAAGCATACAAGCAGGCCTGTTTGCTTCCCCTTTATGAGATAAGTTACTTTGAAATATTCGGGTAACCGATTACTTGCCTTCCTTGGCAGCTGCTGCGGCAGCACCCATGGCGGCACGAGTCATCTTCACGGTGCAGACGATAACTTCCTTGGGAGTTACCATTTCGAGTCCTTCATAGCTCAACTGGCCGGCCTTGATGCTCTTACCGAGTTGAAGCGAAGTAACGTCCACTTCGAGCTTTTCGGGGATGACATCGTACTTGGCGCGAACTTGCAGCTTGCGAACCATCATTACCAAGCGACCACCGGCGCGTACACCTTCGGCCAAGCCTTTGGCAACAACGGGTACACCCATTACGATGGGCTTCTCAGCGTGTACTTCAAAGAAGTCTACGTGGAGCACGTTGTCCTTTACGGGGTGGAACTGGATTTCCTTGATGATACCCTTGTGATCAACGCCATCAATGGTGATGTCAACCAAATAGATGTGGGGAGTAAAGATGAGCTTGTTGATTTCTTTTTCGGAAACAACGAAGTGGGTGGCAACGGGCTTGCCGTTTTCGTCCTTCTGCTCTCCATAGAGAACGCAGGGAACCAATTCGTTTTTACGAACTTCCTTGGTGGCCTTCTTGCCGAGTGCGGTACGCACGGTGCCGCTGATTGCAATTTGCTTCATTTGTCTGGTTGTAAATAAAAATGTGTTACTCTAAATTAAGTCTTTCACCACTTCGCGCTTCTTCGTGCAGAATTTGAAAAAGAAGAAGGGGCTCAAAACTAAAAAACTTAATTCGCCATCACACGCGGAGGCCTCAGAAAGCCTGCGCCGGGACAAATCGGGTGCAAAAGTACACTTATTTTTATAAATTCACGATTTGTGGCGCTTTTTTCTAAAGAAATACAATGGGAAAAGGCTGAAAATGTTTGACTTCCGGCCTAAAAAGTCTGTTTTACCGGCTTAGCGTTTTCAAATTCTGCTCCAATTGTTTCACACTGCCGGCTCCTATCAGCACGGAGGTAACCCCATTTTGCTTCAGTACCCATTGCAGAGCCATTTCCGCCAGTGTCATGCCTTGGGCTTGTGCTTCATCGTTCCACCTCCGGAGTTGTTTCAGCAGTTCGGGCGTGAGCATTTCCGGTGGTGGAGGTAACGGTCGGTGAGCAGCCCTTGGGCCAAGGGTGAGAAGGAGATAAAACCCATGCCGGCCTCTTGGCAGAAGGGCAGGATGCCTTCGGTGAGCGGGGCGTGGTCGAGCATGTTGAGGCGGCCTTGGTAGATGAGTGGCGGGCAGCCCTGTTTCCCGAGATAGTCCACCGCTTGGCGCGTGGCTTTGAGCGGCCAACGCGAAATGCCCACGTAAAGCGCTTTGCCCTGCTTCACGATGTCGGCCAACGCTTGCAGCGTTTCCTCCAGCGGCGTTTCGGGGTCGTAACGGTGGCTGTAGAAGAGATCCACGTAGTCCAGCTTCATGCGTTGCAGACTTTGGTCGAGGCTGGCCATGAGACTCTTGCGCGACCCCCAGTTGCCGTAAGGTCCGGGCCACATTTCGTAACCCGCCTTCGTGCTGATGAACAATTCGTCGCGGTAGGGCGCAAAATCAAGTTCCAACAAGCGAGCCAAGGTCCGCTCCGCACTGCCCGGAGGCGGCCCGTAGTTGTTGGCCAGGTCAAAGTGCGTGATGCCGTGGTCGAAAGCGTAACGGGCAATGGCGCGGCAGTTGTCAAAGTCATCGCCTTCGCCGAAGTGGTGCCAAAAGCCGAGGCTGATTTGGGGAAACATCACTCCGCTGCGTCCCGAACGGGCATATTGCATGCCGTTGGTGTAGCGATTGTCGGCGGCTTGGTACGTTTCCATTTTGCTTCTGAAGAAAAATTAGCGGAAAGAGTCGGTGAGGAGCTTAATCTCTATGGCCGGAGAGATGCGCTCATATAATATATTGTACACGGCATCAAGAATAGGCATGTTCACGTGGTACAGGCGGTTGATGTCCTTCATACATTTGGTGGCATAGTAGCCCTCGGCAATCATCTCCATCTCTATTTGTGCCGATTTCACGCTATAGCCCTTGCCAATCATGGTGCCAAACACGCGGTTGCGCGAAAAGTTGGAGTAGCCCGTCACCAGAAGGTCGCCCAGGTAGACCGAGTCGTACACTTGGCGGTCAATCGGGTAAACCGCTTTCAGGAAGCGATTGGTTTCCTGCACGGCGTTGGCCATGAGCACACTCTGGAAGTTGTCTCCGTACTTCAGGCCGTTGCAGATGCCGGCGGCAATGGCATATACATTTTTGAGTACCGAAGCATATTCAATGCCGATGACGTCGCACGAGGTTTTCGTCTTGACATATCCCGAGGCGATGGTTTCGGCCAGCGCCTGCGCTTTCTCTGTGTCGGCGCATCCCACGGTGAGGTAAGTCAGTCGGGATAGCGCCACCTCCTCAGCATGGCTGGGACCGCCCAGCACAGCCAGATTTTCATCGGGCACGTTGTACACCTGACGGAAGTATTCCGAGCAAACGAGATTTTCATCGGGCACAATACCTTTGATGGCCGTCACAATGAGCTTGTCGTGGAGCTTCACCTTCAGCTTCTTCAGGTGGTTTTTCAGATAAGGTGAAGGTGTGACGAATACCAAGGTCTGGCAGTTTCGCGCCACCTCGTTGATGTCGGCTGTAAAGGTGATGCGTTCGATGTCGAAACGCACGCTTGTGAGATAGGCCGGGTTGTGTCCTTGTCGTTTGAACTCTTCGATGGCATCAGGCCGACGCATATACCAATAGAGATGCTCCACTTTTTCGAGCAGCATTTTGGCTATGGCTGTGGCCCAGCTTCCGCTGCCCAGCACGGCTATGTTTCCTAAATCGTACATGATGCGCTTTCTAAGATTGCAAGGTCTGAGGTGAGGGAGGTGATAAAGATACGTTTGTCCGGGAAGAAAGTGGGGCAACCCCTATCTTTATAACCTGTTCCCTTCACATCTCATAGTCTGATACAAAGTGCTATCTCACACGTTCCATCCTTCGATGTCCTGCACGGAAGGTTTGGTGATGTCCAGTTTGTATTTCTTGATGATTTCGCCCAGTTGTTGTTGGACTTTCTGCGGGTTCACCTCCTTCAGGTCGCTCACCAGATAGTAACCCGCCTTTTGCAGCAGGGGCACCAGTTCTTCGGCGATGCCGGCCTCCACATATTTCGCTGCGGCATCGCGCGGAGCTTTCTTTTCCGGGCGCATTTGCGGGAAGAGCAACACCTCCTGGATTTGCGTCTGTCCCGTGATGAGCATCACCAAGCGGTCGATGCCGATGCCGATGCCCGAGGTGGGCGGCATGCCGTATTGCAGTGCGCGGAGGAAATCCTGGTCGATGAACATCGCCTCGTCGTCGCCCTTCTCCGACAGGCGGAGCTGCTCCTGGAAGCGTTCTTCCTGGTCGATGGGGTCGTTCAGCTCCGAGTAAGCGTTGGCCAGCTCCTTGCCGTTCACCATCAGTTCGAAGCGTTCTGTCAGTCCCGGCTTCGAGCGGTGCTTCTTGGTCAGGGGTGACATCTCCACGGGATAGTCCGTGATGAAAGTGGGCTGGATGTACGTTCCTTCGCAGAATTGGCCGAAGATTTCGTCAATGAGTTTGCCTTTGCCCATCGTTTCGTCGATTTCCACTTCCAATTTCTGACAGATTTCCCTGATTTCCTCTTCTGTCTTCCCGTTGAGGTCATAGCCCGTTTTTTCCTGGATAGCTTCGAGGATGGGCAGGCGGCGGAAGGGAGCTTTGAAGCTGATAACCTGTCCGTCAACCACTGCTTCGGGCTTGCCGTTCACCGTGGTGCAGATATGTTCCAGCAGTTTTTCCGTAAACTCCATCATCCAGTTGTAATCCTTGTACTGCACATAGAGCTCCATGCAGGTAAATTCCGGGTTGTGGCTGCGGTCCATACCTTCGTTGCGGAAGTTCTTGCCGATTTCGTAGACACCTTCGAAACCGCCCACGATGAGGCGTTTCAGGTAAAGCTCTGTGGCGATGCGCAGATAGAGGTCCACGTCGAGCGAGTTGTGGTGCGTGATGAAGGGGCGGGCACTGGCACCTCCGGGAATGGGCTGGAGAATGGGCGTTTCCACTTCCGTATAGCCGGCGGCGTCAAAGAACTGGCGCATGGCCTTGATGACCTGGCTTCGTTTGAGGAAAATTTCCTTCACGC
The DNA here is from genome assembly GCA_004552195.1 of Bacteroidales bacterium. The sequence continues at coordinate 2,462 of SFPC01000049.1, read as the reverse complement.
CGGGATTGACCAGCAAATCGACGTAGCGTTGGCGGTAGCGCAGTTCCGGGTCGTTGAAGGCGTCGTAGGTCACGCCGTCCTTCTCCTTCACCACGGGCAGCGGCCGGAGGCTTTTCGAGAGGAGCACCAGCTCCCTGGCGTGAACGGAGATTTCGCCTGTCTGTGTGCGGAACACATAGCCTTTCACGCCGATGAAGTCGCCCAGGTCGAGCAGTTTTTTGAAGAAAGAGTTATAGAGCGTTTTGTCCTCAGTGGGGCAGATGTCATCGCGGGTAACGTACACTTGGATGCGCCCTTTGGCGTCCATCAGTTCGGCGAAGCTGGCTTTACCCATCACGCGGCGTCCCATCAGTCGGCCGGCTATGCACACCTCGCGCCGGGGTGCGTTCTCGTCGTCGCAGAATTGTGCTTTGATGTCATCGCTCCAGGCGTTGACGGGATAGGCTGCTGCGGGATAAGGTTCAATGCCCATTTTGCGCAGTTCGTCCAAAGAATTGCGTCGTTGTATTTCTTGTTCGCTGAGTTCTAAGATATTCATCTTTGTTAAGAGTTGTTTTTTGCGAAGCAAAGGTAGTGCTTTTTCTTTAAGGCCGTAAAGATATGCGCTTTTTTCTTGGAATATCTTGACGGGATCCTCACTATACTTTCAAGATAGAAGTGCAATTTTAGCGTCCCCCCCCCTCGCCTTCGGAGCGTAGCGGAGAAGGCGAGGGAGGGGACGCATAGACATAGAGTTTACAGGCAATACAAAAAAGAAAAAGGGGAAGCCACTGCCTCCCCAAGGATTAGTTAACTTTGTATTGTCTATGTACAAACATCTAACCCGTGAGCAAAGATACGCAATCTATCTGGGAAAACAAAAGCATGAAACGAACAAGGCCATTGCTCAGGCCATCAATGTATCGGAATCGACAGTCTGCCGCGAACTTAAGCGCCATGCCACCAAAAATGGCAAATACCTTTGGATACAGGCAGACGAGAGTGCAACGCGCAAGAAGCACCGCGCTCCGGGCAACCGCGCCGTTAGGCCCGAGGTGCGCTGGCGGGTGGAACAGCTGATTAAGGACGAGCAGTGGTCTCCCAAACAGATTTCAGGCTTCTTGGCAAAGGAGGGTATACACATATCCCACGAAACCATCTATAGGTTCATACGTGAGGATGAAACCGGCGAACTCGCAAGGAACTGCCGCCACAAGATGAAATATGCCCGGAAAGCCCGGAAGAAGAAAGAGACAAAGGCAACCAACATACGTAACCGCGTCAGCATCCACGAGCGGCCGGCAGAGGCAGACGGCAAACGCTTCGGGGACTGGGAGATGGACCTCATCGTGGACAAGGACAACCACGCCATCTTGACCATGATAGAGAGAAGCACCAACTTCCTGCTCATGGCAAAACTCAAACATGTAAAGAAAGCCTTGCCGGTGGCCAAAACCGTGTGGAGGATGCTCTTACCTAATAAAGGAGACAAACTGCTGTCCATAACAACAGACAACGGAAGTGAATTTGCAGAGCACCAATGGATAAGCAGACAGCTCGGAGGAGTGCCTGTCTACTTTACTGATTCATATTCCTCATGGCAGAAAGGAGCCATTGAAAACACGAACAAACTTAGAAGGCAGTATATTCCTAAAGGAACAGACATTAGGAGCATTACTGAAGCACATATCTGCAAAATACAAAAAAAAATCAATAGAAGACCAAGGCAGAAACTCAATTTCTCAACACCAACAAAAGAGTTCTACAAACATTATTCGTAATATTGCACTTGCTTGTTGACTCTATAGAGTCTATCATCGCATTACTCGATAGCAAAGACTATGAAGATGCCTTGCGACTCTGTATCTCTCTTGGAGGTGATGCTGATACGATGGGGGTAATTACAGGTGCCATAGCTGGAGCATATTATCATAAGATACCTTATGAAATCGTAGATTTTGGTATGGATAAGTTACCAGATGACATAAAAGATGTTATAACTAAGTTCTACGCAGAATACAGCCGTAAAGTGTCATACAACTGGCGTAATCCCGAATTTGATGCAGAAGAACTCATCAGAAAGGTGAAATCTGGAGAAATATTCATTTAGTGCATCCGGGTACTACTCACAATAAAGTAAGAGTAAATGAAAACATCATATCTCATAGGTTTAAGCAGGCGTTGAATCGGCGTTGATGGCTCAGGTCTGACAACATTTGCGGATTGAATGGGTTCACCGACATGCCTATATTCGTCACGAGCCTGTCCGTCACGACACGCAAGCGAATCTCTAAGGATGAGCTCAACAAGATGACGGTCAAGCTTCTCAACAAGCAGTTATGTACCGGCCTACAAAGATGAATACGTAAAGGAGCCTCCTTTCACAGGATTGCCATAGTCATCATGGTAAATGTAAAATAGATAGGCGATGTCAAGAGGGTGGTGGAAACATCGTTATTATTGAAATGGAAAAAGAAATAAGA
>SFPC01000048.1 GCA_004552195.1 Bacteroidales bacterium | reverse complement strand
CGGGCGCTTAGCTCAGCTGGTTCAGAGCGTCTGCCTTACAAGCAGAGGGTCGGCGGTTCGAATCCGTCAGCGCCCACATCCAAGCAAAATGAAACGACAATTACATACCTCATGAGTGAGGGCGCTTAGCTCAGCTGGTTCAGAGCGTCTGCCTTACAAGCAGAGGGTCGGCGGTTCGAATCCGTCAGCGCCCACAAAGAAATCTTCAAGACTGTAACTTTATCGTTACAGTCTTATTTATTTAAGTTTTCGAAGCTATGAGTGATAAGCTGACGAGGTTATAAAGTTTCACGGTACGGCGACATTGGCTGCCTCAAACAATATCATTACAACCCCAGAACCTGAAAGCGAAACGACCACAACTTCATAACCTTCCACTTTCGGAAGTACCGAAAGGGAATTTATTTATTTTTCCATCTCACCATACCATCCCCCCCCAAAATAATCCACAAATCTTTTTGAATTATCTGCATAAAAACGGGCAAACTCGTTCGCCGTTTCAAATTTATTGTTAATTTTGCAGTCGATTAAGGCGTAAAGGTGCTTGAACCGACGACCTAAATCTGTCCATACAAAGATTGGCAGCCCCTTTGGCTTTCACATATCAACAATGTCCGACAGTTGTATTATAAAGGGAGGACATCGTTACCATTTCTTTTCAAATCCCTAAACCATTATCCCCATTATAAGCCTCAGCACAAAAAGTGTTGTGCCACATCAGGAGCTGCATACTGCAAAATTACACACGAAAATTCAACGTTAAAAAAACTTTTTCATCATCCATTAATAGACTATCTCTTTTTAGTATCAACCAAATAGTATTCACCGAACCATCCTATTTTAATATAATGGCAACTTATACCAAAGAAGAATTATTGGCAAAAGACGATGCAGCCTTAAAAACAGTGGCGGCAGAGTTTCAAATTGCTGATGCGGAAAACAAAGCACACGACGATTTGGTTTATGACATTCTTGATGCGCAGGCTGTGAACGCAGCTGCAGCCACACAAGGGAAACGGCATGCCAACACAGCTCCTGAAAATCAAAGTCAAGAGGAAATACAAACTGATACCACAAACTCAACTGCCGACGACGCTCCCACTGCTGAAGCGGTGGTTGAACTGCCCAAACGCAAACGCGGACGCCCCAGCAAGGCTGAAATTGCCGCACGCGAAGCAGCCATACGTGAAGCTTTGGCAGAAAAAGCCATGGCTCGGAAGAAGCAAGAGGAACAGGCACAAACGGATAACACGCATACCGAAGAACCTCAACAAGAAGGAACAACCACAGAGATGAATGATTTACCGGACTTTCTGGCCGAACAACTCCGCTCCTCCAAATGCAACCTGACGGAACAAAATCCGGACGTACTCGACATGGAAGAGGTGAAACGAACGCTGGAAGCACGAATGCCCCACCCCATGAAGCGCACTATCGCCTCACCTACTCTTCCACAGAACGACAATCCCAATAATGAAGATGGCTTCATTATACTTCAAGATATTCCCCTCATGTATGAAGGTGCCGAACTGAACGTGCCGCAGGTGCGCAACAACAACTCTATGCCCGTAAGACAAACGGCCTCCATGCAACCCATGAACAACCAGGCCAATATGCCTCGCCCCAAATTTCACCGTTTCAAGGACGACCCGATGATGCAGGCACGCCTCAACGGCAACAACGGACAGGCAACACGCGAAACCGCACCGACAACAAACCGCACTGCAACGCCCGCACCGGTGCAGCCCGCCATCCCGGCACCCGAAGAGCACTTGCTTGACGGACGTGGGGTGCTGGAAATTGTACCTGAAGGTTTTGGCTTCCTCCGCTCTTCCGACTATAACTATTTGGCTTCACCGGACGACATCTATGTTTCGCCGGCTCAAATCAGACAATACGGCCTGAAGCCCGGCGATGTGGTGCAGGGCAAGGTGAAAATACCCCGCGAAGGAGAAAAGTTCTTCGCACTCACAGAACTTAAGCTCATCAATGGCCTGATGCCCGACCAAGTGCGCGACCGTGTTTCCTTTGAACACCTTGTGCCCCTCTTCCCGGAAGAAAAATTCAAGCTATGCACCGGAAGCAAAAACGACGCGCTCTCTTGCCGCATCGTGGACCTGTTCACACCTATCGGTAAAGGCCAACGCGCCCTCATCGTGGCTCAGCCTAAAACGGGTAAGACCATGCTGATGAAGGACATTGCCAACTCCATTGCCCAAAACCATCCGGACACGTACCTCATGATGCTTCTTATCGACGAACGCCCGGAAGAAGTAACGGACATGATGCGCACGGTGAAAGCTGAGGTGATTGCTTCGACCTTTGACGAGCCGGCATCACGCCACGTAAAAATTGCCGGTATCGTTTTGGACAAAGCAAAACGTATGGTGGAATGTGGGCATGACGTGGTGATTTTCCTTGACTCGATTACGCGACTGGCACGCGCCTACAACACGGTGGCACCCACCTCCGGAAAAATTCTCTCGGGCGGTGTGGATGCCAATGCACTGCAAAAGCCCAAACGTTTCTTCGGTGCTGCGCGTAACATTGAGGGCGGAGGTTCACTCACCATCATTGCCACGGCACTGATTGACACGGGCTCGAAAATGGACGAGGTGATTTTTGAAGAGTTCAAGGGTACGGGTAACATGGAATTGCAATTAGACCGTTCGTTGGCCAACAAGCGCATCTTCCCCGCCGTAAACATAGTGGCTTCGTCTACCCGTCGCGACGACCTCCTGCAAGATCCTTCCGTACTGGGACGTATGTGGGTGTTGCGCAACTATATTTCAGAAATGAACCCCATCGAAGCCATGACGGACGTGCGCAAACGCATGGAGAACACTATCAACAACGAAGAGTTCCTGGCTTCTATGAATGGATAACGCAGGCGAAATGAACTTTCCTGTGTTTAATAACTAAGAGTTGAAGAGTTTATCAATGAATGGGTTGAACTACCTGTCTTCACATTCGGATAAACTCTTCAACGCTTTATTTTCCAGACAATTATGGGGTGTTCTATCAATTAGCTTGGGATGGGTCTACCGGCTATCGCACAATAGTTTGCTGATTGAAATGAAGGAACGTAGCGGGCACGTGACTGATGAAAAGCAGCAAGCTACAAAACGAAAAACGGGGAAGCATCCAAGTCTATGAAGAATAACAATCCCTGAAAATAATTGATTGAACAGCCCTTATATCCCAACCATAAAAAAACGAGGTTATAAAATAACGCTCAGAATGTACCATCCATTCATGCCGTTAAGTTATAACCTCGATTTTTATGTGACTACAATCTCCGCTTAGAGGTTGTTCTTTTCAATATCCTTGAAATATTTGTAGGTTCCGTGCGTACGATGATGCCGTGCTGGTGCATCTGGAGAACGGAAATGGTCCACATCTGCGTAACGGGGCCTTCGATGGCAGCCTGAAGGGCGCGGGCCTTGTTGTGGCCGTTGCAGAGGATGAGTACTTCCTTGGCAGACATCACGGTGCCGACACCTACAGTCAGTGCAGTAGCGGGAACGTCTTCGGGCTTGCCGCCGAAGAAGCGGGAGTTGGCCACGCGGGTATCAGTAGTTAACGTTTTCTGACGGGTGCGGCCGGTAAGTGAGCTGCCAGGTTCATTGAAAGCGATATGTCCATCGGGACCAATGCCGCCGATAAAGAGGTCGATGCCGCCGGCTTCCTCAATCATCTGCTCGTAGTGGGCGCATTCTGCCTCCAAGTCCTCAGCGTTGCCGTTCAGGATGTGGATGTTCTCCTTGGGGCAATCAATATGATTGAAGAGGTTGGCAGCCATGAAAGAGTGATAGCTTTCGGGATGCTCCTCGGGCAAACCTACATACTCGTCCATATTGAAGGTGAGCACATGTTTGAAACTTACACGGCCTTCTTTGTGAGCTTTTACCAAAGCCTTGTACATGCCGATGGGTGAGGAACCGGTGGGAAGACCCAACACAAACGGTTTCTCGGCAGTAGGATTGGCTGCATTGATTTTGTTCACTACGTAGTCGGCTGCCCATTGAGACAGTTTCTCATAGTCAGGTTCAATGATAACTCTCATGATTTTTGATGGTATTATTCCGTCAAAGTAACTTTGTGCAACTTTTTTCTCACAAAACAAGTAGCAAGTTGCTTGGAGTTACCGGACGGAAGAGGATTAGTTAAAGTGGTTATAGAATTGTACTTTTGTTTTTATTATTAGACCACAGCAAAATTAGCCCAAGTTTACATACCTTCCAAAGTTTTTTTGTCATTTCTTCATACAAATCAATTTTTCAGCGGCAAAGCACACGTGCCCCCTTTGCTTTTTGTAGTTTTGCAGTTGTCTTCCATTATCCGGACATAATTCCTAATCCTTGAAAATATGCACGATTTCGTTCACTTACACGTACACACCCAATATTCCATTCTCGACGGCCAAGCTGCCGTTCCCAATTTGGTTGACAAAGCTATCCGCGACGGCATGCGCGGCATGGCGATGACGGACCATGGCAACATGATGGGTATCAAAGAGTTCTTTAACTACACCAACAAAGTGTGCGGAAAAGCAAAAGGCATCGTGAAGGCGACCGAAGAAAAGCTGGCAGCACTCCAGGCCGGAACGTATACACCGCAACCGGACAAGGACGGAAAGGTGGCTGACGAAGGGAAGTCGACAGAAGAGCTGATTGCGGAATGTGAAGCCACGCTGGCAAAACAACGCCCCGTGGCAAACTTCAAACCTATTTTCGGCTGTGAAATGTATGTGGCACGTAGCAGGGATAAATCCAGGAAAGTTGACCGCCATGACCAATCGGGCTGGCACCTCGTGGTATTAGCCAAGAACGAAAAGGGCTATCACAATTTGATAAAACTGGTTTCCCGAAGCTGGGTTGACGGTTTCTATATGCGTCCGCGCACCGACCACAAGGATTTGGAGGATTTTCACGAAGGACTAATCGTTTGTTCAGCCTGTTTGGGAGGTGAGGTGCCACAGAAAATCATGCAGGGCCGAATGGATGAGGCAGAAGAAACGGTGAAGTGGTTCAAAAGAGTTTTTGGCGACGATTATTACCTGGAACTACAGCGCCACGAGGTGACCAACCCCAATGTGAGAGCCAACCGCGACACGTATCCGGAACAGGTGAAGGTGAATGCAGAAATCTTGAAGCTGGCGGCCAAATATGGCGTGAAATATATTTGTACGAACGACTGCCACTTTGTGGACGAGGAAAACGCTGAGGCACACGACCGCCTCATCTGCCTATCTACCGGACGCGACTTGGACGACCCCAACCGTATGCTTTACACCAAGCAGGAGTGGTTTAAAACGCGGGCGGAAATGAACCAGGTGTTTGCGGACCTACCCGAAGCTCTCGAAACTACCTGCGAGATATGCGACAAGGTGGAAACCTACTCCATCGACCACGCACCTATCATGCCGAATTTTGCCATTCCGGAGGAGTTCGGCACGGAAGAGGGGTACCGACAGCAGTACTCGGAACAGGATTTGTTTGAAGAGTTTACCCGCGATGAGAACGGCAAGGTGGTGATGAGCGACGAGGAGGGGATGAAAAAGATTAAGAAATTGGGCGGTTTTGACAAACTCTACCGCATTAAACTCGAAGCTGACTATCTCGCCAAACTGGCTTATGAAGGAGCAAGCAAAAGATATGGAACTCCGCTTGACGACGAAACGAACGAACGCATCAAGTTTGAGTTGCACATCATGAAAACGATGGGTTTCCCGGGCTACTTCCTCATCGTGCAGGATTATATCCGAGCTGCACGTGAGGAACTGGGAGTGAGCGTGGGGCCGGGACGTGGCTCGGCGGCGGGCAGTGCCGTGGCTTACTGCCTGGGCATCACGCAGATTGACCCTATCAAGTATGATTTGCTGTTTGAACGTTTCTTGAACCCCGACCGTATATCTCTGCCCGATATCGACGTTGACTTCGACGACGACGGACGCGGCCGTGTGTTGAACTGGGTAACACAGAAATACGGAGCCGACAACGTAGCGCATATCATCACTTATGGCACCATGGCTACCAAACTGGCCTTGAAGGACGTGGCGCGTGTACAAAAACTACCCATCGGGCTGTCGTCTTCCTTATGTAAGCTTATTCCGGACAAACTACCCGAAGGACCTGACGGCAAGGTGCCCAAAATGAACCTCACCAATGCCATTGCGGCCATCCCCGAACTACGCGAGGCGGAAACGTCATCTGACCCGTTGCTGCGCGACACCATTCGCTATGCCAAAATGTTGGAGGGTAATGTTCGCAATACCGGTGTGCATGCCTGCGGATTTATCATTTGCCGAGACAATATTTCAGACTGGGTGCCGGTTTCCACAGCCAAGGATAAGGAAACGGGCGAAGAACTCCACTGCACTCAGTATGAAGGCAAGGTGATTGAAGAAACGGGCCTCATCAAGATGGACTTCCTGGGCCTTAAAACGCTCTCTATCATCAAAGAGGCCGTGGAAAATATCAAACTCTCACTGGGCATTGACCTCAACATTGACGAAATCGACATCAACGACCCGGCCACTTACCAACTCTACTGCGACGGTCGCACCATCGGCACTTTCCAGTTTGAATCGACGGGCATGCAGAAATATCTGCGTGAGTTGCAGCCCTCCACCTTCGAGGACCTCATTGCCATGAATGCACTTTACCGCCCGGGGCCCATGCAGTACATCCCGTCGTTCATTGCCCGAAAGCATGGAAACGAGCCCATCACTTACGACTTGCCGTGCATGGAGAAGTACCTCAAGGACACCTATGGCATCACTGTTTACCAAGAACAGGTCATGCTTTTGTCGCGCGAAATCGCCAACTTCACCCGTGGCGAGAGTGATGCGTTGCGTAAAGCCATGGGTAAGAAGCTCATTGAAAAGCTGAACCACATGTATCCCAAATTCATCGAGGGCGGAAAGGCCAATGGACACGACCCGAAAGCTCTCGAAAAGATTTGGAACGATTGGCGTGCCTTCGCTTCGTATGCTTTCAACAAGAGCCACGCCACCTGCTACTCCTGGGTGGCTTACCAAACGGCTTACCTGAAAGCCAACTATCCCTCACAGTATATGGCGGGCGTGATGAGTAGAAGTTTGGCCGACATCAACACTGTTGCCAAACTCATGGATGAATGTAAGACTATGGGCATCAGCACGCTGGGACCTGACATCAACGAGAGTTACCTGAAGTTCAGCGTTACGCATCAAGGAGACATTCGCTTTGGTATGGGAGCTGTTAAAGGAGTTGGCGAAGCTGCGGTGATGGAAATCATCAACGAAAGAAAGAAACACGGGCCTTATCAATCGGTCTACGACTTGGTGGAGCGCGTCAACCTCACCACTTGCAACAAGAAATCGCTTGAAAGCTTAGCCTTGGCTGGCGCATTCGACAGTTGTGGGAATATTCCTCGCGAAGCATACGTTGAACCCGACGAACGAGGCAACACGTTTCTGGACCAGCTGGTTCGCTATGGCAACCGTTACCAAACTGATCAGGCGGAAAACAGTCTGTCGCTCTTTGGACCAACCGAAACAATAGAAATTGCCAAGCCGGAACCGCCAAAGGAAATTGAACGTTGGAGCGACTTGAAACGGCTGAACAGGGAGCGCGACTTAATTGGCATCTATATCTCCGGGCATCCACTCGATGCTTACAAAATCATCATCGAAGAGGTGTGCAACACACAGATGGTGCAGTTAGAAAATCTGAATGAGCTGGCCGGGCGCGACCTGACCTTCGGCGGCATCGTGACTTCTGTGCGCGACACGCAGACCCGCAACGGCAAGCCCTGCGGTTTCGTCAAAATGGAGGATTACAGTGGTGCCGGCGAGCTGGCTCTTTTCGGCGATGACTGGGCCAGGCTGAAGGGGTACTTCAACGAGGGGTACTCGCTCTTCATCACAGCCCGTGTGGAACAACGCCGGTGGAAGGAAGGAATGTACGATATGAACATTGGCCGAGTGGAGTTCCTCTCTGATGTGAAAGACCAAAAAATCAAATCAATCACTGTTTCCATCCGACTGGACGCATTGACCGAATCCGATGCCATGGAACTGAACAGCATCATGAAGAAGTCAATAGGCCCCACTGATGTGTTCTTCAACGTAATTGATATACGCCAACAACAAAACGTAATGCTGCAAAGCAAACATTACCGCTTGGCCGTGGGTAGGGAATTGATTGATTTTCTACAAGAGAACCCGGCTTTTGACTACAAAATCAATTAACAAACCATTCTTCTTTGTTTTCAAATCCGCTGCTGAACAGACAGGCACTGCACATAGCCATAAAAAGCGAGTCCGAAACGAAAACTCTTTGTTTTTCATTTCGGACTCGCTATAGTATTGTCAGCCTTTTTGGCCAAGAGGTTTACAATCCATCCGGCTCAATTACAAAAGTAAATTCGTGGTTGGCATAGGGAATGAGGTATTTTTCCATGGGCGATGAGCCCCAAGAGTCGATGCAACCAAGACCCATTTGGCGTTGGGCGATATGCACCACGGTGAAAGGACGCGGTGTGAGGTCGCCGGAGTGGGACTGATGGGCATCCTTCGATGCACCGTCATCGAGGTCTTCGGTGAGATAAGGCAGTGCGGCCATTTCGAGTGGTGCCGGGCCATAGAACTTCAAGCCGTTTCCATCCACTGCATGATAAACACCCCACCAGCGCACATCCGTGTGGTTGCCGCTCTCTTGCGGACGGATGTAAGGAAAGTATTGGTCGGCCACACAGCTTTCGTACTGTCCTAAGAAAGTGGAGGCATGACGGTCCACGTAATTCTCGATAGGGCCACGACCATAGTAAGCAATCTTGTCATAAGCCTCCGGCATCACCAACGACATACCGAAGCGAGGCAAGAAAGGCTTTTCTTTGGCCTCTTCGTCGACAGTCAGCTGCTGGTTCACCACCAGTTTCCCGGTGGGCGTAAGTATATAGGTCAGCTTCAGCTTAGCTTGCAACTCTGGCAGAGAATATTCAGCCACCACCTGACGTGCCATGCCAACGCCCTGTTCCTTCAGGCTTTCGAGCTTGTATGTCGGATTTTTCCATGCTGCAAGCCTGTTCTGCAAACCTGCTCCGTAGTCGTTGTCAGTAGGAGCGCGCCAGAAGTCAGGGCGCAGCGAGTACCCCTTTTCAAACATCGGGTTGCCCTCCACATCGAGGTAATCCACCCATCCCGTACTTTTGTTGAAAGTAACTTCCGTGCCGCCGGCCTTCAGCGTGAGGCAAGCCAGCTGCTCGGTTTTCGTCACCCACTCCTTCTGTTCAGCCACAGCTTTCTTGCCGGGCATGATAACCTTGGGCGTGGCAGGAAGTTCGGTGATGAGCTGCTCCATCTGCGGATAGCGGTAGTCGGAAAGAACGAACTCCTGACGAGCCACGCACTGGCCTACGGGAAGCAGTTGTTCGGACTTGTTGAGCGTATAGAACACCTGCAGCACCTGTTCGCCGCTACCTTGTTGCCGGTAGCCGGGCAGGGAGAGCGTCACCTTCTGCTGCGGAGCGACCTTCACGGCCACAGGTCCGCCGGAACTCACCTCCTTGCCGTTGTCCAGCAACTTCCAGCTGAGGGAAACATTGGAGAGATCCTTGAAGAAATGCTCATTGAACACCTCCACCTGTCCCGTTGCGGCATCCTTCAGCGTGGTCCAGATGTTCTGATAATAATAGGCCACCTCGTCGGCGTGCGGATTGGGCTTGCGGTCAGGACTTACCAAGCCGTTGCAGTTGAAGTTGTGGTCAGAAGCGGGATAGCGTCCGAAGTCGCCGCCGTAGGCATAGATTTCCTTGCCCTCCTTGTTCTTGCTGCGGATGGCCTGATCCACGAAGTCCCAGATGAAACCGCCCTGATATTTCGGATATTTGCGCACCAATTCCCAATATTCGGCGAAGCCACCTTCTGAGTTACCCATGGCATGGGCGTACTCACACTGGATGAGCGGACGCTTCTGCTTTTCGTCCTTGGCGTATTGCTCACAGTAATCATAAGGCACATACATGGGGCAGTAGATGTCTGTGGCCCGTTCCAGCCCAGCCCTTTCGTACTGCACTGGACGTGAGGGGTCATAGGCCTTCACGTCGTCGTAAGCCTTCTCGAAATTGATGCCATAACCGGCCTCGTTGCCCAAACTCCAGATGATGACCGAAGGATGGTTCTTGAGTGTATGCGTATTGTTGCGGTTTCGCTCCAGGTGAGTCTGTTCAAACTTCGGCACGCGGGCCAGCGTCTTTTCGCCGTAGCCCATGCCGTGCGTTTCGAGGTTGGCCTCAGCCACCACATAAAGACCGTACTGGTCACAGAGGTCGTACCAACGCGGGTCGTCAGGATAGTGGCAGGTACGCACCGCGTTGATGTTGAGTTGCTTCATCACGCGGATGTCCTGCACCATGCGCTCCACACTCATCACGTAGCCCCCGTCGGGGTCGAGTTCGTGGCGGTTGGCCCCCTTGACCAAAACAGGTTGGCCGTTGACCAGCAGTTGTGCGCCTTTCACTTCCACCTTGCGGAATCCCACGTGCTGCGACAGGCTTTCCAGCACCTGCTTCCCGTCGCTCAAATCCACGCGCAATGTATAGAGGTGCGGAGTCTCTGCCGTCCATTTGAGCGGGTTTTCAATGTTCCAGAGCACTTTGGTCTCTTGCTTACCGAGCCGGACTGTCTCCGTCTTCACCGTGTTGCCCTTTTCGTCAGCAAGGGTGAGCACGGCCTGTTTTCCCTGGCAGTTCTCCGGAGTGAGGCGCACGGAGAGCGTACCGTTGCGGTAATTGTCGGTGAGGTCGGGCGTGATGAAGAGGTCGGCAATGTGGCTTTGCGGACGGGCATAGAGATAAACCTCGCGGGCAATGCCGGTGAAACGCCAGAAGTCCTGGTCCTCGAAATAGGAACCGTCGCACCAGCGCATCACCTGCATGGCAATGAGGTTGTCCTTGCCCGCTACGAGGTAAGGCGTAAGGTCGAATTCAGCGGCCACTTTGGAATCCTCACTGTAGCCCACGAACTTGCCGTTCACCCACACGCTGAGATTGGAAGTGGCAGAGCCTACATGGAGATAGACCTTTTGTCCCTTCCAGTCTGCCGGCACCTTGATGGTACGACGGTACGACCCCGTGTAGTTGTTCTTCTCCTCCACGAAGGGGGGATCGGAATGGAACTGCGTGGCCCAGGCATAGCCAATATTTTTATAGATAGGGTCGCCGTGGCCGTTGAGTTCAAACAGTCCGGGCACAGGGAAGAGTTCCCATCTGCTGTCGTCGTAGCCAGTCTGGAAGAAGTTCTCGGGAGCATCATTGTGATGGAGGGCGAAATGGAACTTCCACTTGCCTTCCAAGGAGAGGTAACGCGCCGATTTCTGCTTGTCGGCTGTTGCGGCTGCGGCCACCGACTCATAAGCAAAGAAGTCAGAATGAGGAGCCAAGGTGTTCACCCGGTTCACGGCAGGGTCGAGCCAATAAGGCGTTTGCCCCTTCTTGCTTTGGGCACCGCACGTCAGCACCGCTGCTGCGGCCAGTGCCAGAATGGTACTTCGGGATGTCATAGTTTGGAGATATAGGTTAGATTGAAAAAACAATTCAAATCATACGGCTATTTAGTTGCAGCCTTCATGCCCTTCATCTGGGCATAAGCCTTGTACAGCCCCAGCTGTCCGGCCTTGCTGAAATCGGCCTTGCTTTGCTGCGTTTCGCCGAGCTGCACATGGAGCAGGGCACGATTGTAGTACGCTTCGGGCAGTTGCGGGTCAATTTCCAGCGCACGGGAGAAAGCCTTGATGGCAGCCTCCGTAGCGTTTTGGTACGCCAAGAGGCAGCCTTGGTTGTAGACGACATAAGCGTTGGCCGGTGCAAGGCGCGCCGCCTCGGCCAGGTCGGCTGATGCCAAAGCCTTGCGCGACTTCACGTCCGCCGCGTCCAAGGTGGAAGCCGCCACGCTACGCATCAGGACAGCTGCACGCTGCATCCGCGCCAGGACGGAGAGGGTGTCGGCCTGCACGGCGCGGTTCACCTCGTTCAAGGCTGAAGTGTAATCATAACGCGCCATGGCTATGGAAGAAAGGAAAAGCGAACGGGTCAAAGGGGACAGCGAGGCCGCGAGCCTGTTTACGAGCGCCTCGTCAGCATCAGCGTCTTGTGCGGCGGTGGCATCCGCTTCGGCTGTCAGACAATAGCGACGGTGGTCAGTGTCGGCCACGGCCAAAGCCGCCATTTCGGGCATGAAGCCTATGGCATGGTAGCCATGACTGAAAACCGGACGGAAGGCCGGGGCGTACATGGGCAGCAGTTCGTCGCTCACCTTCTCGTTCTGCACCTTGCCGTAGAGTGTGCCGAAAATGTTACGCGTGGTGTCAGGGTCTTCCTGCACCAGCTCCCTATATCGATCCAGCTCATGGTCAGAGCGCAGCCTCACCTTGCGTGCGGTGGTTTTGCGTGCCCTGCCGAAAGCCACGTCCAGGTTATGCTTGGCCACATAAGTTTCGTCGGCCAAAGCCCCTTTCACATCCCCTATGCTTCGCCGGCACTCCGCCCGCGCCAGGTAGCCGTAATAGAAGTTAGGGTAATCCTTGATGAGCCGGGAATAGTCTCCGATAGCACCCTTAAAGTCGCCCGTCTGCTGCCGGAGCTGTGCCCGATTGTAGATGGCGAGCGTATTGTCCGGCTCAATGCTGATGATAAAATCAAAGTCCTCGATGGCGCGGTTTAAGTCGCCGACGAAAGAGCGGAGGAGACCACGATTGTAGTGCGCCACGAAATGCTCCGGCTGCAACTCGATGGTGCGGTCATAGTCGGCCACGGCCAGTCCGAACTTGCCCAAGGCGTGGCGCGCCTGTGCCCGGGCAATGAAGAGTTCAAAGTCGTTGGGCAGGAGTTCGATGGCGCGGGTCAGGCACGAGTCGGAGAGCGCGTAATCGTCTTGCGTAAGCGCATATCTCCCCTTGAAGCTCCAGGCATTTCCCTCACGCGGATTTTTCACCAGCAGACTGTCAATCCAGCAAAGCCCGCCCAACGTGTCGCCCTGCTCGATGGCCGCCTGGGCCTTCACCATATAAGTGCGGTAAAAGCCGGGCCACCGCTTGAGCAGATAATTGAGGTCGGAGTCGGCTGCGGCGTAATCTTTGATTTGCAGCAGGCAGAGCGCGCGGTTGTAGCGCGAGCCTTGGTCCTCGGGCAACTCCTTGAGCGTACGGGTATAGTCCGCCACGGCACCGGCAAAGTCGTCGTTGTGGATGCGGCAGAGTCCACGCAATTCGTACACCTCCACGATGAACGGGTTCAGCTCAATGCTCTTGGTGCAGTCGGCCTCCGCACCGGTATAGTCCTCCAGGGTGAACTTGGCATAAGCCCTGTAATAATAGGGTCGCGAGAGGAAAGGCTTGGCCTCAATAGCCTGGTTGAAATAGCGGATGGCCGTGAGGTAATCGTCCACGCTCAGGGCGTTGCGCCCCATGATGGTGACCATCTCTGCATCGACCTGGGCCTGCACCGCCAGTCCCCTCATGCACAGCAGACAAACGACAACGACCCGCAAGGCTGCTGCCACGATTTGGCAGCCAGTCTTGCGAGCCGTAGACCATATTTTGCTTAAGTGCATGAACATAAGCCGGAAACGCTATTTGGGGCACTTCACTTTATAGGAGCAACGGAATTTGCCTTTCAGCATCTGACCGAGTTTAGTTCTCACCATCTGCTTGCGCAGCGGTGTGAGGCGGTCCACAAAGAGATGCGCGTCGAGGTGGTCAAACTCATGTTGCATGACGCGGGCCAGATAGCCTTCCACCCACTCTTCGTGTTCCTGGAAATCCTCATCCTGAAACTTCACCCTGATGCGGGTAGGACGCTTTACCGGTTCGTGGATGCCGGGCAGGCTCAGACAGCCTTCCTCCATGGTCTCGGTGTGCGTATCGTCGTATTCCAGGATGTGGGGGTTGATGTACGCCTTGTTAAATCCGGCATATTCGGGATAGTCGTCCTTCAGCACGTCGAGCGTGATGACCACCAGACGAATAGCCTTTCCTATCTGCGGAGCGGCCAGCCCTACCCCATCGCTGTGGTACATGGTTTCAAACATATCGGCAATGAGCTGCTTGAGCCCGGGGTAGTCCGGACCGATGTCCTCCGACTCTTTGCGGAGCACCGACATGCCGTAGGTGTAGATGGGTAATATCATTATTTAATGAATTTATGTACGAATAATGAATAATTATATAAGGAATAATTAGCCTGCGGTCCTGATAGTGCGCCATGGTAGTAATGAATAATTATATAATGATAATAGCCTGCGGCCATGCCATCGGCGGTAAAACCTCTTTCTGAATCTCGGTCGTAGACCTCATTCTTCATTATTCATTAAAAATGCTGCTCCATGTACGACTGCAAGATGATGCAGGCACTGATTTCGTCCACCAAGCCCTTGTCAGTCTGCCGCCTTTTCTTTCCGATGCCGCTGTCCAAAATGGTCTGATGCGCCAGCACCGAAGTGAAGCGTTCATCATAGAATTCAATGGGGATGTGCGGCAACATCTTCCCGAGTTTCCCGGCAAATGCCAACACACGCTGCTGGTTTTCCGAAGGTTGTCCGTTGGGCTGCGTGGGCAGTCCGATGACAAAGCGCTCCACCGGCTCATGCTGCACATAGTCTCTCAGGAAAGCCAACAGCTTGGGCGTTTCCACTGTGGTCAGGCCGTTGGCAATGATTTGCGCCGGGTCGGTCACCGCAATCCCCGTCCGCTTTTTACCATAGTCAATGGAGAGAATACGCATGGTGGTCAAATATTTAATGTATAATGTATAATGATGCCTGCGGCCATGAGGCAGGCGGTGCTACATCGTCCTGTATGTCGGTCGTAGACCTCATTATACATTATCACATTATAAATCACCGTATCATGTCGCACCCCATATACGGCTGTAAAGCCTTGGGAATGCGGATGCCGTCGGGCGTTTGGAAATCTTCGAGCAATGCTGCCACGATGCGCGGCAGAGCCAGGGCGGATCCGTTCAGCGTGTGGCAGAGATGAATCTTCTTGTCAGCCCCACGGTAACGGCACTGCAAACGATTGGCCTGGTAAGTGTCGAAGTTGGAAACGGAACTTACCTCCAACCAACGCTTCTGCGCCTCGCTGTACACCTCGAAGTCGTAACAGATGGCGGCAGTGAAACTCATGTCGCCGCCGCACAAACGGAGGATGCGGTAGGGCAACTCCAACTTTTGCAGCAAACCTTCCACGTGGTCCAGCATTTCCTGATGCGACTGCTCCGAATGTTCCGGTTTGTCAATGCGTACAATTTCAATTTTAGAGAACTCGTGCAGGCGGTTCAGTCCGCGCACATCCTTGCCGTAGCTGCCGGCTTCGCGGCGGAAGCACTGCGTATAGGCACAGTTCTTCAAGGGCAGTTCGTCCTCACGGAGAATGACGTCGCGGTAGATATTCGTCACCGGCACCTCGGCAGTGGGAATGAGGTAGAGGTCGTCCACCTCGCAGTGGTACATCTGTCCCTCCTTGTCGGGCAACTGTCCCGTGCCGTAGCCCGAAGCCTGGTTGACCACCGTGGGCGGCATGATTTCCGTGTAGCCGGCCTTGCGGGCTTCGTCAAGGAAGAAATTGATGAGCGCACGTTGCAGGCGGGCACCCATACCTATATATACAGGAAAACCGGCACCGGTGATTTTCACGCCGAGGTCGAAGTCGATCAGATTGTATTTCTTCGCCAGTTCCCAGTGAGGCAGGGCGTTCTCGGGCAGCACCGTATCGTGTCCACCGGTTTTCACCACCACGTTGTCCTCGGCCGTCTTGCCCTCAGGCACCAAGTCGTAGGGCACATTGGGAATGGTGCAGAGCAGGGCGCGCTTTTCCTCCTCGGCCTGCTTCATCAGCTCCTCCAGCTCCTTGCTGCGTGCCTTGATGTCGGCCACCTGGCGTTTGGCGGCTTCGGCCTCCTCCTTCTTTCCTTCCTTCATCAGCCCCCCGATGCTTTTGGAGAGCTGGTTCACCTGTGCGTTGAGGCCGTCAAGTTCGGCCTGCGCCTCCTTGCGTTTATTGTCGATGGCCAGCACTTGGTCGATGGCTTCGCGTGCAGCCTTGAAATTCTTCTTCTCCAAGCCGCGAATGACGGCTTCTTTGTCTTCAACGATTTGTTTGATGGTAAGCATAGCTTCGTTTCTTTGTTTCCTGTTGGGAATAAGCGTTTGTTGTCAGTGTTATCAGGTGCGGGTATCAGTTCAGGAAGCGTTTCACATCATCACCTGATTCAGCGAATAGCTCCCCATGATTTTCGAGCGGTCCACGTTGCCCCTGATGCCAGGAATGCTTCCTGTCGAGGTGTATTGCCACATGATGTAGTCCTTGCCGTCGTCGAGCGTCGGGCTGTCGCTGCGGTAGCGGGCTATCATGAAGTGGTAATCGGTAAACTCTCCCGTCAGGTAACGGTTGTAAAAGTTGTGGTACGTATAGAGCAAAGGCTTCTTGCCGTAATGTGCTGTCACCTTTTCGATAAAAGCCCTGAGGTCGGCAATGAACCGCTGCTCGCTGACGGAGCCCCGGTGTTCGATGTCGATGATGGGAACGAGATCCTGCTCTTCGGCCTTCACCACGGCGGTCATATTGTCGAACTGCTGTCGCCAGTCCACGTTGGGACGGTAGAAATGGTAGCTGCCTACGCTGAGCCCCACTCTTCTGGCCTCGGCCAGGTTGCGTGCATAGGTATTGTCCACCAGCGAAGCCCCCTCGGTGGCCTTGAGGTAAGCGTAGGAAATGGGGGTGCTACTCGCCACCTCGTCCCAGTTGATGCTGCCCTGGTAGTGCGACACATCGATGCCCTCCTTGTACTTCGAGTTGATGCGGGCGTGCGAAGTCTGGATGAACACCGCCGCCGCGTGTTCCATTTTGTGCGCCTTGACGGCCTTCAAGGCCAGTCCGTCCGGTTCGTCGGCCTGATAGGCCGCCATACCCTGTCCCTTGTTCCGGTCTTTCTTACGCGCTTCGGCCGTCTGGGGCAAACAGAAAAGGGTGGCAAGTGCCACCATCAGGCAAATATGGAAGTAAGATTTGAACATGCTCGTTATGGTTGTAAATCCTGATACTGATGCCGCAGGTCTGTCCACACAAATGGTTTACACATCAGGCACACAGGATATGAAAGTTCAAAAAAATGGGTTTGTCAAAAGAAGCAAGGCGAAAAAGCCAAGGAAAAACTACGGAATGGTTGCCCACTCTTCCTTGACATTTTTTCCGACAGGCGCAAAGGTAGTGTTTCTTATTCAAAGAAAAAACAAACAAACGTCAGAAAAACAGGATTGCGGCCAAATATTCATTTCATTTCTCATCCCTACTCCTCTTCTTCATTTCTTTAACCACCCAACAGAAATTTCACATAATCGGTTAAAAAGGACAGACTGCGTGTGCGGAAGAACAAAGAAAGCGTATGGTGAAAAACTGCATAATGATGTTTCAGTTTGCCTTTGACACTATCTGACCTGAAATGTAAAGCACTTTCCAAATAGAGTTTAAAGCGGCTGCGAAGTGCCCGGACATCCACCACATCATTAGAAAAATCTTGTTCGGCCACCACATCCAACACCAACAACCGGGGCCGGATGGCTCTCACGCGTAATTGAAATTGGAAATCGGCAAAGTCCAATCTCACG
>SFPC01000047.1 GCA_004552195.1 Bacteroidales bacterium | reverse complement strand
TCATTATAGGAGCAAAGAGGGACGGATGTCCTTCTTCGTCCAATAATGTAAGTTGTTCCTTTTGTATGTAGAGGTTAATGCCACAGTCAATGAGTTGCAGACAATGGGCAATGTGAACATGGTTTACATAATCTGAAAACAGGCAAGATACGCAAGCGCATATCGCATTACTTTGGCTTGCAACCAATTGTCTTAGAATCATGGATAACGTCTTTGACACTGTTACGAAATGCCTGCTGCCACCATTCAAGAGTGTAGAACAAAGTAAGCTCCATCATGTCTGTCTCTCCAAGAAGAATTGCTCATTCTACTAATCGCCCAACATCATACACTTTGGGGTAATATCGGTGTAAGCGAAAGTTAAATGCGTTAAATAATAGATACTCTTTACGTTTTTTATCCGCCAAAAATGTATTCACCCCTTCACATGAAGTTCATTCTCTCCTGATTTTCAAGAACTTCAGGTGTGAAGGTTTGGATTTTCAAGTGTTCACAGCACGGAGGGCTTTTATACCGCTAACTACTTGACTTTCAGCGGTTTTCTTTCGTGAAGGCTTGCTCTTTCCGCCCTTCACCGGCATTCACCGCCCCTGTGAATGCTTGAAAAACAAAACCTTCACACTGGAAACCCATGAAAATCAACGGAAAACGCGCTCTGTGTGAAGGGGTGAATACTTTTTCCGGGAAGTAAAATACGTATATATATACGCATGCGAAAAGAGTATTTCCCAAACGGATTGCGGCTTTTTCAGCATGATTGATTCGCTTCGCCTGCCCGGCCGGACACTACGTGTAGTTCTCTTCACAACTCGCCGACTATTTCGCCGGGTTCCTTGATTAGGCAAAACAAGCCCCGGACTTGTGGGAACAACTCCCGGACTTGTGGAAACAACTCCCGGACCTGTGGGAACAACTCCTGGAAACCGAACGTCGGCTTTCAGCGATGGACAAGGCGAAGCGAAACCAGTACGTTATCTACCCGACAACCGCCGCCACGCCTCAACGATGCGCTTCCGCGAGTCGCGGACGGTCACGGCATAAGCGGCACAGGCTGTCAGACAATAGACAACCGACTGCACGCACAGCATGTTCCATTCGTGGCGCACGTCGGTCAGACTTGCCCCCATGTTGTTCATGGAAACAAAGCCACGGATGCCGAAGGTGGAGGGGAAAAGGTAGCTCACGGCCTTCCACACACCGGGCATAGCACTCCCCGGCCAGGAAAGGCCGGAAATGAACAGCAACGGCACGGAGGTGAACACGATGAGCAGAATGCACATTTCGCGTTGGCGGACCAGCACACTCACCGTGATGGCAAAGAAGATGCAAGCCACGGTATAGGGTAACACGAATAGCCCCACTTCCCACGGGTTGCCCAGTTGGGGTAAGCTGAACAAACGGGGCACAACGCCTAATATATAGATGGAGAGGGGAATGTAGACAAGCAGATACACCAGTGCCTTGGTCCACACCACCCGCAACAACCCGGCGGGATTTCGGCGCGTCATGAGCGGATTGGTAAATTCGCCACGCTCCCGGGCCGTACCGGCCGCCATGCCGAATCCGAGTAGCAACGTCTGCTGGATGATGAGCATGAGCACGGCAGGTATGAGGAAAGCGGCAAAGCCCGTTTGGGGATTGAAGAGCGACACCTCCTCGTAGCGGATAGGATGTTCGGCCACCCGGTCCTCCTCCGCCGTGGTGCCACCGGCACGCTCCACCTTGATTTCCGCATTCATGTCCAAGCTCACGTTGGTGTTGGCCGTCAGCACAGCCTTATAATAGAGCATACCGCCTAAGTCGGCATAAGCACTCACCGCCACCTGCTCCCCCCGCGCCAGCCGGCGGCTGAAATCGCGCGGGATATAGACAGCTCCGTAAGCCTCCCGTTGACGGATAAGTGCCTCCGCCTCGGTCATGTTGGCGCAGTGGGAAATAATCTTCACTTCCGCAGTGGCATCTAACCGCCGCAGATAGTCACGGCTCTGGGCGGAGCGGCAATCGTCCACCACCGCCACGGGCACCTCGTGTACCACCTCGTTGGTATAGATAAAGGCATAGAGCAAGGGATAGCCCAAGGGTACGAGCAGGCAGAAGATGAGTACGCCCTGGTCTTTGAAGAGGCCCAGCAATTCATCGCGCAGCAGCGTCAGCCAATGAAATTTATTTTGCATAGGTGGGGGAAATAAAGTTGAAAGTTGAAGAGTTTAGAGTTTATAGTTTATCATACGTTGTGCAAGCCGCTTCGACATCATGGCTTTTAACCCTAAACTCTAAACTTTTCAACTATTTATGGTTCATAACGGTAATTCGCCAACGCTTTCTTCAGGCGAGGCATACAGGGCCACGGTAGCAGGGCCATGGCCAACAGGCACAGCAGGTAGGGCCAGGCGTTCGAGAGCGGATAGCCGTTGAGTACCGTGTTCACGTAGAGCAGGTAGTAATGGCGCAGGGGAAACAGTAGCGACAGCCCTTGGAGTACAGGGTGCATGGCCATGCAGGGAAACGACATACCGGAAATGCTGAAGGAGATGACTCCCCACAGCGAGGCGAACGAGAGGGCCAGGCGCAACGTGGGCAACATGGCGAACATGAACACGCCCAGACCCTGACAACCCATGACAAACAGCGCCATCACCGCCCATATCCGGAGTAAGCCGCCGTGGCAGGGAAAATGCAGGAAGCCATAGAGCCACACGACGATGGCGGTGCCGGTGAGCAGGAATACGAGCAGCTGGGGCAGCAGCTTTCCCGTCACAGCCCGCACCACGGACTGCCCGGCCAGTTCCAGAAGTTGGTCTGCCGTGCCGAACTTGATTTCCGAGCCCAGACTGTACACCGTGATCATGAAGACGAAGATGCCCAACACACCGGGAATGAGGATATTGGAAAGGTAAACGCTGTAATTCAGCCACGGGTTTCCCACAGCGTGCATGTCAATGACGATGGGTTGGAGGTAGGCCATGGCCTGCCGTTCCGTAGCTCCTTTGGCGTAGAGCACGGAGCGTGTGGCAGCTCCCGAGGCCAGTTCCGACATCATGCGCATATCGCGATAGAGCAGTGAACCGGCAATGAGGTAGGAGTAGTTGCTGTAGAACGACACGGTGGGCACACGCCTGCGGTTCACCTCCGCAGCCGTTCCTTGAGGAATGTAGTAGAAACCGTACACCTCTCCCCGCTGCACGGCACGACGCGCCTCGGTGGCGTTGGCGTACACGTGTGCCACGTCAACCATCTGGAAAGCGTCAAGGTTGCGGGCTATGTTGCGGCTGGTGGCCGTGCGGTCCTCATCGACCAGTCCCATGGGCAGTTTCTCGGGCAGTCCTTCCTGCATCAGGGAGGTGAAGAACAGACAGCAGAACAAAGGGGCCAACACCATGCCGAAAAGGTAGATGGGGCGGCGTGTGATATGCCGAAGTTCGCGTAGGATTATGGGAAACATGGGTTGATTTAATGTGTTTCATGTAAATGTATAAAGAGTTGAAAGTTGAGAAGTTTATCGTCAAAAGTTTACAATTATGCCCACTGAGCAAAGATTACAGCACTTCATGGCGACCATATAAACTTAAAACTCTCCACTTTCGACTCTTTATACATTATTTCATTACCAGCAGTACACTCATGCCGGGGCGCAATCCCTTTACTTCCTGCAAGGGTGCGGCTTTCACCTCGAAGGTTTTGCGGTCGAACTGGCCCGTTGTTTTCGTGGCCTTCCAGGCAGCATAAGAGCCGAGGTCTTTCAAGTAATACACCTTCAGCTCCACCTCCCGGTTCTGCAACGCGGGGACAACCGCCCTTATCTTGCCGTTCATGGGGAAGGCGGAGAGATAGTCCTCGCGCACATTGAAGCTCACCCACATATCCTGCATGAGCGCGATGTTCATGATGGGGGCTCCCGTGCCGACGAGCTCGCCGGGCTGCGGGAATATCTCCGTCACCTCGCCGTCGGCAGCTGCCGTCAGCACCGTTTCGCGCAGGTAGGAGCCCACTTCGTTCACCGCCCCTTTGGCGCGGCTCACCATGGCGGCAGCGGCCTCCTTGTCCTCGCGCTCGGCTCCGTTCTTCGCCATGTCATACTGCGCTTTGGCAGCCTTTTCCGTAGCCATCGAAGCGTTGAGGTTGGCCGTAGCCTCATCGAGTTTCTGTGCCGTCATCACGCCTTGGTCGTGGAGTCGTTTCACCCTTTCGTACGACTTGCGGGCTATTTCCGCCCCTGCCTGCGCTTTCTGCCACATTTCGTAGGCTGCGGCAATCTGTTCCTGACGTGCGCCCTTCTCGGCCTTGCGGTTCTGGGCAGCAGCGGCCTCTTCGGCTGCCCGTGCCTGTTCCATCTTAGCCGAAACGTCGGGAGCTTCGAGCAGGGCCAGCGTGTCGCCGGCATGTACCTGCTGGCCTTCCCTCACATAGTATTTCAGTATGCGCCCGGGCACCTTGCTCGACACACGGTACTCCGTAACGTCGGCCTGTCCCTGGATGGTCTCGTCAGTTTCGCTAAAGGCATACATACTGCCTATGATTACTAAGATAACAATGCCCGCAAGGATAATGATGGTGGGCAAGAGATTTGGTTTTTGTCTGGACATGAGATTGCAGAGTTTGTTTCAGAGTAGTAGATGATAGAATGATGCGAAATTGTCAATAACAATAATAAATTAGGATAGTTGACGACAACGCTGAAAACTACAGACAACTTCTTAATGGCAATCCAACTACAGACAACAACTAAAGCCATCAAATCAGCAGTTGTCAGTGTTTGTCGTAAAGCCGAACAACCGGGAAATAAGTTGTTTCATGTTGTCCCCGTTGTCTTCATCTTTTGTTATGGAATGAAGAGCCATGATGAAGAAGCCTGAAGTATTTCTCCGGGCTGCCGGTCAATCATGACCTGATTGTCCAATGGCCTTGTCGTAAGCTGCACGGCTGAGCTTGATGTCGATTTGTGCGTCGATCTTGTCGCTGTGAGCCTGGAGCCAGGCGGTTTGTGCCGCCAGCAAGTCGGACGTGGTGATGACACCTTCGGCAAACCCGAGGCGTGCCGTGCGGAGGTTCTCCTCCGCCTTGTCCAGGTTTTTCAGGCTGAGTTGCAGTTTGCGCGCGGCTTCGTTCACGCGGAAAGCCTCCTGCGTAACCTGTAGCTCCACCTGTTCGCGCACCTCGTCGCGCTTCAACCCGGCCATTGAGGCTTCGGCCTTGGCGGCACGCACCTTGTACTTTCCTTCGCCCCAGTTCCACACGGGAACTTTCAGCACCACACCCACGCCCCACGTGCCGTTGAACTTGCGCTCAAAACTGTTGAACACGTTGGGATTGGACAGCATATAGCCACCCGTCAGGGCAAGCTGCGGCAGAAAAGCCGAGCGTTCTATCTTCACCTTCTCCTCGTAGATGCTTTGTGCCGTACTTAGCTGGCACAGTTCGGGACGGTTTTGCAATGCTCCGGCCACATCGGGCTGCAGGTTCTCTGTGCTCACCGCCAGGTCGCTGCTCAGCTCGTCGGCCAAGGCGGGACGGCTGTCCAAGGGCAGTCCGCAGAGCTGGCAGAGCAGCATCCGCGACAGGGTAAGTCCGTCCTCCACCTTCGTGAGCGTCATCTCCGCCTCGTTGAGCTTGACACTCACGGAGAGTTCGTTGCTGCGTGTAGCCACGCCCTCAGTTACCATCTTCACCACGTCGGAGTCGAGGCGCGCCAGCATATCGCGGTATTTCACGGCCAAACGGCGTTTGTTGGCCAGCGAAACCGTCTGCCAGTAAGCCTTGTCCACGGCGAGCATCACCTCGTGCTGCTCCGTTCGCAAGCCGTCGGCGGCCACCTGGCGCTGCAGCTGCGTGATGCGGTCGTAGGCCCGGATTTTGCCGCCCATATAGAGGGGTTGCGTCAGCAGGATGAGCCCTGCCGTCATGTTGCGTGTGTCGGTGTGGAGCGCATCGGTTAGCCCCTGCCCCAAGGCGTTGCCGCCCTGTTCCAGCGCAGGCAGACAGCCGCCCAAGCCCTGAAGCAGCGGCAGCAGGTCGGGATTGGCTGCCGCCAACTGCTGCATGGCCTGTCCCATGCCGCCGGCGGCGGTAGTGCCGAGGTTATTGAGCTTTCGCTTCTGTTCATCGCTCAGCAGCGACACTTGTTTGCCCGTACGCATATAGCCTGCGGTAAGGCTCACCTTGGGCAGGTAATTGGTGCGCGCCGCTTCGTGCTCCCACCCGGCTTTTTCGAGCGCGAGGCGGGTTTGGGCCAACTGCTTGTTGTTGCGCAAGGCCATGGCGCGGCAGCTGTCGAGCGACAACACCGCCGGCTGTGCCTGCAACAGCAAGGCCGTGAACCAGCACGTCAGGGCGAAACACCGTCTTTTGGAAATGAGGGGAAATAGCATAGTGTTTGGTTTGTCTGTCGTTAAGCAGGTGATTTTCACCATTCGTTTGTGTCGCAAAAATAAGGCTTTTCACAGGGCATAGCCCCAAAAGGTTTCATAAAAAAGTGAAATGGAACAAACGTGCCGTAGTTTTACAGCGCGACAGGGGGGGAACCGGCTGACACAATTTGAAACCTCAAACGCGCTGCTAAGCCCTTCTTTTCACACAATTCACACAATTCATGCCTTTTATATAGAAAAAAGAAAGGTAAATACGTACAATAACAATCCATTTGCTATTTTTGCACAGCTTAACTAAGCAACCTTATCCAAGACAACTCATAAACCATCCTATATGTTAAGAATAGCCATTCAAGCCAAGGGCCGCCTCAACGAGGACAGCATGAAACTCCTTGAAGATGCCGGCATCAACGTGGCGGCAAGCAAACGTAAACTGGTGGCCCGCGCTTCGGGCTTCCCCATCGAAGTGCTCTATCTGCGCGACGATGACATTCCACAGGCCGTGGCCATGGGCGTGGCCGACGTGGGCATTGTGGGGCTCAACGAAGTGGCTGAACGGAAGCAGGAGGTGGCAGTGGTGATGCCGCTGGACTTCGGTGCATGCCGCATCTCGCTGGCCGTGCCCCGCGATGCGGGCTACGACGGGCCGCAGTGGTTCAACGGGAAACGGGTGGCTACCTCCTACCCTCACATCCTGCACGACTATTTCGAGCAACAGCACATCGAAGCCGAAATCCACGAAATTGCCGGCTCGGTAGAGATTGCTCCCGCCGTGGGACTGGCCGACGGCATCTTCGACATCGTGTCGAGCGGCGGCACGCTGGTGCAGAACGGCCTGGTGGAGGTGGAAAAGGTGTTCCACTCCGAAGCTGCACTCATTGCTCATCCGCAACTGCCGGCGGAGAAATTGGCCGAAATCGAAAAGCTCCGTTTCCGCTTCTCGTCCATCGTGGAGAGCCGGGGCATGAAGTACGTGCTGATGAACATCCCGAAGACCCAAGTGGCCGAGGCCGTAGCCCTCATCCCGGGTATGCGCAGCCCCACCGTGCTGCCCTTGGCGGACGAGAGTTGGTGCTCGCTCCACGTGGTCATCCGCGAAGAGGAACTATGGGAGAAAATCGAACAGCTCAAGGATTTGGGGGCAGAAGGCATCCTGGTGCTGGCTTTAGAAAACATGATCAGGTAAGGACTTCGCACCCGGAACACACCAAGGCCGGATGGTTTAGTACCATCGGACAATCTCCTGCTCCAAGCAGCAACACATGGTAGAGAAGAAGAGTTTATTGTTTTGAGTTTAATCAGATGGTCGGGCAAGCCGCTTCGACAGGATGGCTCAAAACTCTAAATGCTACGACTCTAATCTTTAAAAAACAACCCAATGGACATCATCATCAATCCCTCCCCCACGGAATGGCCGGCACTGGCGGAGCGCAACATACCCGACGACGAGCACATTGCGCAAAGCGTGCGGCAGATTGTGGAAACGGTACGACGCGAAGGCGACAACGCCTTATATCAATATGCCCTGCAATTCGACGGGGCACAACTCGACCGGCTGGAAGTGACACCCGAAGAGCTGGCTGCGGCGGAACTGGCCGTGAAGCCGGAAGTGAAGCGGGCCATGCAGCAGGCGGCGCACAACATCCGCGCCTTCCATGCCGCACAGCAGCCGCAGCCGGTACGTGTGGAAACACAGCCGGGCGTGGTGTGCGAGCAGCACCCCGTGCCGCTGCAACGTGTGGGGCTCTACATCCCGGGCGGCAGGGCACCGCTCTTTTCCACCGTGCTCATGCTGGCCCTGCCGGCCAAGATTGCGGGATGCCCCGAAGTCATTCTCTGCACGCCGCAGGGACGGGGCGGACAAATCGCCCCGGAAATTCTCTGCGCCGCCCGGCTGTGCGGCATCGACGGCGTGTTCCGCATAGGTGGGGCGCAGGCGGTGGCGGCCATGGCCTACGGCACGGAAAGCATACCGCGCGTGGACAAAATCTTCGGTCCGGGCAACCGCTACGTGACCAAGGCGAAACAGTTGGTGCAGAAAACGGTGGCCATCGATATGCCGGCCGGCCCGAGCGAGGTGCTGGTGATGGCGGACGAAACGGCAAGGCCCAGCTTCGTGGCGGCGGATATGCTGTCGCAGGCGGAACACGGCCCGGACAGCCAGGCCCTGCTTGTGTGCCACTCGGAAGCATTTGCACAGCAGGTGAAGCGCGAGGTGGAGCGGCAGGCCGCACTGCTGAGCCGTGCCGACTCGGTGAAAGCTTCGCTCAGCCACAGCCGCATCGTGGTGCTGGCCCAAGAGGATGAACGCATTGCTTTTGCCAATGACTATGCCGCAGAACACCTGATTATATCTACTGCACGGCCTCGTGACATCGCCGCACGCATCACGGCGGCCGGCAGCATTTTCTTAGGAAACTACTCACCCGAAAGTGCCGGCGACTATGCCTCGGGCACGAACCACACGTTGCCCACGGGCGGTTGGGCGAAGAGTTACAGCGGCGTGAACCTCGACAGCTACCAACGGAAAATCACGTGGCAGGAACTGTCGCCCGCCGGGCTGGCCGCGCTGGCTCCCACCATTGAGGCCATGGCATTGGCCGAAGGGTTGGATGCACACGCCGCAGCAGTGGACGTGCGTTTGGCAGCGACTGACAGCACGACGGTGGCCGAGGGGTCGGGCACTGCGGTGCCCACTCGCGACATCATGCGGCTGGTGCGTCCCAACATTCTGGCACTGGAACCTTATTCCACCGCCCGCGACGAATGTAAGGGCGGCAGCATCGACACGTGGCTCGATGCGAACGAGAGTCCTTATAATAATGGTGTGAACCGCTACCCCGACCCGCACCAGAAAGCATTGAAGCAGGCCATCGCCCGGCTCAAGGGGGTGCAACCGCAACAGATTTTCGTGGGAGGCGCGGGCAGTGACGAGGCCATCGACCTGACGTTCCGCATCTTCTGCGAACCGGGACTGGACAACGCGGTGGCCATCGCGCCGAGCTATGGGGTGTATCAGGTGGCGGCGGACACGAACAACGTGGCCCTGCGCAAGGTGCAGTTGACGGCGGATTTCGACCTGCCGGTGGAGGACTTGCTGCGCGCAGCGGACAGCCGGACGAAACTGCTCTGGATTTGCTCGCCCAACAACCCCACGGGCAATGCTTTCCCCACGGAACAGCTGGAAGAGGTGGCCGCCCGTTTCCCGGGCATGGTGGTGGTGGACGAAGCCTATGCGGACTTCTCGCCGAAAGGTTCCATGCTCGCCACGCTGGACCGCCATCCAAACCTGATTGTGCTGCAAACTTTCTCCAAAGCCTGGGGCATGGCTGGCCTGCGCTTGGGCATGGCGTTCGCCTCGCCCGAAGTGGCCGCGCTCTACGCCAAGGTGAAATATCCCTACAACGTGAACAGCCCCACACAGCAAACGGTGGCGCACCGCATCGGCCAGGGCTTGCTGGGACAGGTGGAAGAAATCTGCGCCGAGCGCGACCGGCTGGCGGAGGAACTGCCGCGCTTGGCCTGCGTGAAGAAGGTGTTCCCCACAGATGCGAATTTCTTCCTCATCCAAGTGGACCGTCCCGACGATCTCTACAACTACTTGACCGCCAACGGTGTCATGGTGCGCAACCGTAGCCGCGTGAAGGGTTGTGAGGGCTGTCTGCGCATCACCATCGGCACGCCCGAAGAGAACCGCCGCCTGCTGTCTCTGCTGCGGGCTTACAGCGGACAGAATAATGCCCCGGTGAGGATGACGGAGGAGTTTCTCCAAAAGAAAAAGGTGATCTTCATTGACCGCGACGGCACTATCATCCAAGAACCGGCGGACGAACAGGTGGACAGTCTGGAAAAATTGGATTATGTGCCGGGTGCCATCTCCGCCCTCCGCTCCATCGCCCAGCTGGACTACGAACTGGTGCTTGTGAGCAACCAGGACGGGTTGGGCACGGCGGCTTTCCCCGAAGGGACTTTCCACCCGGCACACGACAAGATGCTGTCAACGCTCGCCGGCGAGGGGGTCACTTTTACCGCCGAACACATTGACCGCACTTTCCCTGAAGACAACGCTCCCACGCGCAAACCGGGCACGGGAATGTTGCAGGCGTATATGGACGGCTCCTATGATTTGGCCGAAAGCTACGTCATCGGCGACCGGCTGACGGATGTGCAGTTGGCGGCCAACCTGGGGGCGAAAGCCATCTGGCTGCACGATGGGGGAACAGCGGAACTGCCCGCCCCACTCTGCCGCCACTTGGCATTGGCCACGCCCCGCTGGTCTGACATTGCGGAGTTCCTGCGGCGCACGCTGCGACGTGCGGAGGTGGTACGGCGCACGGCGGAAACGAACATCCGGGTGCTGGTGGACTTGGACGGTGGCGTGGACAGCCGCATCGAAACAGGGCTGCATTTCTTCGACCACATGCTGACACAGCTGCCTCACCACGCAGGCATCGGCCTGCAGCTGCACTGCGCCGGCGACTTGGAGGTGGACGAACACCACACGATGGAGGACGTGGCACTGGCATTGGGCGAAGCCTTGCGCCGGGCATTGGGCCGCAAGCTGGGCATTGAACGCTACGGATTTGTACTGCCCATGGACGATGCACGCGCCATGGTGTTGCTGGACCTGGGCGGACGGGCAGACTTCAGCTGGGACGTGCCCTTCACCCGCGACCGGGTGGGCGACACGCCGACGGAGATGTACCGCCACTTTTTCCAATCGCTCAGCACGGCGATGCAATGCAACCTGCAAATCGAAGCTCGGGGCGAGAACAACCACCACCTGATTGAAGGGGTATTCAAGGCGTTTGCCCGCGCCCTGCGCCAGGCCGTGAACCGTAATGTTTTTAAGTATGAACTTCCCTCAAGCAAAGGTGCTTTATGATAGCTATCATTGACTATGGCATGGGCAATCTCCGCTCGGTGGAGAATGCCCTGCGCCGGTTGGGCGCGGAATTTGAACTGACTGCCGACCCTCGCCGCCTGCAACAGGCTGACCGCGTGTTGCTGCCCGGCGTGGGCCATGCGGGCGAAGCCATGGCACGGCTCCAACGTGAGGGACTGACGGGCATCATCCCGAACTTGCGCCGCCCGGTGCTGGGCATCTGCGTGGGTCTGCAAGTGTTGTGCCGCCACTCGGAGGAGGGCGACTGCGGCTGTCTGGGTGTGTTCGACACGTTTGTCCGCCGCTTCGCCGAAACGCCGGAAGCGAAGGTACCGCACATGGGATGGAACAGTATCGGCAACTTTGACGGCAAACTGTTCAACGGCATCGCGGGAGGCAGCCACGTGTACTATGTGCATTCCTTCTACCCTGCCCTCTGCCAGGACACCATCGCCACCACGCGCCACGGCGACTGCCTGTTCAGCGCGGCACTGAAATATGAGAATTTCTATGCCACACAGTTCCACCCCGAAAAGAGCGGCGACGTGGGCGAACTTATCTTGCAAAACTTTCTCCGCCTCTAAGAGGCACAAGGGTTTCTAATCTCCATTAAGAAAACAAAAGACATGATACAGATTATTCCCGCCGTTGACCTGATAGAAGGACGCTGCGTGCGGCTTTCGCAGGGCGACTATGCCCGCTCCACC
The DNA here is from genome assembly GCA_004552195.1 of Bacteroidales bacterium. The sequence goes on along the minus strand of SFPC01000047.1, from coordinate 2,668 downwards.
GTTTACGATACCGACCCCGCAGACATGGTGCGCCGCTTCGTGGACCACGGGCTGCGGCGCGTGCATGTGGTGGACCTGGACGGTGCCAAGGCTTCGGCACCCTGCAACCTGCGCACACTGGAAAAGATGGCCGTGGTGGATGGGGCGGAACTGGAATGGGGCGGCGGTCTGAAGACGGACACCGCGCTGCGCGATGCTTTCAACGCGGGTGCTTCGTATGCCGTGGTGGGCAGTCTGGCGGCCCGTAAACCGGAGGTGTTTGCCGAATGGCTGCTGCGCTATGGCCCGGAGCGCATGGTGCTGGGGGCTGACGTGCGCGAGGGGAAAGTGTCGGTCGGGGGATGGTTGGAGGATACGGAACTGACCATCGACGACTTGGTTTCGCAACTCCTGCCCGCCGGACTGCAACAGGCCATCTGCACGGACATCTCACGCGACGGCATGCTGCAAGGACCGTCCACCGAACTCTACACGCGGCTGCAAAAGGCGTTTCCCCAAGTGACGTTCTGCGTGTCGGGAGGCATCGCTTCCATAGCTGACATCGAGCAGCTCCACGCACTGGGGCTGCCGCGCGTCATCGTTGGCAAGGCACTCTACGAGGGACGCGTGAAGTTGGAAGAAATGGCCGCTTTCTGTGATTGAATTGAACAGATATTTCTGTGACTAAACAGAGATATAGGAAGAAAAGAATACCCGGAAATATGCTTATCCCATGCTGACAAAACGAATCATACCCTGCTTGGATGTAAAAGACGGGCGCACCGTTAAAGGCATTCAGTTTGAACAACTCGCCGACGTGGGCGATGCCGTGGAACTGGGACAACACTATGCCCGGTGCGGCGCGGACGAACTGGTTTACCTCGACATCAGCGCGAGCCGAGAGGGACGCAACACGTTTACCCGTCTGGTGGAACGCATTGCCGATGGCATCCACATTCCCTTCACCGTCGGCGGCGGCATCGGCAGCCTTGACGACGCTTCGCGGCTACTGGATGCGGGAGCGGACAAAATCAGTATCAACAGCGCGGCGGTGCAACGCCCCGAACTCATAGGCGAAATAGCGAACCGCTACGGCAGCCAGTTCGTGGTGGTAGCCATTGACGCACGACTGAACGAGGAGGGGGAATGGCTCATCATGACTCACGGCGGCTCACGCGCCACGGGCATCGAACTCTTCAGTTGGGCGCACGAGGTGCAGGAGCGCGGAGCGGGTGAAATCCTCCTCACTTCCATGAACCACGACGGCACACGCCAAGGTTATCCGCTCGATCTCTTCGCCCGCTTCACGGCCTCCCTCCGCATCCCGGTGATTGCCAGCGGCGGAGCGGGCTCAGTGGACCACATCGTCGACGTGCTCACCGCAGGACACGCCGATGCAGCCTTGGCCGCCGGCATTTTCCACTACGGCGAAGTGTCTATCAGAGAAGTGAAGGAAGCCCTCGCTGCACACGGCGTGCCGGTGAGAATGTAAAATGCGAAGAAGTTAGTAACGAAAAACAAAAAAAGTCGCGAACGATTTCGTTAAGCCAAAAGACCAAAGAGAGCTTGCTCGCTTTGGCTTGGCTAGAAATCGCACTTTTAAGAACGATTTCGTTAAGCCAAAAGACCAAAGAGAGCTTGCTCGCTTTGGCTTGGCTAGAAATCGCACTTTTAAGAAGGCATTTCCTCCTCCGGGAGCGAAGCGGCCAAAGCTATATAACCATACAGAAGATGCTCTTTTCTGATTTCAATCTCAGCAAATGCGCCGACGGCCTGCTGCCTGTCGTTATCCAAGATGCCACCACCCTGAAGGTGCTCATGCTCGGCTACATGAACGAAGAAGCGTTTAACAAAACGCAAAACGAAGGCCGCGTTACCTTCTTCAGCCGCACCCGCCAAAAGCTGTGGACGAAGGGTGAAACCTCCGGCCATTACCTGCAAGTGGTGGACAGCCACGTTGACTGCGATGCCGACACGCTGCTGCTCCGCGTCATACCGCACGGCCCTACGTGCCACCGGGGCACAACGGCCTGTTTCGACACCCCCGAGGAGGAAGGCTTCGTGCGCCGCCTCTTCGACATCGTGCGCCAACGCCACACCGAGATGCCCGAAGGCTCTTACACCACCCGCCTGTTCATCAAAGGCGTAAAGGCGATTGCGCAGAAGGTGGGCGAAGAGGCGGTGGAGAGCGTGGTGGAAGCCGTCGACGGCAACCGCCGCCGCTTCACTTACGAAGCCGCCGACCTGCTGTACCACCTCACCGTTCTCTGCGAACAGATGGGCGTTTCGCTGAAAGACCTGGAGGAGGAACTGGCCCGGCGACACCGATAACAAACCTCGGCTCCACGAAGCGAACTGCCGTGCAAAATCTTTGTACACGAGCGGCTGTCATCCACGCGGAACACGCTGTGCAGGGCGATGGTGGCCTCGACCATGCCCAGGTTGGGGCCGCAGTGGCCGCCGTGCAGGCTCAGTTTTTCGATGAGCAAGGTGCGGATTTCCACGGCCAGTTCTTTCTTTTCATCCAGACTGAGGCGTTTCACGTCGTCCGGCGACTGGATTTGCTGGATAAATTTCATAGTTATTTGGTTTGTTGTTTCTCCTCAAGTGGCGTATCACCGTCATCCCACGCCGCCGCGTTCCTGACGGTCCGCCGCGAGCCGTGCGGGATGACGGTGCAAAAATACAT
>SFPC01000046.1 GCA_004552195.1 Bacteroidales bacterium | reverse complement strand
GGAAAAGTCGGACAAAATCTTCAACTATCCTTATCAGGCATTTGAAGAAGCGGTGGTCAATGCCTTGTACCATCGAGACTATCAGGAACGTGAACCTGTGGAAATCACTGTGGAACCGACACATATTGACTTCTTGAGCTATGCAGGCCCGGATCGCTCCATCAGTGCAGAAGCCATCAAAGCGGCACGCAAACTGAAGGCACGAAGATACCGCAACCGCCGATTGGGCGACTTCCTGAAGGAGTTGGGTTTGACGGAAGGCAGGGCTACCGGAATACCGACTATTCAGAAAGCACTGAAAGACAACGGTTCTGCTGCTGCCGTCATAGAAACGGATGACGACAGGACCTATTTTCTCATGACCATACCTTGCAGAGATGGGTTTGAAGGTGTTGATTATGCGATAAATGAGAATATAAATGAGAAAAATGAGGCTATAAATGAAGCTATAAATGAAGCTATAAATGAGAAAGAAAAGTCCTTACTTAGTCAAATTGCGCAATCTCCTAATATAAAGCGAAAAGAACTGATGGATACATTGAATATTTCTCGCTCGACCATAGAGCGTCTGTTGAAATCCTTATCTTCCGCCCCGCTGAACTTGGTAGCCTATCAAGGCTCGAAGAAAACAGGAGGTTATGTCCTGACAGAAAGAGGGAAAGCCTATTATCACTCATTAAAACGATCATGAAGATGGCACACTTCAACGAAGCCCAGTTAGAGCAAGCTTTTGTCGAGCTTTTCAAGAAGGAGGGTTACGACTATGTGCATGGGGAAAGCATTCCGCGCGATACACGGGATGTCATTCTCTACGATGACCTACGCCTTTATTTGCAGAGGAAACATGAAGCCGACCATATCACCGAGGATGAAATCAACCGGGCCATCGCCAGACTGGAAACGTCGGACGGAGGTGGCGTGTATGCAGAAAACGCAGAAGCGTTACGACTGCTGCAAGAAGGCTTTTCGTTGAAACGGACCAATCCCGAACAGCCCAATCTGCATATCTGGCCCATCGACTATACCGAGGTGGAAAAGAATGCGTTGGGAAAGAACAATATCTTCAAGTTCGTCAACCAGTTTGCCATTGACGGAGAACACCGCCGCATTCCTGACGGCATAGTGTTTGTCAACGGCCTGCCCTTGGTGGTGCTCGAATTCAAGAATGCCATCAAGCAGCATACCACCATCGAAAACGCCTACAAGCAACTGACGGTGCGCTATCGGCGTGACATCCCCAAGCTGTTCCGTTACAATGCGTTCGTGGTAATCAGCGACGGCGTGAACAATAAAATCGGTTCGCTCTTTGCGCCCTACGATTATTTCTACGGCTGGCACAAAGTGGAAGCTGCCGACTCCATTCTTGACGGTGCATTCGACACGATGTTCACCATGATGCGCGGATTGTTCAGAAGGGAACGCTTGCTGGATGTGTTGCACAACTTCATCTTCCTGCCCGACACGCCCAAAGGCGAGGACAAAATCGTGTGCCGCTATCCGCAGTACTTCGCCACCACGAAGCTGTACCACCATATCCTGGAACATTCGCGGCTCAATCCCGGCGGCGACGGGAAAGGCGGTACCTACTTCGGAGCTACAGGCTGCGGAAAGTCGTACACCATGCTGTTCCTCGCCCGGCAACTCATGCGCTCCAAACCTCTGAGCAGTCCGACCATTGTGCTGATTACGGACCGCACAGACCTTGACGACCAGTTGGCCAAGTCGTTCCTGAATGCCACCAAATTCATCGGCGACAAGACCATCGTCCAGGTAGAAAGCCGGGAGAAGCTGAAAGAGCATTTGGAAAACCGCACAGCCGGAGGCGTTTATCTGACAACAATCCAGAAATTTGAGGAAGGTACCGGTCTGCTGAGCAACCGTGCAAACATTGTCTGCATATCCGACGAGGCCCATCGTTCGCAAACCGGCTTGGGACAGAAAACGACCGTCACGGAAAAGGGCGTAAGGCACCATTATGGCTTTGCCAAATACTTGCGCGATTCCCTGCCTAACGCCACCTACGTGGGATTCTCCGGAACGCCGCTCGAAGAGACGCTGCACGTGTTCGGCCCGGTGGTGGACAGCTACCTCATGACCGAAGCGGTGGCGGACGAAATTACACGCAAGATAGTCTATGAGGGCCGTGCAGCAAAGGTGATGATTGACTCGGAGAAAGTCAAAGAGATTGAGCTGTTTTACGAGCAATGCAAATCCGAGGGCGCGAGCGGCTATCAGATAGAGGAAAGCAAGAAACAGATGACGAGGATGGACCGTATCCTCAATGACCCAGACCTGCTGGACCGGATTGCCCAAGACATGGTGGAACACTACGAAAAACGGCTCGAAGAAGGCTCAACGGTGTTGGGCAAGGCGATGATTGTGTGCAGCAGCCGTTCCATTGCCTGGAATCTTTATCAGGCAATAGTCCGTTTGCGACCGGAATGGGTCGAAGTCAAAGAATGTATCGAAGGGGAAACGCTTTCGGAGAAGGAACGCCAGGAAATCAAGCCGATGCCGCGCCTCGCCATGGTCATCACGCGCGACAAGGACAATGACCCCGAAGAGCTTTATAATCTGCTCGGGGGTGACGAATACCGCAAAACGCTGGACAAACAGTTCAAGGAGAAGAAAAGCAATTTCAAGATTGCCATGGTGGTCGACATGTGGATAACGGGGTTCGACGTGCCAAGCCTAGATACCATGTATTGCTTCAAACCTTTGCAGATGCACACGCTGATACAGACCATTTCGCGGGTCAACCGTGTTTACCCTGGAAAAGAGAAGGGGCTTGTGGTTGACTATCTCGGCATCAAGCGGCAGATGAACGAAGCTCTTCGCAAATATGGCCGGAACGGTGACGTTGATGGTCCGGACCTGGAAACCACAGACGAGGCACTGAAGGTGGTGAAGGACGAATTGGACGTGATGAAGCGAATGTTCCACACCTTTGATTGGTCGGGCTATTTCGTCGGCTCGCCGCTTGAACAGTTACGAATCCTTCAAGCGGGAGCGGAACATATCCAGCGTACCAAAGAACTTGAAACGCGGTTTATGCGCCACTGCCGGAAGATGAAAAGCGCATACGACATCTGCTGCAACTCGGAACAACTGACCGCAGCGGAAGACAATGACATTCATTTCCTGCTGGCCATCCGTTCCATCATTTCCAAACTGACAAGAGGCAACGCGCCGGACACGGCCAAGATGAACAAGCGTGTGGCCGAAATGCTGAAAGATGCCTTGATGTCCGAAGCGGTGGAGGAGGTGACGAAAATCGGCGTGGCAGCCGATGAGGAAATCGACCTGCTTTCTGCGGAATACATGAAACGACTCGAACAGATACCTTACAAGAACACGAAAGTCAAACTGATGGAGCAGCTTTTGAAACAGGTTATCGAATCGCTGCGGAATGTCAACAGGATGAAAGGCATTGACTTCACGAAACGCTTGGAGGATATTGTCAAGAAGTACAATGACCGTTCGGACGATGCCGCCCTGGCCAACGATGTGATTGACGAAGTCGTTGGCGAAATGGTACGGCTGATGGAAGATGTGGCCAGCGAACGTACCGCCGGCGATTCCATTGGGCTTTCATTGCAAGAGAAAGCATTCTTCGACATACTGAAATCCGTGGCGGTGAAATACGGGTTCATTGAGCACTTCCCGGATGAGAAGTTGACGGAACTGGCCAAACAGGTAAAGGAAATGGTGGAAGAGCAGTCGGACGTGGAGGATTGGCTGAACCGTCCGGACCTGAGGGCCACATTGAAGATGAACGTGATTATCCTCCTGGCTGGTGCAGGTTATCCGCCGAAAATCCGTGACGAAGTGTTCAAGGAAATCCTGGAGCAGGCTGAAAGTTTCAAACGCCATAGCCAGCCTCGCACCTATGCGATGGATAACGTGTCCAGTCTTTCCATGGCAGCAGAACCGTAAGTATAAGGAAAAAGGTTATGAGGTTATAAAATTACTGACTGAACGACAGGAATACGCCAGAGTAACTTTATAACCTCATAACCTTATCTCTTATAAACACTGCAAAAACCTCCCAATGTCTCAAAAGGCTGCATCACGTGCCTGTTGCAAACGCTCCCGAGCCCCGGGAGCGTTTGTTGTAACAGCGGCCAACTTGGCGCAGACCGGCATCGCATCGCAACCGGCACAGGTTTCCACTTGTTTTTGCCGGGCACACTGCCTGATGGGACACAAGTCGGTGCAATAGTACGTCTTGCAACCCTCCGTGCGGCAGCCCATGCAGTTGATCATTTCCGGTTGGATTTCCGGCGCGTTGTTCAGCTCCGCCCATTTCCGGGCCACCGCTTCGCGCAGCGCACGGTCATCGCGCACCGTGGCAATGCGGGCTTCGCATTGTTCGCAGTCAATTCCGCAATAAGCAATCAGCTGTTTCATGAAAACAGTAGTTTAAATGAGGGAACGGGTTCAGAATTGCCACGTAACGTCCACCCCGAAGTGGCGCGGCACGTTGTACTGGGCAAAACGGCGGTTCATGCTGTCAAAACTGAAGGTGGCATATTGCGTGGCCGTGAGGTTACGTCCCCACGCCTCCACCCGTACGCCGCCGGCCAGCTCCAGGCCGAGCCGTGCGCCGAGCGTGGCATAGAAGTCCTGGCTGAAGGAGTTGGCCTCGTCCCACATCACAGAGCCTGCCCCGCGCACATCCGCCCCGAGGCTGAAGGCGCGCACCACCTTGCCCTTCAGCGGCTGACGGAAGTCGGCCGAGGCACTCAGCGTATGGGCGGGCACGTAGGGCACGCGGTTGTCGGTATAATCCACCGGCTCCATGCCTTCAGCAGGCACACCCAGGTAGTAGTTGGTGAACACGGCATCGGTGTAGCCATAGGCTGCGGCCAGCTGCAGGCGGTCGGCGAGCAGCAATGAGCGCAACGATGCCTCCACGCCGCAGCTGCGGCTACGCCCGGCATTGACCATGACGCGCCCCATGCCGCTCTCCGAGAAGCGGGCCAGTTGCTGGTCGCGCGTCTTCATGTAGAACGTGGCCAAATCCAGCTGCAACGCCTTCCCCGCCAGGTTCAGGTGGGTGCCCAGCTCATAGCTCCAGGTGTACTCCGGCTTGTAGTAGAGCGTGTTCAGGTCGGGTTCGGCGGGCGTGTACCGGTCGAGTGCGGCATTCATCCCGGCGAGCGCGGCCTGCTTGGCCGCATCGGGCAGGGGCAGGCGGTTGATGACCTGCGTGCTGTAGTCCTTCACGCCCGTCATGATCTGGCGGCGCAGCAGGTTCTGGCTCAGATCGGAATACGACTGGATGTTGTAGCCGCCCGAGCGGTAACCTTTCGCCACGCTGAAGTACACCTGTCCCAGCTCGTCGGGCAGGGCATAGTTCAACGCGCCTTTGGGCAACACCTGCCAGCTGTCGTGGCTCAGCTTGCCGTTCTGTGCGGGATTGGCCTCCATCTCGGTGTTGAACGCCATGGTGGGTCCCATGCTCATGCCGAAATGGTACGGGATGGCCGATGCCGTTCCCGAAGCCAGGTTGAGCCGGCGGTAGTCGTAGTCGAGACGCACGCCCAAGGTGAGCGAAAGTCCCTTGACCAGCAAGTCGTTGAACGTGGACTGGTGGAACATGGCCACATTGGCCGAAGGCGTTTTCATGTGCGACACGAAGGGCAGCGTTTCGCCCGTGAAGTTCACCGAAACCGCAGGCCGGGCGGGCATCACGGCGGCCAGCTGGGCGTTGAGGAAGTCCACACCGTCGCGGTAGAACGTCACGGGGCAGTCAGTGGTCAGGTCCTGCCACATGGCAAACACGCCGGTGGTCCATTTCCACGCACTGGCGGCTGCCGGGCTGCGCAGGGCGATTTCCTCGCTCACGGTGTGCATCCGCTGCTGCTGTTCGAGCGAGAAGATGTCGGCGGCGGTGAAATCCTGGTCCATGAAGAGGCGGTCGTCCAGCAGCTGGTAGGCGGTGATGGAGGAGAGCACCATGCCGGGCAGGCGGTGCTCCACGCCCAGCCCGGTGTTGAACATGTTGCGGCGGTACGTGCTGGGACGGTTTTGTGCGATGGTGGGATTTTGCTGCACGTCCGTTCCGTCGCTCGCGCCGAGGTAGTAATAGGGACAGGCATCTTCGTTGTTATGTTCAAAGCTGGCCGTCCAGTCGAGCTTCACCACGTCGGTGGGCCGCCAGGACCATCTGAGCCTTCCGCCGGCGGTTTCCTTGCCGTCCTGCTTCTCGCCCGTGAAGGCGTTGCGCCGGAAACCGTTCTCGCCCTTGTAATAGCCGCTCAGGCTGATGCCCATTTGCGGGGCAGGGTGCAGGTAGGTGTTGAAGGCCACGCGCCGGCCTCCGGTGCGCGATGTCCATCCGGCTTTTACCTCACCGCCCTCATGGGTGATGGGGTCGGCGGTGAAGATGCGGATAAGGCCGCCCATGGTGTTGCGTCCGTAGAGCGTGCCCTGCGGTCCGCGCATCACGTCCACGCGGTCGATGCCCTGGAACTCGAAGTCGTAGGCCGACTTGTCAACATAGGGCACGTTGTCCACATACAGTCCCACGGCAGGGGTATTGATGCGCGAGCCGATGCCCCGGATGTAACAGGCGGAAGTGATTTTGCTGCCGTATTCGGGCATATAGAAATTGGGCGCACAGGCAGCCAGGTCCTTGACGTCGCCCACACCCCGCAGGCGGAGTGTTTCGGCATTGAAGAGCGACACGCTGAGGGGTTGCCGGCGCAGCTGCACGTTTTCTTTGGGCGATGCCACCACCACGGCCTCCTCGATGTCGAAATTCTTCAGCGAGTCGGCGTCAGTGGGCAGCAGGGCCGTGAGTAAAGGGAGTAATAGCATGATCTGATAATGGGTTTTCTTGAAAAATCGGTTCTTAAAAGTGAATAGTCTTTGACATTTGCGGCTGCAAAGGTAGCCGCCCGCGCCGCGCGACACAATCCCTATTTATGAGGAATTAACACCGGCGCGGCGGGAAACGGGGCGGAAGGGGAAGGGATAACGGAAAAAATGATGCGGAACGGCACTTTTTGAGACGAAATATTTGATTATATCAAGGATTATGTTCACTTTTACCCGCAGGAATATCCGCTGTATGCTTGGCCGCACGCACAGACCGACCAGAAACCGCTTTCTAAATGTTAACCCTTTATTCATCTTTATAACCTATTACAGTATGAGAAAACAGAACCTTTTCGGACGCTTGATGCTCTGCATGAGCCTCATCGTCATGGTTTGTCTGGCCTCGTGCTCCGACACACCGAAGTACGCTCGCGTCATCTCGAAAGACGCCGCCTTAGTGGTGCGCGTGGATGTGAAGCAGATTGCGGAAAAAGCGCAGACGGCGGACAGCAAACAGCTGGCGGACAAACTCACGGCGCAGCTCGCTGCTCAGGGCTTGCCCGTTGAAACGCAAGAGAAACTGAAAAAAATCTTTGAAGACCCGGCCGAAGCGGGCATTGACCTGCGCAAACCCGTGTTCATCTTCGTGGAAAACTTTGAACCTAAAGCTGTGGGAATGGTGGCCGCCGTTCACGATGCCGACAAACTGGCAGAACTGGTCAACACCATGGCCAAGCAGGAGAATGGCGTACAATTGGTGAAGGAGGACGGACTGAACATCCTCAAGGCGGGCGGCGCGATGACGCTGATGTTCGACGACGACATCCTGCTCTGCATGGAAAACGAAGCCGCAGGCGATGTAGTGGCCGAAGGCAAGCGGCGTATGCTGGCCAAGGACGACCAGGGCATTCTGGAACGCGACGACTTCAAACAGCTCTGCAAGGCGAAGACGGACATGCAGCTGCTCGTGACGGGAAAATTGATGAAACAGCTGGAAAACGAGCCTTCGTTCCGGCGCATGGCGATGTGGCAGCAGCTCTATCCCGCCGGTCTCAAACTGGAGGACTACAGCGTGCTGGCTGAGCTGAACACGGAAAAGGGTGAGGTAGCACTCTCAGTACAAAGCCTGCCGCAGACCGACGAAGCCAAGGAACTGATCGAGAAGAACGCTAAGATGCTGGGCAAGGTGGACGGCGAACTGCTCGACTTCGTGCCGGCCTCGGCACTCTGCGTGTTCAACTGCAACCTCAACGGCAAGGAACTCAGCAAAGTAGTCATGCCCTCGCTGCGCCAAACGGGTGCCCTGAACGAGGAACAGCAGAAAATGGCCGAAAACTTGCTGTCGTCCATCGACGGCGATGTACTCCTGGCCGTCAACGCCTTCGATGTGCAAGCCGGGCCGCAGAGCTGCTTCCTCGTCAAGGTGAGCGACAAGAAGAAGGTGAAGGAAACCATCGCCAAACTGGGCGGCGCACTGCTCAACGAGGTGGAACCGGGGCAGTACTCGGTGAACAACCAATTCTACCTGGGTGTGAAAAGCGACATATTCTACGTGAGCCTGCCCACACCGGTGCTTTCCATGGCCAGGCCCCAACCGGCTATAGAGAAGGACGATTTCAAAGGCAAACTCTTCTTCGGCTCGATCAATGTGAAGAACGCCCTTTCCAATCCGCAGACGATGGCCATGATGTCGGGCGATAGCGATTTCCGCGAAGCACTCCCCTTCCTCCAGCTGTGCGACAGACTGGAATTCTCGGTGGAGGATGCCACCAAGGCGGAGATGCGCCTCAAGCTGACGCAGACGGACAAAAACCCGTTGCAGCTCATGCTTGAAAAACTCTGAACCTCTTTCTGACTGATCCGTCAAGGCGCAGCCGGGATGAATGCGCTGGGCCGGGTGTTCCCCTGCCTGCCACGCGCTCTCCGCAGCTGCGCCTTGCATTGTCCTCCTCTCCCCGCTCCTACTCCCGGATATTTTCATTCTCCCCATGTTCTCTCCCTTCCGTTTCCTGATTTCCCACACCCGTTTGGGGCTTGTGTTCAAACTGCTCTACCGCCACGTCAGCATAGCGCAGATGACGGGATTTTTCCTGGCCAACCTGTTGGGCTTGGGCATCGTGCTCTGCGGTTTCCAGTTCTACCGCGACGTACGCCCCGTGCTGGAAGGCGGCGACAGCTTCATGAAGAAACAGATTGCAGTGGTGACGCGCCGCGTGAGTGCGCTGCAAACGTTTGGCGTTTCGCAGACAGATTTCAGCGAGCAGCAACTGGCAGACCTGGGCCGCCAACCCTTCGCGGCCAGCGCGGCTCCCTTCATCCCGGCTCGCTTCCGGGTGTACGCGGCGGTGCAGACGGGAAGCGCGCTGAGCATGGGCACAGAAATGTTCTTCGAGGCGTTGCCCGACCAGTACATCGACGCTGACCTGTCGCGCTGGAACTACCGCGAAGGCTGCGACACGTTGCCCGTCATCCTGCCCCGCAGCTACCTCAACCTGTACAATTTCGGCTATGCCCGGGCACGCGGCCTGCCACCGCTCACCGAGGGCATGATAGGAATGATAGGCGTTGACTTTGTGCTGAGCGGCACCACGGGACGCTGGGACATGAAGGGACAGGTGGTGGGGTTCTCCAACACGCTCAACACGATTTTGGTGCCCCGCTCGTTCCTCACCTACGCCAACGAGCGGTTGTGTCCCGAAGGCACCGACAAGCCGTCGCGCATCGCCGTGGAGCTGGCCTCACCCGCCGACGAGGAGTTTGTGCGCTACTTGGAGGCCCACGGACTGGAGGCCGAAGCCTCAGCAGCCGACGGCGGGCGCACAGCGTGGTTCCTGCGGCTCACGGTGTCGATAGTGATGGGCGTAGGATTAGTGATATGCGCGCTGGCGTTCTACGTGTTGCTTCTCAGCATCTACCTGCTGCTGCAAAAACATACGGAGCGCATCCGCACGCTGCGGCTCATCGGCTATTCGCCGGGCGAGGTGGCACTGCCCTTCCATGTGCTGAGCCTCGGACTCCACCTGCTGTCGTCGGTGTTGGCGGTAGTGTTGCTCTGCGTGCTGCGCTCGCTGTGGCAACCCACGTTGCTGACGCTCTCGCCCCAATATGCCCCGTCGTCGCTGCTCCCGGCTCTGGGCCTGCTCGCCGGCCTGATGCTCACCGTCGTCGCATTGGACTATGCAGCTGTCAGGCGGAAAGTGGGAGGAAAGGAATAAAAACAAAACAACAAGGACTCAGCCACCGGGAAAGCGTATTTCCCGGTGGCTGAATTTGTCTTGATCTTGTTTTCGGAGGTTATCTTCATAGGTTAAGGTTATGAGGTTATAAAGTTACTGCTGTAACGCCTGAATACCATCCTCTCAAATAGTAACATTATAACCTCATAACCCAAAAACTTATAACCTCAGCAATAACCTCATAACCCAAAAACTTATAACCTCAGCAATAACCTCATAACCTTCAACTTTCGATACTTCCGAAAGTTGAATTAATAATCGGTATGGTTCGGGTCGAAGTTGGTCCAGCCAGTGAGCCAGTTGTCCGAGGGTCCGAAGGCACCGGCATAGGACACTTTGGTGAACCAGGAATCCAGACCGGTGAAGTCGGCACCCGTGCAGAGCGGACTGCCCACGGCGGGCATGAAGTTGGCCGAGAGCCCCGTCAGCGTGTTCTTACCCGTGAGCAGGAGCTCGGCAGCCGAAACGGAGTGGTTGCCCCAGAGCTGGAACAGACGGGTGGAGTTAGAAGGAGCGGTGCCGTCGGACTTCACGTCGTCGTAGCTTTTGTTCGCATCGCTGCCCGTGATGTCCATGTCGGCAAACCAAAGGTTGCGCAGCTTGAGCGTGCCCGCTTCGGCCTGCGACGGCGTATCTCCCTTTTCGCCGTCGATAATCAGACCGATGGGCCAGCCCACAGCCAGGCTGTTATGACAGTTGAGGCGGCTACCCCTGCGGATTTGCATGGCCGATTGGAACTTGCCGAGGCCGGACCCATTGTTGGGGAAGTAGCTGCCGGCATTGATATAGTCGGTAGTGTTCACGAAGTCGGAGGCCACAGCTTTCGGGCCTACGAAGGTGATGTTGGAGAAGGTGGCCGAGGTGAAAGGCGATGCCGTGGAACCATTGGCGTCGTTGTCGCTCTCGAAGCCGTTGCTCTGGCTCTTGTCGGCAATGCGGGGGTCACGCACAGAAAGGCCGAACTGCACGTTGCCGCTGAAGCCGTTGTCGGTGTCGAAGTCGTCATCCCAGCCGTTGAAGGCCACCAAGTACTTGCAGTTCACCGTACCGCCGAACCACTCATAGGAGTCGTCGTTGGAGTAGCTCACCTGCACGTGGTCAATCTGTGTGCCGCTGCCCACGCTGCCGAGGGTGAGGCCGTTGATTTCCTTGTCAGTCTCAAAGGGGTAACCGGCAAATTCAATACGCACGTAGGATAGCACGCCGCTGTTGTCCTGCGCATCGCTGCCGCCGTGGTGAGTACGCGGACCGCCTTCAATCTGCTGGTCGAGGGCGTTGTTGGGAGCCTTACCGCAGATGATGAGACCGCCCCAGTCGCCCGGCTTGCGCTGTCCCTTGGCTTCGCCCGAAGTAAACACGATGGGCTGCTGAGCTGTTCCTTGGGCGAAGATTTTTCCGCCGCGTTCCACAATCAGTGCGCTCTTGGTGAGCTTGTCACCCTTGATAACCGTTCCCGGCTCGATGGTCAGCTCTGCGCCTGCGGCCACGTAGACCCAGCCTTTCAGCGTGTAGGTGCCTTTTTTCAAGGTCTGTTTTCCGGTAAACACGATTTCCTTGTCGCCGTTGCCCAGCGTGTTGTTCTCGAAGAGGATGTCGTCCGTGGCACGCAAGCCGCCATCGGTCGTCCAATGGCGTTCGGTGGGAGCAGTCGTTTCGTCATCATCGGAACAAGCCGCCGTCAGGAACGGGAGGCTGAGTGCCATGGCAGCGCACAGGGGCCACTGCTTGTTGAAAAAAGATTTTTTCATTGTGAGTGAATAAATTAAACGATAGTCGTTGTTTCTTTGTTCTTTTTGTTCGTTTTTGACGGTGCAAAGGTCAGCACCCCCTGTTACAAAACCGCGAAACCCGGGTTACCGTTGTGTAAATGTTCTTAAAAGTGCGATTTTCTCGCCATGGCATAACGGCGCGGTGCCATCGGACCCGAAGAAGTCTGGCCGAAAGCAGGGACTGAAAGGCGGAAGGCAGGGGCAGGAAAACAAAGACGGGATTTGACTCCTTGGCCAAATCCCGTCTGAAAAACAGTTATCAGTTCTTTATCCACGTCCATAGCTCGTGGACCCACAACACGAAGGACGAGCCTATAATAATAATGAGCCAGTCCTGGAAGCTCAGGCCGCAGACATTGAAGAACTGCTGCAGGCCGGGCAACTCTACCATCGCCACTTGCCCCACAAAGATAATGGCCACGATGGTCAGCAACACTTTGCAGCCCTTGAAGTGTAGCGCGCTGCGTCCCGTTTCAAAGGCGCGGGCACAGAAGAGATAGAAGAAATGGGTCATCACAAAGATAGTGAAGAGCAGGGTCAGCTCGTAATCCGTCACGTGGCCTTTCGCTCCCAGCTGCAACGTGAGGAAATCCGTCAGCTGCTGCACGTCGGCGTGCTGGAAGATGTAGAGCAGCACGAGGAGCATCACGAAGAAGAAGCCGCCCACGCCCACGATATTCCACATCATGGGGCGGTTGAGGATGAATGCGTTGCGGTCGCGCGGCTTGTCGCGCATCACGCTCTCCGAAGGCGGCAGCGAGGCCAGGGCCGTGGCGGCGAAGGTGTCCATGATGAGATTGATCCACAGCATCTGGGTTACCGTCAGCGGCGACTCTGTGCCCATGAACGCGCCGCAGAGCACGAGGAAGCAGGCCGTTACGTTCACCGTGAGCTGGAAGAGGAGGAAGCGCTGGATGTTCTGATAGAGAGAGCGGCCCCACATCACGGCCTTGCCGATGGAGGCAAAGGAGTTGTCGATGATGGTGATGTCGGATGCCTCTTTGGCCACTGAAGTGCCGTCGCCCATGGAGAGCCCCACGTGGGCAGCCTTCAGGGCAGGAGCATCGTTGGTGCCGTCGCCGGTAACGGCCACCACCTCGCCCAAGCGTTGGAGGGTTTCGACGAGGCGTTTCTTGTCCATCGGCCTTGCGCGGGCAATGATTTTGAGGTCGCGGATGCGGTCGACGAGTTCTTCGTCGGTCAGGGCGGCAAATTCTGGTCCGGTGATGATGCAGCGTTCGGAGTCGGCCTCGGTGCAAAGCCCAATCTGCCTACCGATTTCGCGGGCCGTACCCGGCGTGTCGCCGGTCACTATCTTCACGCTGATGCCTGCATCGATACATTCCTTGACCGAAGCGGGCACGTCGCCGCGCACAGGGTCGGCAATGGCGGCAATGGCGATGAAATGAAGTTTCTCAGCCACTACCCGACCGTCCTCTATGGTCTTGTCGCCCTCGTCCACCACCTGATAGGCGAAGCCCAGGGTGCGCATGGCGCGCGACTGCCAGGCAAGGAGCTGCTCGTCGAGCGTGGCCTTGTCGATGTCGGCCTGACGGCAGAGGGAGTAGACTATTTCCGGTGCGCCCTTGACATAAAGCACCTGTTTTCCGGGCAGCGCGGCGGAGCGCACCACCGTGGCCATATACTTGCGCTCGGTGGAGAACGGCAGTTCGCTCACGGCCGGGGCAGCCTCGCGCAGGGGGCGGTAGTCGGTGCCTTGTGCCAAAAGTTGGAGGAGCAGTGCGCCCTCGGTGGGGTTGCCCAGCACCTGGGGTTTTGCAGCATCGGTGAAATCGAGCGAAGCGGTGGAGTTAACGGCCAGTCCTTCGTTCAACACGGCCTCCGGCACCTCCTTGGCGCAGGCCCGGAGCTCGTCCACGCGCATCTGGTTTTGCGTAAGCGTACCTGTTTTATCCGTACAGATAACTGTGGTAGCGCCCATCGTTTCGCAGGCGTGCATCTTGCGCACCAGGTTGTTGGTTTTGAGCATCCGCCGCATGGAATACGCCAGTGAGAGTGTTACGGCCATGGGCAGACCCTCGGGCACGGACACTACGATGAGCGTCACGGCTATCATGAGGGTTTTGAGCGTATAGGCTATCAGCTCTGCCGAGCCCGTGGCGGGCAGAAGGGTGTGTTGCAGATAGAGGGTCAGGCCCATGAGCACAACAAAGTAAATCATGATGGCCGGCATGATGGCCTTCCACGACCAGCGGGCGAATTGTCGAATGACGAGCCAGAAGAACACGACGGAAGGCAGGGCCAGCGTATAGGACAGGGGTTCCCAGTGGAACCACACGATGAGTCGTCCCACAATGATGAAGGCTGCGAAGACATAGCTGAACTTGGAGACGAGGTCGGCCAGGCCGGTAAGCTGCTCGTTGAGGGGTGTTTTCACACTGTCGTCAATCTGTGCAGCCTCGAACACCTTTCCCTGTTCGGTGTGGTCGCCCACGGCCAACACACGCATGAGTCCGTGCCCCTCCATCACCTTTGTTCCTTTCATCACGTGGTTTGTGGGATAGGTGGCGTTAGGGTCGAAGTGGGCCTCGTCGGTGCTTTTGGCACATGCGGGCTCTCCGGTGAGGGTGCTCTCGTCCATGCTGAGCTGTACGGCTTCTAAGAGTTCGCCGTCGGCGGCTGCCTCACAGCCGGTGTTGAGCACGACGATGTCGCCCACCACCACGTCGCGCCGGGGCACCTGGGTGATGTTGCCGTCCCGGATAACTTCCACGGGCTCGTCGTCGTTGACCTGATTGAGCACGGTAAACTCTTTATCGGCCTGCAGCTCGAAATAGAAAGCCAGGCCCGTGGCAAGCAGAATGGCCACAAAGATGCCCACCGGCTCGAAAAATACCTGAGCGCTCTGTCCCAGACTAAAATACTCGTAGAACGATATCCCGACCGACAGCATCCCGGCAATCAGCAGGATGACGATGAGCGGATCGCTGAACTTCTCCAAAAATTGTTTCCACAGTGGGTCTTTCGCGGGCGGGGTGAGCACGTTGGAGCCATGCTTTCGGCGGCTCTCAACCACTTCGGCCTCCGTGAGGCCCACCCAGTGTTTGTTTTGTTCCATATTTATTGACGAATTTTCTGTGATTTCCATGCTGGAATGCACTGACTATTTGTCGGCAGGCAAGCCCAGACGGTTGAAGCGAGTGGACTCCAGCAAGGGGAGGTTGGTTTCGGTGGGGATGTAAATAACTGTTTTATCGCTGAGGTCGGACTGCTGGCGCACCCACAGGTATTGGATGTAGGTGGGGGTAATGCTGCCGTTTTCTATGCGGATGGCCTCGGCCGCTCCCTTGGCACGCTCCACCTCGGCCTGGGCGTTGAGTTTCTCGGCTTCGAGGTTGGCCCGGGCTTCCTCAATCTTGATTTTGCGGTTCTGCTCGGCTTTGGCAAACTCGGCCTTGCCTTCCATCTCCTGCGACCACACGTTGTACCAGGGAATGACAAAGGCCATGGCTACGCCCAACAGGACTACGACCAACACGATCCAAACTGATCTTTTCAGCATGTCGGCAGACTGGGGATAACTGTAATGATTGTTCATCTGTGAAAAAAATTTTGGTTTGTAGTTGTTATTGTCAGAAAAAGGAATGCCGCCGCTGCGGCCGCTTGCCGGAGTGAAGATGTCGGCTTACGGTTGCCCCTGACGGTCGCGTTCGCGGCAATAACTGCAATAGGCATTCATCAATCGGGTAGCTTCGTTGTCAACCACCTCCTCTATGAGCCCGAAGATATAGTTGCGGGCATCTTTCTCGGTGGCATCGCCCCGTATGACTGCGCCCACAGACACCAGCCACTCTTGGGTGCGCTCGTAGCGTTCCAACCGACTGACCAAATCGGGATTTTCGCGTTGCCGCTCCTCCATATAGCTATTCGCCCACACGTTGTCCTCACTCCGAACGGCAAAGAAGCGATATCGTTCCACACAGAACGTGTGGTCGGGGCGACTAAAGACGTGATAAAGCTTGTTCCCATAACGGAACGCCAGCTCGTCGTTGCCGTCAGCATCGACCTGGTTGTCGTACTCCAAGCTATGCTCATAGCAGGCTGCCAACCCATGATAGACGAAGGAACGTTCCTTACAGCCCTTCTTCACATAAGCACGCTGCCGGCTTTTTTTAAAAATGTAGTAGCAGCATACATATTGCAACACCCCTATCAAGCACAAAAGAAAAGTCATCATAATTACAGATAAGAAATATATCACCGTCCGGCAGCGCAACAGTTGAACCATCAACCGAACAGCTGCCCAACCCTCGTCGGATGAAGGACCGAATAGGCCAATTCGTATGGGCTACCGTGCAAAAGTAGACATTTCTATCAAGTTTACGATATTTAGAACACGCAACTTCACTTTTGCCCTGCCCGGGTGGGGGTCGGAGGCCGCTCAGGAGCGAGCATAACATACCTATATATATAAGGAGTAAAGGGTCTGAAAAAAACTATCGGCGAAATGGCAACAAAAAGTCCTGGACTATTTTTTCCTACTCGTCGAGTTGAAAAAAATAGTCCAGGACTTGTTCGACACAAGTCGGCGACTTGTGAAAAGTAGGCCGCCAACAGCTGCCGGCATCACAGCTGACGACGGTAAAACTTAGGAGCCATGCCCAAATGTTTCTTGACAAATTTGCCGAAGAAGGAGATGGAGGGGAACTCCAGCTCCACCACTATCTGCTTGATGCTTTTCTCCGGGCGCATGAGGAGGCGTTTCACATCCTCCACCACGTAGCGGTTGATGAGTTGCGAGGCCGTATGCCCGCAGTTCTGCTTGCAAACGGTGCTGAGGTACTTGGCTGTTACGTTGAGGTGGGCTGCGTACCACTTGACGGAGCGCGGACGCGGATAGGTCTGGATGAGCAGGTCGGAAAACTGCTTGAAAATATTGTCGCCCGAGGTGTAACGCGGCATCCTCACCGCCAGACTACCGGCCAGGGCATCGTGAAGCTCGTACATGAAGGCTTGGAACAGCAGGGTGACGACTAACTGGTGGTGTTCGAGCGGGCGCTCCGTGTTGAGCTTGGAATGGATCAGCTCATAGTAGTTGCAAAACAAGGACATTGACCCGGCATCAAGCGAAGTGACGGGGTGCTCCTCGATGTAGCCCGACGTGCCCCACATTCCCAAGGGGATGGCGTTCAACTCCTCAAAGAACTGACGCGAAAGGTAAAAGCCTATCAACTTGAGGTCAGACGAATAATACGACACTTCCACCAACGTGCCCAGAGGCGTGCTGAGCAGTTGCCCGGCCTGCAGGTGTATCTCGCGGTTGTTCAGAAAAACGTCCGCCTCGCCCTGCGTACACAGCATCACGCTGAACGCCTCCAACCGCTTGACGGACAGCCGCTCGTCGCTCAGGTTCAAGTCGCTGATAATGTTGATTCGGTCGCTGAACTGATAGGACAAAGTCTTCATCGACTGACGCTTTAGAGTATTATCCATGGTTTGCTTGTGCTGAGTGTAGAATCAAATTGAAAACTCCTGCCCGGCGAAAGGCTCAACGGCAAGAGAAACGGAAAACCGCGTTATAGTTTTCGCGACAAAATAAACCATAATTCTCCAATGCTCCTAACAACATCCACCCGCTGGGGAACAAACGAACAATTTTCAAGAAAAAAGGAAAGGAGGAACACTTGAGAGAGGACAAAGGCGGAGATATAAAGATGTCCGGGAAATTAGTCCCAAAAGATACATTACGGAAGCGGCGAAGGTTAGGAGAAGTAAGGTCTTGAAGTGATTTTTTTACTGCTCATGGCGGATAAATTGCCGCTCCCGGTCACTTTAAAACCTCATAACCTAATCTCTCATACCCTTTGAAGCATCTGGGGATGAATTTATAGAACACCCCGTAAAAAACAAGTTACAACGTGAAGCCGCCTAACTGCTTTTTGTTAACTTCGCCCCGCGTTTCCGTTATTTCCAGAGGCATTAGCCATGGGAAACCGCTGAAAACCAATCGCATTGCTTACCACAAACTCTACAGACAATGAAAATTCTTTTTCTTTCGGACATTCATGGTTCACTGCCCGCCCTCGATGCCGTGCTCAGCTACTACGATGCGCACCACTACGAGATGCTGGTGTTGCTGGGCGACTTGCTGAACTACGGACCGCGCAACGGGCTGTGCCCGGGGCTGGACCCGATGGCCGTGGCCGAAAGGTTGAACGAACGCGCCGCACAGATTGTGGCCGTGAGGGGCAACTGCGATTCGGAAGTGGACCAAATGTTGTTGCAATTTCCCATACAGGCGCCTTATGTGCTGCTGGCCGATGAGGGGGTGCGTTTCTTCCTCACCCACGGCCACGTGTTCGGCGAAAAGAAACTGCCGGCAGGACCGGCCTGCGACGTGCTGGTGCAGGGACATACGCACCTGATGAAACTGGAACCGGCCGATAAGGAACAGGGCCGGCCCGTCATTCTCAACACCGGCTCTCCCACATTTCCGAAAGGAGGAAACCCGCCTTCCTTCGCCACCTATTCCGGCAGAGTGCTGGCTCTGAGAAGCTTGGACGGCAGTGCGCTCAACAGCCTCCGGCTGTAGGCTGACCGGAAAGCCAAGACCTTATTTTGTATATTCTGAAAAAACATACACAACGTGGAAAAGAAAAATTACGCTTACGAAGAGGCATTCCAAGCCTCACTCGAATACTTCGGCGGCGACGAGTTGGCTGCCCGTGTCTGGGTGAACAAGTATGCCATGAAGGATTCCTTCGGACATATTTTTGAATGCTCGCCCACAGACATGCACCACCGCATTGCAGGTGAGCTGGCGCGCATCGAACGCAAGTATCCCAATCCCGTACCCGAAGAGCGCATCTTTGAAATGCTGGACCATTTCCGCTACATCGTACCGGCGGGCTCGCCCATGACGGGTATCGGCAACGACTACCAGATTGCCTCGCTCTCCAACTGCTTTGTCATCGGCATCGACGGCGACAGCGATTCTTACGGCGCCATCCTGAAGCTCGACGAGGAGCAGGTGCAGCTCATGAAGCGACGCGGCGGCGTAGGTCATGACCTCTCGGGCATCCGACCCAAAGGCTCACCCGTGAAAAACTCGGCTCTCACCTCCACCGGCATCGTACCGTTCATGGAACGTTACAGCAATTCTACCCGAGAGGTGGCACAGGACGGACGACGCGGCGCACTGATGCTGTCCATCAGCATACGCCACCCGGAAGCGGAGGACTTCATCGACGCAAAGATGCAGGAGGGAAAAATCACCGGGGCCAACGTGAGCGTAAAGATTGACGATGAGTTTATGCGCTGCGCCACGGAGGGAATACCTTACCAACAGCAGTTCCCCACCGACAGCAACGAACCGCAGGTGGTGAAGGAAATCGATGCGAAGGCGCTGTGGAAAAAAATTGTACACAATGCGTGGAAAAGCGCGGAGCCGGGCGTACTCTTCTGGGACACCATACGCCGCGAAAGTATACCCGACTGTTACGCAGACCTGGGCTTCAGCACAGTGTCGACCAATCCCTGCGGCGAAATCCCCCTCTGCCCCTAC
Source organism: Bacteroidales bacterium (assembly GCA_004552195.1). The sequence continues at coordinate 5,577 of SFPC01000046.1, read as the reverse complement.
GACAGTTGCCGACTGCTGGCCATCAACCTCTACTCCTACGTACGAAACCCGTTCACGCCGCAGGCGGAGTTCGACTTCGAGATGTTCCGAGAGCACGTGGCATTGGCACAGCGCTTCATGGACGACATCATCGACCTGGAGCAGGAAAAGATTGACCGCATCATCGAAAAAATCAAGTCGGATCCGCAGGAAGAGGAGGTGAAATTTACCGAACTCCGCCTTTGGGAGAAAATCAAGCGCAAAACGGCACAAGGACGCCGCACAGGCGTGGGCATAACGGCCGAGGGCGACATGCTGGCCGCCTTAGGACTGCGCTATGGCACGCAGGAGGCCACGGACATGGCGGTGAAGGTGCAACGCACGCTGGCACTCGCGGCTTACCGCTCCAGCACGGTGATGGCAAAGGAGCGAGGCGCGTTCGAGGTGTTCGACGCTGCACGCGAAGCGAACAACCCGTTCATCCTGCGCCTGAAGGAGGCCGACCCGCAGCTGTACGCCGACATGGTGCAGTACGGACGCCGCAACATAGCCTGCCTCACCATCGCACCAACGGGCACCACGAGCCTCATGACGCAGACCACCAGCGGCATAGAACCGGTGTTCATGCCGGTGTACAAGCGACGCCGCAAGGTGAACCCGAACGATCCGGAAGTACGCGTGGACTACGTGGACGAAACGGGCGACGCGTTCGAGGAATACATTGTTTATCACCACAAATTCCTCACCTGGATGCAGGCGCAGGGGCTGGACACTTCACGCAACTACTCGCAGGAGGAAATTGACGACTTGGTGGCACGCTCACCTTACCACAAAGCAACCGCAAACGACGTGGATTGGCTCATGAAGGTGAAGATGCAGGGAAGCATCCAAAAGTGGGTGGACCACAGTATCAGTGTGACGGTAAACCTCCCCAACTCGGTGGACGAGGAGCTGGTGAACCGCCTCTATGTGGAGGCTTGGAAAAGCGGATGCAAGGGGTGTACCATCTACCGCGACGGCTCGCGCTCCGGAGTGCTGGTCAGCACGCAGAAAACGGACAAGAAGCAGAAAGCAGGCGAAGCAACAACCGAACCACTGCCGCAGTGTCAACCGCCCGTGGTAACGGAGCGCCGACCGGACGTGCTGGAGTGCGACGTAGTGCGCTTCCAGAACAACAAGGAGAAGTGGGTGGCTTTCGTAGGCCTGCTCGACGGACATCCGTACGAGATTTTCACCGGTCTGCAAGACGATGAAGAGGGTATCGTGCTGCCCAAAACGGTCACAAAAGGGCGCATCATCAAAACCATCTGCCCCGACGGCTCCAAACGCTACGACTTCCAGTTTGAAAACAAGCGTGGCTACAAAATGACGGTGGAGGGTCTTTCGGAGAAGTTCAACAAGGAATACTGGAACTACGCCAAACTCATCTCCGGCGTGCTACGCTATCGCATGCCCATCGTGAATGTCATCAAACTGGTCAACTCGTTGCAACTGGAAAGCGAGAGCATCAACACATGGAAGGTGGGCGTGAGCCGAGCCCTGAAGAAATATGTCACAGACGGCACGGAAGCCACCGGACAGAAGTGTCCCAACTGCGGACACGAAACGCTGGTTTACCAGGAAGGCTGTCTCATTTGCAAACACTGCGGCTCCAGCCGTTGCGGATAGCAATCCGAAATTTGAAAGTTATAAGGTTATGGGGTTATGAGGTTATAATATTACTATTTGAGCGAGAATTTACCCGTCGCTCAGTGAGTGATTTTATAACCTCATAACCTAATCTCTCATAACCCTATCCCTTATAATCTACTAAACATAAGACAACGTGTACCTTAAACTAAACTCGCTTCACTTCAAGGCCCGACATGGCGTGTTGCCGCAAGAATGCGTCGTAGGGGGCGACTTTGTGGTTGACTTGTCGTTGGAAATTGCAGATACCGAAGTGCACGATGCGCTCTGCCACGACTCTTTGGAAGCCACGATAAACTATGCTGAAATTTACCAGAAAGTCAAGGAAGAGATGGATATTCCCTCCGCCTTGCTCGAACATGTGGCAGGACGGATTGCCCGCTCGCTCATCAGCTCGTTCCCCAAAATTGCCATGGCCAAGGTCCGAGTTACCAAACTCTGCCCTCCCATTGCGGGCTTCGACGGTGCGGGTGCCACCGTGCAGTACTGTTTGCGCCGCAGCTTGGTGGTGTGGGATTTTGACGGCACTGTGGCCGACACCTCGGCGGGCATCGTGCGCACCATGCAGGCCACGTTTGAGAAAATGGGCTGGCCCGTCCCTTCGGAGGAGGCCGTACGGCAAACCATCGGACTGCCGCTCAGGGCGGCCATACCGCAGCTCGGACGGGTAGACGGTCTGCCGTTAGAGGAAGCGGTTCATTCTTATCAAGAGCTGTTTGAGGAACTTGGTTCGGTCAATGTCAGTTTGTTTCCCGGCATTGCCGCCGCCCTGCAACGCCAACACGATACCGGCTACATCGTAGCCATCGCCACAAGCCGGGGCCATCGCTCCGTAGAGGAGCTTTGCACGCAGCTGGGCATACGCCATTTGTTTGATTTCGTCGTGGCCTGCGAAGATGTCCAGGCACACAAGCCGGACCCCGCCCCGGTGCTGGCACTGCAGCGCATGGCGCACGTAAGAGCCGACGACACCACGGTAATTGGCGACACTTCGTTCGACATGGAAATGGGAGTTGCGGCCCGGGCCGCGCATTTGGTTGGCGTGGCTTGGGGAAATCATTCGCCACACAAGCTTTTGGCGGCCGGAGCTGACTTTGTGGCTCAAACTGCGGAGGATTTGTAAAGCGGACTCCGCCATTTCACGCCATTTTGACACAAAAAACTAACATTTGTTATCGATCTTGTCTGTGGCAACAGGTTTGCCTGTATGAAAATCGAAAAGAGAAACGAACAACCCGGCGTTCCCTACTCCGGCCTTCGCCTTTTCTCTTCATCACTCAAAAGCAAACCATAAAAAAGACAAGATATGAACTTCGAGAACTTTACCATCAAAGCACAACAGGCCGTGCAGCAGGCCGTGGAGCTGGCCTCGCAAAACGGACAGCAGGCCATCACGCCGCTACACCTGCTCAACGGCGTACTGTCGGAAGGGGAAAACGTCACGCAGTTTATTTTCGGAAAACTGGGAGTGAATGACCACGCCCTCCGTGCCGCCGTGCAGAACGAGTTGCAGCGACAGCCGCGCGTGAGCGGCGGACAGCCTTATTTGGACAACGAGGCGAACCGCGTGCTCCAAAAGGCGGTGGAAATTGCCCGCCAGTCGGGCGACACGTACGTGGGTCTGGAACCGCTCTTGCAGGCCCTGCTGCAAGAAGGGGGCTTGGCGGCGCAAATGCTCAAGGATGCCGGCGTGACAGCCGACGGCCTGAAGAAAGCCATCCTGGAGCTACGCGGCGGACAGAAGGCTACGTCGCAATCCAGTGAGGACACGTACCAGGCACTGCAAAAGTATGCCCGCAACCTCGTGGACGAGGCGCGCGAAGGCAAGCTCGACCCCGTAATAGGCCGCGATGAGGAGATACGGCGCGTGCTGCAAATCCTCTCACGCCGCACCAAGAACAACCCTATCCTCATTGGCGAACCGGGAACGGGCAAGACGGCCATCGTGGAAGGCTTGGCGCAACGCATTGTGCGGGGCGACGTGCCGGAGAACCTGAAGAACAAAAAACTGTATTCGCTCGACATGGGCGCACTCGTGGCCGGCGCGAAATACAAAGGGGAGTTTGAGGAACGACTCAAGAGCGTCATCAACGAAGTGACGCAGGCGCAAGGGGAAATTATCCTCTTCATCGACGAAATCCACACCCTGGTGGGAGCTGGCAAGAGCGAGGGTGCCATGGACGCGGCCAACATCCTGAAACCTGCCTTGGCAAGGGGCGAACTCCGCAGCATCGGGGCCACAACCTTGGACGAGTATCAAAAGTACTTTGAAAAGGACAAGGCATTGGAGCGACGCTTCCAAACGGTTACGGTGGACGAGCCTTCGCCCGAGGACGCCATTTCCATACTCCGCGGTTTGAAGGAACGCTACGAGAATCACCACCGTGTACGTATACAGGACGATGCGCTGATTGCCGCCGTCGGACTTTCACACCGCTACATTTCGGACCGCTTCCTGCCGGACAAGGCCATCGACCTGATGGACGAAGCGGCAGCCAAGCTCCGCATGGAACGGGACTCGCAACCGGAGGAACTGGACGAGATTACCCGACGCCTGCGCCAGCTCGAAATTGAACGCGAGGCCATCAAGCGGGAAAATGATACGCAAAAGCTCGACGCACTCAACCGCGACATTGCCGAACTGGAGGAGAAGGAAAAGGACCTCCGAGCCAAATGGGAAGGCGAGAAGGAGGTGCTGGCCGGCATCCAGCAGGACAAGCAACAGATGGAGCAGCTGAAGTTTGAAGCCGAACGCGCCGAACGCGAAGGCGACTATGGCCGCGTGGCGGAGATACGCTACGGGAAACTGCGGCAGCTGCAGGACGACATCGACGCGCGGCAGCAACAGCTGAAGGCCAGACAAGGGGCCGAAGCCATGGTGAAGGAGGAAGTAACCCCCGACGACATTGCCGAGGTGGTGGCCCGCTGGACCGGCATACCCGTGACCCGTATGCTGCAAAGCGAACGCGAAAAACTGCTCCACTTGGAGGAAGAACTGCACCAGCGTGTCGTGGGACAGGACGAAGCCATCCGCGCGGTGGCCGATGCAGTGCGCCGGTCGAGAGCCGGACTTCAGGACCCGAAACGCCCCATCGGTTCGTTCATCTTCCTCGGTACGACGGGCGTGGGCAAGACTGAGCTGGCCAAGGCCTTGGCCGACTACCTCTTCAACGACGAGAACATGATGACGCGTATCGACATGAGCGAGTACCAGGAGAAGTTCAGCGTGAGCCGTCTGGTCGGCGCGCCTCCGGGATACGTGGGCTACGACGAAGGCGGCCAGCTCACCGAAGCCGTGCGGCGCAAGCCTTACAGCGTGGTGCTCTTCGACGAGATAGAGAAGGCTCACCCCGATGTGTTCAACATCCTGCTGCAAGTACTCGACGACGGGCGGCTCACGGACAACAAGGGGCGCACCGTAAACTTCAAGAACACCATCATCATCATGACTTCCAACATGGGCTCGCAGCTCATTCAGCAACGGTTTGAGGAATGGGCGCGCAAGAACGACCGGGAGCGTGAACGCATCGAGGAGGAAACGAAGACTGAGGTGCTGGAGATGCTCAAGAAGACCATCCGGCCCGAATTTCTCAACCGAATCGATGACATTATCATGTTCCATCCGCTCACGGCTCCGCAGATTGCGCAGATAGTCCGCCTTCAGGTGGCCGGCATCGGCAAGCTCCTTTCCGAACAGGGCGTAACGCTCCGCGTGGCCGACAGTGCCGTCAGTCTGGTGGCCGAAGCCGGTTTCGACCCCGAGTTTGGTGCGCGTCCTGTCAAGCGGGCCTTGCAGCGACTGCTGCTCAACGATTTGAGCAAAGCCCTTTTGGCCGGCACGGTGGACAAGGAGAAGCCCATCGTGGTGGAGGCCGACGGACAGCAGCTGCGTTTCCGCAACGCCTAAGC
>SFPC01000045.1 GCA_004552195.1 Bacteroidales bacterium | reverse complement strand
GCGGTCGGAGGGATCGAGCATTACGTACCTGCCACCACGGCCCTTACAATAGAGCACGTAATAGCTGTCAGGATTGATTTGATCCACGCTTTTCACACAGTTGGTGAGTTCGGCTGCAGATACGGCATTTCCCGTGTACGTCTGCGCCGTTGCCGTTACGCCCAGAAAAGCAAGGAGTAACGACAGAATGAAAGTAGATTTCTTCATGTTTGTAATAAAATTTAATAAAAGAATGTATTTCTGTGAGAATGGAAAACAAGGCTATGTCCGACAGGTTTGGCATCGGAGCAAGTTTTAAGCGGGAAATGAGTCGTCAGATGACGCATTCCCTCTTTATACATCTCTTGATTTCGCGGCAAAAGTATACTTGAATTGTATAGAAACCAAATAGGGGGGGTAAAATATGTTAAAAGAATAAATTTTTCCGCCTTTTGTGCCGACCAAAGCTGTTTTTAATGGAAAAAAGGGTGAGAAAGGAGTGGGGTAGGGAGGAAATGGGGCGGTCGAAGGCGGTGGTTTTTAGGCAATTGGCGACAGAGGGTGAAGAGATGGAGAGAAGTCTTTTGATGATTAATAAATATTATTCAAAATCGGAGGAGCCGGAGGGACGGCCCGAGGGGCTGATGCAAAAAGTTGCCGACTTGTGTGAAACAAGTCCAGGACTATTTTTTTCAAGTCGGCGAGTAGGAAAAAATAGTCCTGGACTTTTGGGTGTGTGAAAGGCGACGGGGGAAGCGGTCACTTGGGGGAGTTCGCGGTGGGAGCTTTCGCGTCCTCCGCTCACTCCATTACGAACCGAAGGGTGCCGCCCTGCATGATTTCCTCGTGCGTCAGGTAGTTGCGGCGCAGGCGTCGGCCATTGAGCTTGACGCTGCGGACGTGGCAGCGGCGGCTGTCGAAACCTTCGGCCACCACCGTGAAGGTGCGGCCCGAAGGCAGATGGAGGGTGACGCGCGGCAGCTGGGGCGCACCCAGCACGTAACGGCCGCTCACGGGGTCGACGGGATAGAAGCCCATGCAAGAGAGCACGTACCAGGCGGACATCTGGCCGCAGTCGTCGTTGCCGCACAGGCCGTCGGGACGGGCGGCATACTGCGTGCGGCAGATTTCGTTCACCAACTCCTGGGTGCGTCGGGGCTTGCCGGCCAGGGCGTAGAGATAGGCCACGTGGTGGGAAGGCTCGTTGCCGTGGGCATACTGCCCTATCAGTCCCGTAACGTCGGCCAGTGCGGGGCCTTCGGGAGGCAGCGTGAAGAGCGTGTCGAGCTTGTGGCAGAAGGCGCGCGAGCCGCCCATGAGCTTGATGAGCGACGGTATATCGTGCTGCACGTGCCACGTGTACTGCCAGGCGTTGCCCTCTGTGTAGTGGCCGCCGGAACTTTCGGCATGGGCCAGGGTGGAGGGGTTGAAGGGGCTGAGCCACGACCCGTCGGCCAGACGGGGACGCATGAAGTGCGTGACGGGGCAGAACAGGTTGCGCCACAGTTCGGCGCGGCGGCCAAACTCGCGGGTCTCGGCCTCCTTGCCCAGATGGCGCGCCATGCACATGGCGGCATAGTCGTCGTATGCCTGTTCCAGACTCAGCGACACGCTCTCGGTGGGTTTGAGGTCGGCAGGGTAGTAGCCATATTTCAGGTACGTTTCCCAGTCCGTTTTGGCCGGGTGGCTCACGCGCAGGGTGCGTTCCACCGCTGCCCAGGCGCGTTCGCGGTCGAAACCGCCGAAGTCCTTGCACACGGCCTCGGCCACGATGCTCACGGCGTGGTTGGCCACCATGCAGTAGTTGTCCTTGCCCCACAAAGCCCACACGGGCAGGTGGCCTTGCGCCTCGGCCTGCATCACCAAGGAGCGCACGAAGGCCGGCACCATGGAGGGAGCGGCCAGGGTGTAGAGGGGATGGGCCGCGCGGTAGGTGTCCCAGCAGGAGAAGGTGGAGAAGAAGCTACCGCCTTCGGCCTGCACCGTCCGGCCGTCGGGCAGGCGGCACGCGCCGTCGGCATCGGCCACGTTGTTGGGCTGCACGAAGGCGTGGTACAAGGCGGTGAAGAAGCTGCGCAGGGCATCGGGCGTGCCTTCGGCGGCGAAGTGGGACAGGAGCTCTTCCCACTGCGCTTCGGCCCGGCGGGCGGTCTGCTCGAAGTCCCATCCGGGGAGTTCGGCCTGCAGGTTGCGCCGTGCGCCGTCGGCCGACACTGCCGAGAGTGCCACCTTGGCCTCTACCGTGCCGTTGGGCGACGTGAGCAGGTGGAGCACCAAGCGCCGGCCGCGCTCGCCGGGGAGAGGTGGCAGGGTGTCGGTGCGAAGGATGGGCACATTGAGCCGCAGGCAGAAATAGACGTCCTGTTCCACCCACACACTGCTCTTGACGTGGCCCTGAAGGGTGAGGCTGTCGGTCTGCCCAACGCTGCATTCCTTGACGCGGCGGTGGTATTGCTCTTCGCTCCAGGCCGGTCCGTGCTGGAGGTCGACCACGAGCATGGCCTTTCCGGGATGGTCGAACCGATAGCGGTGGTAGGCCACGTGGGGTGTGCAGGTGAGCTCTGCCTTCACGCCGGCATCGGCGAGGCGCACGGTGTAGTAGCCGGGGCGGGCGGTTTCGGTGGCCTTGTCCATGCGGCTGCGCAGCAGGGGGCTGCCGTCGGCGGTCTGCGAGGGCATGAGTAGCACGTTTCCCAAGTCCAAGCAGCCCGTACCGTTGAGGTGGGTCTGGCTGAAGCCCCATGCCACGGTGTCGGCATACTGGTACTCGGCACAGTAACGCCATCCCACTGCTCCGGTTACGGGACTGGGCTGCACCATGCCGAAGGGGGTGCAGGCTCCGGGGAAGGTGTGGCCGTTGCCGTCGGTTCCGATGAAAGGGTCCACGTGGGAGCAGGCATTTTGTGCCGCCACGGGGAGGACAATGCCGAGGCTGAGAAGGAGCAGGGAGAAGATGCGTTTCATGGCAGGGTAGTGGGAAGGAGAGGTGGAAAAGCCAAAACGTCCGAAAGTTTAACTTTTGTGGCAACGGGTGGAACGATGTTGCCTGTTAAACTTCCGGACGCTTTGGCTTTTACTTAGTGATATCCGATTGAAACCGGCGTTATTAGAACGTCAGGTCGCGCCAAGCATCGCCCAGCTGTTCGGAAGCTGTAGCGTTGGGTGTCTGTGGCTTGCGCAACTTCAGCTGTGTGGCCTTGCGGCTCACGTTGGTGTGCAGCATATCGGCCAGGTCGCCATAGTCGATGAAGCCGGTGGTGTTCTGCAACACTTTCAGCAGGTAGTAGGTGAAGAGGCCGTGGCCTTCCTCCTCAATGCCCTGGGCCGTTTCGTTGCCCTGTGCAGCGGAGAATACGACCACATTACCCGAGGAGATGGTACCTTCTTCGGCGGCAATTTCCACACCACGCATACCCTCGTTCACACTTTCGTTGTCGCGGTTGATACCGCTGAAGCAGGCGTCGAGGAAGATGGAGGTTTGGTTGAAGGCCAAGTCGCCGAGTCGGGCATAGAAGTCGTCGAGTGCGATACCGTTTTCAGGCTTTGTGCCGCGCACGTCGGTGGGCAGGAGATAAGCTTTGTTCTGCTTTTTCGTGTCGGGCACGCCGTGGCCTGCATAGTAGATAATCAGTTTTTTCTTATCGCGGTTCTTGATGGTTTCGAGCCATACGAGTTCGTCCTCCAGGATGAGCTGTTTGGTGGCATCCTCGCAGATGTGGATGTTTTCGGCGGGCAGACCCAGTGCCTTCTGGCAGTAGTCGCGGAACACGCGGGCATCGTGGATGGCATAGGGCACCTCGGACACGAAGCGGTAGTTTTGGTTACCGATGACGAGGGCATAGGTATCGTTGCGCACGATGGGGGCAACGGGGATGAGGCTGTCCACCTCGGAAGTGATGTAGTCGTAGTCCACGAGCTGGTTTGTGCTCTTGCCGCTCTGGTAGCGTTCGAGCACTTCCTTGGCCAAGCCGTAGAAGTGGCAGTTGCGAGAGTTGATGCTGATGGGGAGTCGGCGCACTTCGTCGTTGTAGAGTGTGTGGCGCACCTTTCCGTCAATCGTTACTTCGCTGGCAAACACATACTGGCCGAGTGTGGCGGTGGGGCTCACCTCGATGCTGCGCACTCCCGAGCAGTTGAGATATGCCTGGTCCTGCACTTGGCACTGGTCGGGGATTTTCACCGAATTGAGCGACTTGCAGTTGGCGAAGGCGATGGTGCTGATGGTGCGGGTCTGGGTGGGGAGAGAGATGGTAACGAGGCGTTCGCAGTTGAGGAAGGCACCCCAGCCGATAGTGTTGACCGAGTTGTCTTCAAACACCACGTCGGTGAGGTTCTTGCAGTTGGCGAAGGCGCAGGAGCCGATGTTCCTGATACCGGCGCCGATGCGTACACTGCGCACGTTGAGTTTTTTCTTGTTCCAGGGCGAGAGCATTTTCTGCGTGTCGTAGTTGTCCATGCTCACGAAGAAAGATTTCTTGGAAACGTTGGTGATGGTGAGCGTCTTTCCGTCGAAGGACCATGCAACGTCCGTTCCGCAAGTACCGTCTGCGGCCACGAAGTCCTGGGCGGTGGCAATGCCGGCTGTCAGCAGCACTGCCATGAGGCACATAATTATCCTTTTCATAAATATCTTCAAGTTTTCGGGTTAGACTGATGATTTCTGCTGTCGGTTACCAGAGGAAGGTGATACCGATGCGGTTTGTGCTGGTGGAAAATTCGGTTTTGCCGGAGCCGAACACTTTCGTTTCAAACGACTTGTACTTGTTCGTTCCCTTCACCATTTCGTAGGTAACGCCGATGTTCTTCCAGTTGAGGCGTATGCCGAGGGTGGTGACAAAGCCGTGGCCCCAGTTGAACAAACTGCTGTTGGCGATGGGGCTGTCGTCGTTATTGCCGGCCACGTCCATTTTCTCATCGTCCTGAAGCCAGAGCACGGAGAAGCGGTAGCCGAAGGTGTAGTAAGCTTGCAGGCGGATGTTCGCCAAGGCATTGTTGTTCACGGCGGACAAGGGGGCAATGGTGATGGAGGGGCCGATGCTCATGGCATAGGAGAACTCATACATTTCCTGACCCCAGGGCTGGAAGTAGCATGTTCCGTAATTGTTTCCTTTTTGTTCCTTGAAGTATGCCTCACTGTTGTACATCATGTCGGGCTCCTGCTTAAAGTGGTTCACACCCAGGTCAAAGCCTGAAAATTCCAGGCCGAAGGCCACCGTGTTGGCGATGGGTGCCTTATGCAGGCGGATGGTGGAGCTGCTCTTCAGGTTGGCGGCCCAGTCGCTCTTGAACTGGCGGTTCACGGGGTAGCCTGCGTATTCTCCGTCGACGCCCTCTGTCAAACCGGGCTGTACGCCGAGCAAGAGGTTCTTGCCGTCGAATTTGCTACTCATCCAGTTGATGCTGAAGGCCTTGTTGCGCTTCCACACAGAGTTGATGGCGTTGCGCCGGTGGTTCCTCAAGGAAACGGCTTCCTGGATTTTAATGATGTCGTTGAGCGAGGAAACGTTGGTAGTGTCCTCCTCCAGGTCGAGGTTGGACACGGCCGGCGTTTCGTCGGTCTGGGCGAAACTGCACATCGACAACAAAGTGCCGAAGACAGCCATGATGATTTTTTTATTCATACATTTTTGATTTAGTTGGTTTTACTTGGAGAAAAAGGGCCAGGAGTGATCGGCGCAGTGGCTGCGTGGCAGCGTGCGGCCGGCGGACTCAGCTATCCTTGCCCATGATGGTGAGATATTTGCTGCGATCTACCACCATCTCGGCGTCGCGATGCGTCATGCCTCTCACCCATTTTTCAAAATTGTCGATGCTCAGTGAGTTGGGATGCTGACGGTCGCCGCGGTTTTCGTTACATTTGGTAAACTTGTTGGGCGAGAAAATGAGCACCACCTGATTCATTTCCATGGGCTTGTTTGTCGTGAGGCGGTAAGGTATGGCCTGCGGGTCGGTGTCCCGGTCAAAGAACACGTAGTCCCTGCCAGCCTTCACCTCATGGAAGCCGTCGGGGTTGGTCTTGTAGGGAAGTAGGCAGTTGGCCTCCTTGTTGGTACTGTCGAGCAGGTAGATGGCCACGTAACCCTTGACCGGCGAGCGGAAACTGACGAAGACGCGCTGCTTGTCCTGGAACTTGTCGCTTTCAAAGTAGTTCTCCGTGCCGTCGCAGAGCACGTGCCACGTGAAGTCCACCTTTGCCTGCACGATTTCGCGGGCCACGCCCCACACCTCGGCGGTGATGACGAGGCAGTCCTCGGAGTATTTAATATCGAAGACGGGCTCCTTGGAATCTTCTACCCATTCGGCCTTGGCATTCATGGTAGTTTCTTCCACGAAGTTGTTGATTTCTTCGCCGTTGAGCTCTCCCTCGGCCATGTTGGTGGTGGAGCTGATGATTTCGCCGAACGCTTCCTTGATGGCGTTGTAGCGTGCGCGGAGGATGCACTTCTGTTTGGCTTCGGGAAGGCTGATGTTGTCGTGTTCCGACACGACCATTTTTGCTGTGCCGTGAACTTTTGCTTCCTTTTGGGCTTGGAGGTTCAGGCTGCAGCAGATGAAGAGTGCCATGCAGGAGAGTATGCCGCGAATGTAAGTGGCTGTGGTCATGATAAGCGGTTTTTGGGGTGCGTCCGGCGAGGGGAGTACCGGACATCAGATTAGGGAGATAAAGAGGTTATTGTAATGGTATGAGTGTGACGTCCGCCTTGTCCCATTCGGGCATTTCCATGCCCACGGAGGCGTGGATGTAGGTGGGGTCGCAGATGGTGTAGTTCTTGTTGGCATGTGTGTAGAACGTGCCGCCGGGCTGCTCCGTGAAGTGGACGGCCGAAGCCAAGTGGCCGGGGTAGTAGACCAGCACGCAGTCGAGCCCTACGAGGTCGCGCACGAGGCGGGTGAAGAGGATGGCGCGGTCTTCGCAGTCGCAGAAGGGATAGTAGAGGCTCTCTTCGGCAAAGAAGGTGCGGTCGCAGCCCCACACGTTATCGTCGTACTCATACTCCAGACCCGTCTGCACCAAATCGAGCAGGTGGCTCACCTTTTCCCACTCCGTCATGCCCTCCAGCTGGCGTTTCAGGGAGGGGTATACCTGGTTGCGGATGTCGGCATCCATGGGCGTGTTGGCGTACATCACCCAGCGCGAGGTGAACTCTCCGTTGATGAAGGAGGAGGGATAAGTGTCGTAGAAGCCAATCAGGTTGGGGTTCACCTTCACCTTGACGCTGAAGTCGGGATAGCGGTAGGAGGTGATGGTGCGTGTAGTAGCAGCGCTGTCAACGGGCATTTGTAGCAATGGCGCGTCGGGGATGAAGAGCGAGAGGCTCTGCTCCTTGGGATAGGCTGCGCGGCACACGTCGAGCACGGCATCGACCGCCTCCACGGGGTAGTAACGCTCGCCATCGACATAGTAGGAGGCTTTGTCGAAAATCATGTGGCGCGACGATACGAGCAGGTAGAGCTTTCCTTCGGCGCAGGCGTAGCGCACTTTGTAGCCCGACTGGCAGTAGAGGTGGCCCATGAGGAGTGCGGCCTCATTGGTGCCCTCGCCGCAGAACTGGTTGGCGAGTTGTTGCAACATGAGCAGGTAGGCCCAGTCGCAGAGCTTGTGTTCCTTGCGCAGGGCCAGGCAGTCGTAGAGCAGGTTGTCGTAGGCTTTCGAGGAGAAGTGGAGCAGGGCGTCGGCCACGCGGTCCGGGGTGATATCGCCCAGGTTGATGCGCAGGCTCTCGTCGAGTCGCACGTGCATTTCGGTGCCATAAAATTCAAAGGGGAAGTCCATGTAGGCGCGCTCGTCGTTGTTGAGGCGCACTTCGTGGATGGCCTCAACCGGTCCTGCCCCGGCGGAGCGCACAGCCAGCTCGTCGGGGTTGTGCTTCACGGTGCGTGCTTCGCGGTGTTTCTTCTTGCCGAAGAAGAGGAAGCGGTCGGTTTTCGTTGTGTCGTGGCAGATTACCGGTTCCACCTTAGGCTCTACCGGCTGCGGCACGGGAGGCTCTGCTCCGAATTTCTCCCAAGCCTTGCGCACGAACTCGGCGTACTGCCGGTTACATTTGTCGCGGAAGTTCTCAAACTTTGTTTGCTGTTGCTGTTTGAATTTTCCGAAGCGTGAGGCCAGTGAATTTTGGGGCTTGTTCTGCGCAGTGGGAGCCGGCTTTGTTTCGGCCACGGAGTCGATGGCTCGCGTCACGGTGGCGAAGTCCGTGTAGCGTTGCTTGGAGGTAAGCCCCTTGTTCGTCATCTGTTTTTTCACGTAGCCCACATAGCTTGCCGAAAGGGAGGCCACCGTGTTGTTGCCCTGGCGGGCGAGTTTTTCCACCGTGCCCCGTCCGGGCGATTTCAGGGTGATGCGTTTCGCCTGCTTCTCGTCGAGCAGTTCGAGCTTGCCTCCGTAGGGGATGTTCACCTCGCTCTGCATCGTAATCTGCCGGTTCATGGTGAGGGGGACGGCTTTGCCCTGCACATACAGCTTGACGTCGCCCACAACGTGGTAAGTGAGCAACGACTGAGCGTGCGCCGTTAGCAGCGAGCAGAGGGTGAACAGCGCGAAGGCGATATATTTTGACAGGCCGCCGGCCGGTCGGTTATTTCGGTTCGGGTGATGAGTTCTCATTGCTTGGTCTTAGATATTTGTTCCGTCGGGCGATGAAATAGTCCTTGAGTGCGGCGTACATGCTGCGCGATGTGCCGAGGAAGGTGATGGCTGTGAGTGCCCAGGCCAGGTTGAAGCTGATGCCATAGAGCTTGAACACCACGAAGCAGACGCCCAGCAACACCGAGGTGAAGAGGAATGTGAGCACACTCATGAAATAGGTGGAGCCTATGATGAATTTGGTGAAGATGCCTTCCGACTTTCCGGTGCGTTCGAGGTAGAGATATTGCAGCAGCTCGACCAGGAATACCACCAGCAGCGACACGATGGCAAACATGGCCGGCGAGGTGTTTTTCACCTCGTTGCTGTAGACAATGCTCTGTACGCCATAAGCCAGAAGTTCCACTCCGGCAATTTTTCCCAAGGGTGTCCAGTGGCGGTCGGCCTCTTCGTAGACGGCTCCGAGGAGTACTATCTGTCCTTCGATGAGCTCGGGATGGCGGTCCACCTCCTGGGGGCTCAACACGCGGAACACGGTGGGCGAGAAGTTGATTTTCACATCGTCCGTGCGGCCTTTCACGATGTCCTGGTCGGCATAGCGGTTGGCCACCTGCGCCACGAACGACGGAACGTTTTTCCCTTCGTAGCGTTCGGCGAGCGGCACTTTCCGCTTCATGCTGTCGTAGAGTTGGCGGGGCATGTTGGTGGTGCCTTCCGTCAGGGGAATTATTTCGTGGAAGAAGGAGTGGATGGCCTTGTTCCATCCCACGGAGTCGTCCTGCCAATCGAGCATTTTGAGGGAGAACACCATGTTCTCGTGGTACTGTTCCACCACGCGGATGAGCGAATCGTTTCCTTCAAAGTCCTCTCCTTCGTTGTCGAAGCAGATGTCCACTCCCAGCACTTTGGGTTGGGCCCGATTGATGCGGCTCATCACGTCGGCAATCTCGGAGCGGTTGGTCAGCTCCGTCATGTCGACGATGGTGATGAGGTGGCTGGTGTCGGGGGTGGTGCCTTCTTTGAGAATCTCGTAGTAGATGTCGGTGAAGGAGAAGTCGCTGATGGCCCGCTTCACGGGGTCGAGCGGTTTAGCCATGATGGCAATCATGGCAAAGAAGCCCATGAGCCCGATGGCCAGCATGGTGATGCACAGGTGTTTGGTGATGAAGGCTCTGATGCGGGCCTTGCGGGTTGCGGGGGTATCACTCATGTGCCTGTTGTGGAATATTTGTTCGCGGGGCTTGGCGATGACCGTGATCAGGGCCAATCCGCCCGTAAGCACTATGGCCAGTAATCCCAACACGATGCGTTTGGCCGTTTTCAGGAAAGATTGGTTCATGCCGGCATCGGTTCTTCTTATTTCTCTTCGAGCATCTTTTGCAGTTTGGCGCGGAGTTCTGCGCTGTCTTCGTCGAAGAGTTTCAGGAGGGTAGACTTGGCTGCGTTGCCGTCATAGTTCACGGCCACCTGTACCTCCGTTTTGCCGTCCACCTCGCGGAAGATTTCGTATACCACGTTGGTGCGTCCGATGGACTGCTGTACGAGTGTCTGGCTGGTTTCCAACATTTTGGCCATGGTTTCCACTTCGCCGTTGGAGAGTTCGGTGTTGCCTTCGGTCATCTCGTTGAGCGATGCCACTTCGGCCTGCAGGCTGGAGGCTATGTCGACGCGGGCGCGAGCCACGGCTTGTTTGCGTGCCACACCGTAGGTGGAAGCTTTGGCCGAGGCGCGTCCCATGATGTATTTGGGGAAACGTCCGTCCAGCTCGTGGAGTTGGATGTAGTATTCGCTCAGCTGGTTTTCAATGGGCATGGTGCCGGGGGCCGGCTTCCATCCTTCGCGCTTCAGCGCTTTGGCCTGCTTTTTGGCTTCTTTGAGCATTTGGCTCTTGAATTGTTTTGCGGTGAGCTTGGCCAGTTCTTTACGCTCTTTTACTACCAGCTTGTGTTCCTTGAGGGTGATTTTGCCTTCCTTGGCAAACTCTTTGGTTTGCGCGTTTACGGTCAGTTGACCCATGGTCAACGAAAGTACCAATAGAAGTAACAGTCTTTTCATAAGGCGAAAGGTTTTATTGATTAAATTTTATTATCTGTGTTTGAATTATTGGGGGCGTATCTACCATTTATGGCTGCAAATATAAATATAACTACACGTCTTTTTTGTGTTTTTCAGTATTTTTTGTTGTAGGGGGAGTTGGAAAGCCGCAATCGGCACGCCGGGAACATGGACCCACAATTATTTTAGCAATGCGGTAATTTGGTATTAAAATATGCCAAGTTGGACAGGTAAAAACGACCTTTTCATGCGCAGCTGTCGCTGTTGGTTATTGGAAGTGAGAGCCTATGCGTTCCTCCGCCTCACGGGCATCATGGAATGGCCTTTTTCGGGGTTGTGCGTTCTCGTTTCGGAAAAGCCGTCCGTGGACTCGTGGAAAAAAGTCCAGGAGTTGTTTTTTCAACTCGGCGATTAGAAAAAAATAGTCCGGGACTTGTGAAGCGCAAGTCCCGGACTATTTGCAAGATGTTTTGGTGTAGAGGCGGCCGGCGGAAAATCTGCTCTTCCGCAGGCTGCTTCAGACCGTAGTGTGTGGCTTTTCGTGCGGTTTACTCCTCAGTTTCGGCCCAATTTTCAGAGCTCCAGACGCTTTCTCCGGCGAGTGCGGAGCCGGCATCGACCGTTTTGCCCGGGTCTGAAACGATGCCGATGGATTTTTCGTTGCTTGCAGCCAGCATTTGCAGCGGTTGCAGCATGACGGTGTGGGCGCAGGGAGTGCAATATGTCTTTTTCATGTCAGATGATATACTTCAAGAGGGTTGTTGAGAGGATTTATTTCACGATAAACTTCTTTCCGTTTTGGATGTAGAGGCCGCCTTTGACGGGCTGCATGACGCGGCGACCGCTGAGGTCGAACACGGGAGCCTGAGCGTTGTCAAGGGTTTCCAAAGCCGTGTTGACAGCCGTAGTGTTGTCGCCGAAGTTCATGGCGACAGCGGAACCGCCGGCCGAAAGGTTGAGATATGCCTTGTTTATGCCGACTACGGTGCCGACGATGGTGGGATAGAAGGCCACTTGGCTGTCGACGATGGCCAGCACGTAGTCGCCTTCTACAGCCGTATGCGTTTCGGCAGCTGTGTTGCGCAGTTTGTTACCGCTGATGGTAGCCACGGTTTCGTAGGATGCCGGAGCCATGTTCACTTCGCCCGTAGCAGTGCCCGTGAGGATAACACCTTCGTTGGCGGGAATGGCCTCGCCTTCGAGCTTCTTCATGGTGGCTACGTTGCCTTCGGCACTTGTTTGGTCAATGTACCATGCTTCCACGCCGGCCGGTATCACAGCGGCATAGGGTGCGCTGAATGTGGCGATGGTTTGAATGTTGTCGATGCCCTCAGCCGTGGTGAGTTTGGCTTTGGCCGTAGGTATGGCGTAGAACATGAACTTCTGGTTGCCGTCAGCACTATACAAGTTGAGACCACCGCCATCTGCCGGGCCGACATTCCAATACAAACGAGTAGTTTCACTGCCGTTGGCTTTGCTGTTTGCGGTGGTTTTTACCTCCCAGTAACCATTGGCGTTCCAGGTAAGGGTGAACGTGCCTGGTTGGTCAGAAACGTGAACCGGATGTGCAGCCGAGGTGGCATTTCCGTCTACATTGTCGATGTAGCCTGTTTTCGACTTAAAGGTGTAAGTCTTGCTGCCGCCTTCTCCGTTGGTGCTAATTCCCACTTCAAATACATAGTTCGAGAATTTAGGATCTGTGATGGAAGGTTCGGTGGTTGTGGTTCCGATGCGATTGGTCTTGTATGCCGTTATTCCAGTAGCACTGCAGGAGTGTTCCTTTTCGTAAAGGTAGCCTCTGTTCCCGTGAGTCGAAATATTGGCAATCAGAACCTTCTGTCCATCTACAAACTCTTCCAGGCTTTGGATAGAGTAGTCCGTTCCGAGCGTCACTTCGTAGAAGGCAATATTGGGATTGTTGGCAGATGTCGCCAATACCATGCCGTCGCCGTCTGCGCCGCCGCTGTCTACAATTTTTCTGCTAGCATTAGTGTTGGCTTCCATCTTCCAATATTGTATGTCGCTTGCGCCGTCAGTGCCTTCTACCTTGGTGTTCTCAGTCAGTTTGAAGGTGCAGGCTGAGGCTGTCATGTGGATGGGGTCGGCAGGAGTGCCGGCTCCGTGGTCCACATTGTCGATATAGCCGGTTTGGCCCTTGAACGCGTAGTAAGTGTTGCCCCCATTAGTTACCACTTCAACCGTAAAGACAAAGTTCATGTCGGTGCTGCCCACGGTGGGAGCTGCTCCTTTTCTCTTCAAGCGGTTTTTCGTGTTGCCGGCGGCATCTCCTGTGGCAGCACAAGTGTGTTTCGCCTCATAAATGTAGCCATTGTCCTTTTGGGTCATAACATACGTCTTTCCTGTTACGAACTCGCTCAAATCAGCTACCGCCGTTTGGGAGATTGTCGCAATCGACTTGCGCTGCGCATTCGCAGTGGTTGCCGCAACTCCTGTCAGCAGCAGGAGCAGCAGCGAAGTGTAGAATCTTCTCATTGAATGATGTATAAAAAGTTAATTGTTTTGTCCCACAGAATGTCGACAACGTTCCTCAAATAGAGGAATGTTCGCTCTAAAAGCGACGCAAAGGTAGAGGTAATTCCGTAATTTTATTTATTGGGGGGGTAAAATTTGTTAAAATAGAAAATTTTTCTGCTTTTTCTCTCTGATAGGTTGGAAATCAGGGCGTTTCGCAGTGCGTGCCGCCCGTTTGCAAGGTGGTTGCTGCCGGAGGGCTTTCACAAGTCCAGGAGTTGTTTTTTCAACTCGGCGATTAGAAAAAAATAGTCCGGGACTTGTGATGCGCAAGTCCTCAAGTTGCTGGTTGGGACGGAAGCTGAGGTGAAGCAGGGGGAGGATTGGCACCTTGCGGTGCACGTGAGTTTTGGGGTTTGCAGGGAGTGGCGGTGAAGGGTGGCGATGGCGTGAAAGGCGGCGCATGTATCGTGGTTCCTCGCGCGCGCGTATACGTATTTATATTTCCAAAAAAAGCATTCACTCCTTCACACAGTGGCGGTTTGTCATTGATTTTCAGCAATTTTGAGTGTGAAGGCTTGCGTTTTGAAGCCTTCACACGGCGGAAGCATGACTGTGAATGGTAGAAACGGCAACCCTTCACACCGAAAGTGGGCTGGCAATCAGCAGATAAGGGACAAAAAAAGGCTGTTTCGCTGTGAATGCTTGTTTTTCAAAGCCTTCACACCTGAAGCTCCTGGAAATCAGCAGAAAAGAGCCTGTGTGTGAAGGGATGAATGTTTTTTTGAGGGTAAAAAAAGCGTATATAGAGGGGAGTTTTTGGGGTGCTGACAGACGTGAACGGGATGGTCATGCTGATGCTTTTCCTGCGCGTTCTCAATGGGTGCGGAATGGTTTCAGGATGGCTTCTTTTATCCCTTCTACGCTGTCATTGAAATGAATGGAGTGACTTGCCAGGAGAGCGCAGTCCATTGTCAGGTTTCTGTCTTGTTCGGCGAATCGAGCCTCATCTGGGATAATCCAATGAGACGGATTGTTGAGCCCTAAAAGTTTGGCTGTTTCCAGGTGGAGCGCATAGCTGTTCATGGTGTTGCCGCTGCCGAAGTTGTAGATGCCTCCGGGCAAAGCGAAGGCCTGCTCCACGTTTCTGACAACTTCCCATACATTGGTCACTCCGCGAAATTCATGCGTGGCAGGATGTATGAGGACATTTTCATTATATGCTTTTTGTAAATTGACCAGTAGGTTGCTGTTCAGCTTCATCCTGCTTCCGGGCAAATCGTACATCCATGTGAGTCGGAGTCCTACTGACTCGGGCAAATTCCATTGTGCTCTTTGCTCTGCCTCCAGCTTGTGCCGACCGTAGATGTTGACAGGCGTAAAAACATCTGCTTCCTTGAGGGGGCCAAGCATAGGTGTGCCGTTGTATACTTGGTCGCTCGACATGAACAGGAGCTTGGCGCCAATGAGTTTACAAGCCTTGGCAATCCTTACTGTGCCTTGCACATTCACTCGGTGCGACTCTTCCGGGTGCCCCTCGCAATACCAAGTATTGCTTAGGGCCGCACAATGAATGACTATCTCCGGACGGTGTGCTTCCATCGCATGGCGAACTGAATGTCAGTCGTGAAGAAGCTGTCAAGGCATATATGGAAGCACACCGTCCGGAGATAGTCATTCATTGTGCGGCCCTAAGCAATACTTGGTATTGCGAGGGGCACCCGGAAG
>SFPC01000005.1 GCA_004552195.1 Bacteroidales bacterium | reverse complement strand
CCGTGGAAAAGTATCGTCCTAATTATATTGTGGTGAACAGTGGCGGTGCGGTATTCCCCGAATTCTCTAAGACGGACGGTTGTATCATCCCCAATGAACAGGAAGTAATGGCGATGCTTGACACACTCCCCCCACACATCAAGCTGATTACCGTACACATGGATGCCATCGATCATTGCCAGACCACCCGTGCCATCCTGCGCAACGAAGCTCGCCATCACGGGACGGATATGAGCCGACTGATTATACCGGAAGACGGAGAAATCATAACACTTAAATAACTGTATAAACAATCATTTCAAAATATTAGAAAGATGAAAAAGATTAGAAAAATCGCGGTAGAACAGAATTTCGCCGCGATCAGTGTCGGTAAGTTGAATGAACTGAATGAATACGAACTTCAGCTTGGCCCGGATGTGAAAATCCCCGGAAAAGTATTCTGCAGCACCGCTCTCGGAACTACGGGAAGCGAGTT
This sequence comes from Bacteroidales bacterium, assembly GCA_004552195.1. The sequence goes on along the minus strand of SFPC01000005.1, from coordinate 42,444 downwards.
TTCTTTCCAGTCATTCGCCCCGGGTACAGAAACCGGATTTCTGCATAGTCACAAGAGTCATGAGGAGCTTTATTTTTTCCTCTCCGGTAAAGGTGAATTTCAAGTAGACGGAACAGTGTTCCCAGTGGAAGAAGGTAGCGTTGTCAGGGTATCTCCTGCAGGAAAACGAAGTGTCCGTAACAACGGAACGACTCCGCTTCTCATGCTCTGCATACAATATTGCAGCAATACATTCTCACAGGAGGATGCCACTGACGGAATCATACTGAAAGAACCGGTAAAATGGAAAGTCTCTCCGAAATGATTCTAAAAAGGAACTCTAAGCAGATGACTATCTGTATAAAATCCCTGATATAGAATATGAACATAGTGGTAGGCTGCTCCATCTTTAACTTTGCAGTTGTTCAGCGAGCCGATAGGCGAGCTGATAAATATATAACAGTTTTTCCCTACCTTTATCGTAAGAAGGAAGGATTAACTGCCGGAGGTCAACCTATTGCCCCTTCAAGGCTTAAAGCTTATGCCCCCTGACTTTGAGTATCAAGTTTCTGTGCGTGGAGCCAGACTTTTGTCCTTAGCTTCCTTCCGATTCCCCTCGCGGTGGACACCGTTGCCTCGGACTATGCACTTCCCGCTATCGGGGCGCGCTCGGGACTTTCACCCATTAGATTATGCCCATGTCGGGCGAACACCCAAAGGAGGGCGAGCCAATGATGACTCGCCCTCCTTATCGTATGCTAAGGTCGGACTACTTATTCAGATAATTCCGATGTTTTTCGGTAAAGGCATACATTATTTGAACATACGCTTGCAGCTGTGGCCGTTTTGCTCAAAGATGTACACGCCGGCGGGCAGTGTAGGTATATCCGCTTCATTGTCTGCTTCCAGCAGTTTCACTCCTTGCAGATTGTAGACGCTGACTTTGCCCTGCTCAGCGGTGGTGACGGCAGCAATGCCTTCGGGTTCCACTTGTTCCAGGCGCACATTGTCGATGGCGATGTGTCCGTCCATATTGCCGCTGTAGTACCATCTGAACTGTATGGCATCGGTTTGGGCCAACTGTGTCACATCGTGTTTCATGTGAACGGCGCGAGACGCTTCACCCGGTGCAAGGTCGGTGTCGCTGTAAGGTGTGAGTTGTTCGAGTATGGTCCAGTTCTGTCCCCTGTCGGTGGAATACTCCAGCCTGCCCTCGCAGTCGCCATAGTAGGAAAGGAAGTCGAGGTCGTAGCTCAAAAGCAGCTGCGTGCCATCGGCATGGCGAGAGTCGAGGAGCGGCGTAACGAGGTTGGCCATGATGCCCGACCAACCGGCACTGATGCCGTCGATAGAGGCATAGCAGCCACTGAACCCTTCGCCGGAAAGATTCATCTCAAACCAATCGTCGAAACGCCAAATGTAGGAGTCTTCAGTATATTCAAACAAATTCTCCACCTGCCAGTTGGCCGGTTTGAAAGGTGTGTCGAAGGTTTCGGCAAAAGGAAGGGGGGCTACGGGCATTTCGCCGTTTTCAATGCTGACAGCCGAAGCCATGGACTCCTCGCCGTCTTCATAGACCGCAGTCACTGTATAGTCGAAACATCCCTGTGGCACCTGTTTGTCGGTAAAGTTGCATTCGGTCAAATCCTGCGCAATGCACGTGGTACTGCGGTACACGCGGTAAGCCTTCACAGGGTGCTGGCTGTCGTTCGGTGCTTGCCAGGTGAGTGACACCTCGTCGCCAAGCAGCTGTGCCTGCAAGTTCTGCACCGGCATACGCGTTCCGATGGCAATGACATCGCCCACTGCCTCCGACTCGCCCCAAGGATTGTCGTACATGGCAGAAACGGCATACTCGTAAACGCCCTTGGTCAGCCCCGTGTTCTCAAAGTTTGTTTCGGTGATGCCATAGGCAACCCACATACCATTACAATAGACAATGTATCCTTCGGGCTTTTGATGTCCTTCGGGTTCGTCCCATGTGAGCGAGGCCACATAGCCCTCTTCGCTGTCCTCGCGGCAGGTGAGTTTCACGTTGCGCGGAGCATCGAAGGTCGGAGCATAGATCTGTACTTGGACAGATGCTCCCTCGCTTTCCTGATCCGTCAGTTTGTCCATGTAGGTTACACGGTAGGTGTGGGTTCCCTCGACCTTGTCAGAAAGGTCCACATAGGAGCGGGTGTTCAGCTCCGTGGCCAGCAATTCGTTGTTAAAGTACACATTATAGTAGCCATAGCTGACCGCCGGAGCCGCTTTGGCCGCAGCAGCGGAACTACTCACACGCACATCGTCGATGGCCCACAAAAAATAGAGGTGGTCTTCGGGTTTTGCGGAGCCGCTCACGGCATTGAAAGCAATGCGCATATTTTCCGAGGGTTCGCCCAGCGGCAACGAAACCAGTTGCCAGCCTCCTTCGGGAGAACAGGAAGTACGGGCATCCCAGATTACCTCCCACGTTTCACCGCCATCGCGGCTCAGCTTCACATAATAGTGGTCGTCATAGCCTTCGTAGCCATCGTATTCCAGCACCTTGGGGTCAATATAACTGTAGAACTCCAAGTAAGTGGCCCGGCTGTAGAGGGGCGATATGAGCCATTCGTCCTGATTGGCCGACGAGCCGTCGGTATGTTTTCCCATATCCATATACACCATGGCACTGCGTTCGCCCTGATGTATGTACTCCTTGTAATTTTCAAACTGTGTGAAGTCGGATGTGGGATAGCTGAACCACGAGCATCGGTAATCGCTGGTGTTGGTTGAGCGCACCGTCCATTCGTCTCCGGGGAAAGCTTCGGTTTCAAAACCCTGGCTGTCCTGGTCTTGCATACCTTCGGGCAAGTCCCAAGTCAGTTCTACCTTGCAACCGTTGACATTGGCTGTCAGGTTGGTCTGTGCCTGTGCTGTGCCGCACAGCATGGTCAGGGCGCAGCCTGCCGCCCATCGCATGGATTGTTGTATCAGTCTGTTCATAGGCAAAATAAATGTAAAACAAGTGGTGGCAAAGGTAACAAATGCTCCATTCTGCCCATCTTTTTCTCTTGCAGACCGTTGCTCTTTCGCGAAACAGAAATTATTTTGCCTGATTTCCAAGATATTCCCCTTACCCAGCAGTTCCAAGGCGTAACGACAGCATGGCCGGGCGGCGGCACTCGCCACGCCCGCTTCAGGCTCCGGAACCGCCCTCGGCCTGCGCGTTCAAGGCCCTTTCCTTTTCCTCTTTCGACAATTTCTGGAACATCGAAGGCTTTATGCCCGTCAGTTTGGTAAACACGGCAATGAAATTGGACTGCGACTTATATCCCACACTCTCCGAGATAGCCTTAATGGTGAGCATGCCGTAGGTGTCCTCATCCATCATGCGGCGCATGGCCTCCTTGATGCGGTACTCGTTGAGGAGCGACCGGAATGTTTTGCCGAACACATTGTTGATGACCATCGAAGTGTACCGGCTGTTGGTGCCGGCCTTTTCGGCCAACCGCTCAATGCAGAACTCGCTGTCGCAAAAGTCCTCGGTCTGTTCCATGGTGTGCATGATACAAGCCAGGATATTCTTACGCAGTTCTGTAGGAATGGATTGTGCACCGGGATGAGCCGTGGCAACACTTCCGCCCGTGGCAGTGGCTGTGCCGGGCAGTTGTTCTTCCAAGTCCTTGATTCGTTGGCGGTAAGCCTTCTCGCCTGCCAACATGTCCTTGTTGCGCTCATAAAGGCGGTTATAGGACTCCTTCAACCTGCGCTTTTGGATGAACAGCACTACTAGCATAATCAACACGACCAACGAGCAGACAATCAAGGTAATCATCCAGCGACGTTGCATGGATAGCTGCGTTTCCTTGTGTTCCTTTTCAAGCGTTAGGGCGTGAATGGTGCTGATGTTGCGGTCGGTCTCGTAGAGGAATTGTGCGTTTTTCAGGTGGTTGAACTCGTTGATATTATAAATGGAGTCGGCCAGGTCAAGGTATTCCGCCTTGTAGCGTAATGCCCGTTGCAGATTGCGCCCCTCATACAGCGCATGGAGTTTCCTGAGTGTGCCGGCCAGCAAATTGGCGTGGCCGCTCCGGCGGGCCATCTGTTCGTTTATGTGCAGATAATGTAGGGCAGAGTCAGGCAAATGCAACTTTTGGAAAGATTCAGCCATGCTGGCATACGACGAACCAATACACTCTACATCCAACCCTTCCCGTTGGGCGAAGTGCGCCGATTTTCTGAACCAGCTGATGGCCTCGCGGTCCTTGTGTTCGTAGGCCAAAATCATACCCTTGTCCATCAGCAGATTATATGTGTAGCGCGGACGGTTCTCGCGATTCTGCTCCATTTCCCGGTAATATGCCTTGATAGCGGTGAGTGGTTCCTTGCACGGATAGGCGCAAATCAGGTTGTTCAGGATACGGTTCACGAAACTCCGGTCGCCCAGCTTGCGCGCCCCGGTCAGTGCCTTGCGGTAGAGCGGGTTGCTACGCTCAAAGTCGTCGAACGAACTGTAAACGTTCCCCATCATGTTGTACACCTGTGGAAAGAGAACGTCGAAACCGTATTCCTCACACATTTTCAGGCTGTTCAGGTAATACTCCATGGCTTTGGAATAAGAACAGTGGGCATAACAGATGTCGCCGATGTGGCACAATGCTTTGGCACAGGCATGGAGGTCGTCGGGATTTTGGCTTCGGGCAGTGCGCCGGGTGAGCATATTGAAGGCCGTTAGGGCGAGCTTTTCATTGTCAGCCCCTAACGCAAGCTCCCCCTCGGCCAGCAAGGTCTTGTTGTCCAAATGGGAAAGCCTGGCATATTGCTCCTTCACCTGTTGTGGCAGCACATCTGTGGCCACCCCTTCCACGGCATAGGCGCGCAAGGGGGCCATAGCGACAAACAGGGGCCATACTGCAGCGAGCAGAAGGATATGTAGTAAACGGTGTGGTTTGCGCGACATGTGCGGAAGGGATGGTGGGGATTTGAGTTTGCTTACTGATGGAACGAATAGGTATTTCAGGTGTTGACGGTAGAACTATGGTGGGCGTAGCCGGGCAGAAAGATTGCATTACGCGGCTACGCCCTAAAGTGATTATACTTTGTCCAATGCCTGACGGATGTCTGCCAGGATGTCCTCCACATCCTCAATGCCCACGCTGAGGCGGATGAGGTCGGGTGCCACGCCGGCCTCGATGAGCTGTTCGTCGGAGAGCTGGCGGTGGGTGTGGCTCGCGGGATGGAGCACGCAGGTGCGGGCATCGGCCACGTGGGTGACGATGCAAATCATGCGGAGGCTGTCCATGAACTTGATGGCATCTTCACGGCTACCCTTGAGGCCGAAGGCAATGACGCCACATCCTCCACCCGGCAAGTACTTCTGGGCCAAGGCATGGTATTTGTCGCCGGGCAGTCCGGCATAGTTAACCCACGCCACACGCGGATCGGCCTGCAAGAATTCTGCCACGGCCTGGGCATTGGCGCAGTGCTGGCGCATACGCAAGTGGAGGGTTTCGAGACCGAGATTGAGCAGGAAGGCGTTCTCGGGACTTTGTATGCTGCCCAGGTCGCGCATGAGCTGTGCGGTAGCCTTGGTGATATAGGCCAACTTGCCGAAGCTCTCGGCGTAGGCCAAGCCGTGGTAACTCTCGTCGGGGGCGCAGAGGCCGGGGAACTTGTCGGCATGGGCCTGCCAATCGAAGTTGCCGCTGTCGACGATGCAGCCGCCCACCGCCGTGGCATGGCCGTCCATGTACTTAGTGGTGGAGTGGGTCACGATGTCGGCTCCCCACTCGAAGGGGCGGCAGTTGATGGGCGTGGCAAAGGTGTTGTCGACGATGAGGGGTACGCCGTGGGCGTGGGCCATGCGGGCGAAGCGTTCGATGTCGAACACGTGGCCGCCAGGGTTGGAGATAGTTTCGCCGAAGAAACATTTCGTGTTGGGACGGAATGCCTTTTCTATCTCTTCATCGGAAGCATCGGGGTCGACGAAGGTGCATTCGATGCCCATCTTCTTCATGGTGACACCGAAGAGGTTATAGGTGCCGCCGTAGATAGTGCTGGAGGAAATGAAATGGTCGCCGGCCTCGCAGATATTGAACACGGCATAGAAACTGGCGGCCTGTCCGCTGGCGGTGAGCATGGCGGCTACACCGCCTTCGAGCTGAGCAATCTTGGAGGCTACGGCATCGTTGGTGGGGTTTTGCAGACGGGTGTAGAAATACCCGCTGTCCTTGAGGTCGAACAGACGCGCCATCTGTTCGCTGTTGTCGTATTTGAAGGTGGTGCTTTGGTAGATGGGGAGCACACGGGGCTCGCCTTTCTTGGGTTGCCAGCCGGCTTGCACGCAAAGGGTGGAGGGTTTCATGGATAATTTATAATGTATATTGTATAATAAAGGCTACTCCCAAAAGTTAACGTATAATGAAATAATGTACAATGTATAATGTATAATTGCCTACGGCCATGACATCGGCGTAGCCTTCATTATACATTATACATTGTACATTATTTCATTATACGTTTTTAGCCAATGGTGAGCAACGTGGTGCCTTCCATGACGCTGTCGCCGGCTGCAACGCAAATGCCGGTCACGGCACCGTCGGCTTCGGCGGTGATGTTGTTTTCCATCTTCATGGCTTCGAGCACGAGCACGGTGTCGCCCTTCTTCACGGCTTGTCCGGCCTCAACGAGAATTTTGGTTACGACGCCGGGAAGGGGTGCTTTGACGGGTGAACCTGCGCCGGGACCGCTCTTGGCAACAGGTGCCGCGGCGGCAGGAGCGGCGGCAGGAGCCGGAGCGGCTGCGGCAGGTGCGGTAGCACCTTCTGTGGACATGGTGGGGAGATCTTCTTCTACGAGTGAGGAACCGTGCATTTCCACTTCAAAGGGTATGCCGTTGACTTCAACTTTGGCTTTGGAGCCAACGATGCTGTCGATGGTGACATCGTACTGGGCTCCGTTGATGGTATATTTGTATTGTTTCATTGTTTCGGGGAAAAAGAGTGATTATTGGTGTTGCATCATCAGGGCGGAGGGGTTGTTCCAGCCGGTGCGGTGGTGTTCGACGGTGATGATGCCGGGCTCATCGTCGTGGACGACTTCTACGTCGTAGGCGAGGAGGGCGAGGGAGATGACGGCAGCGTAGGCTGACATCTCTTCGTCGGTGGGCAGGGGGTGCTGACCGTCAACGAGGAGGTTGGCGATGGTGCCTTGTTTCTCGTCAAGACGGATGGTGAGCTGCTTGCCGCCGATGGTATAATGGAAAGTCTTCATGCTTCGCAGTTCGGATGATTAAAGGGGTATGTTGCCGTGCTTCTTGGCAGGACGGGTTTCGCGCTTGTTCTCCAGTTGGGCAAGTGCGCGGCAGATGCGGAAACGAGTGTTGCGAGGTTCGATGACATCGTCCACGTAGCCGAACTCAGCTGCCTTGTAGGGGTTGGTGAAGAGGTCGTTGTACTCTTTCTCCTTTTCGGCGAGGAAGGCTTTGGGGTCTTCCTTCGTCTTGGCTTCTTTGCCGTCGAGGATGGCGACTGCACCGGATGCGCCCATCACGGCAATTTCGGCGGAGGGCCAAGCGTAGTTGAGGTCTGCCTTGAGCTGCTTGCAGCCCATGACGATATGGGAACCGCCGTAGCTCTTGCGGAGGGTGACGGTTACCTTGGGCACTGTGGCTTCGCCGTAGGCGTAGAGCAACTTCGCACCGTGGTCGATGACGGCGTTGTACTCCTGGCCGGTGCCGGGGAGGAAACCGGGGACGTCGACGAGGGAAACGATGGGGATGTTGAAGCAGTCGCAGAAGCGGACGAAACGGGCTGCCTTGCGCGAGGCGTTGCAGTCGAGCACGCCGGCGTAGACGCTGGGCTGGTTGGCTACGACGCCGACGCTCTGGCCGTTGAAGCGGGCGAAGCCGATGATGATGTTGCGGGCAAAGTTACGCTGCACTTCGAGGAACTCGCCGTTGTCGACCACGGCACCGATGACCTTGTACATATCATAGGCCATGTTGGGGTTGTCAGGAATGATTTCGTTGAGCGAATCTTCCTTACGGTCGATAGGGTCGGTGCAGGGGATGCGCGGGGCGCGCTCCATGTTGTTCTGAGGAATATAAGAAAGGAGGCGACGGATGAGCTGTGCGAACTCTTCCTCGGTCTTGGCCGTGAAATGGCAGACACCGCTCTTGGTGGAATGGACGGCTGCACCGCCAAGGTCCTCCTGGGTGACGTCCTCGCCTGTAACGGTTTTTACAACTTTGGGACCGGTAAGGAACATATAGCTGATGCTTTCGAGCATGACGACAAAGTCGGTGAGCGCGGGGGAGTAGACAGCACCGCCGGCACAGGGGCCGCAGATGCCGGAAATCTGAGGAACTACGCCACTGGCTTCGATGTTGCGCTGGAAGATTTCGCCGAAGCCGGCAAGGGCGTTAATGCCTTCCTGGATACGTGCGCCGCCCGAGTCGTTAAGGCCGATGCAGGGTGCGCCCATCTTGAGGCTCTGGTCCATGACCTTGCAGATTTTTTCAGCCATCGTTTCGGACAGGGAGCCGCCGTTCACGGTGAAGTCCTGTGCAAAGACATATACCAGCCGGCCGTTGATGGTGCCACTACCGGCCACCACGCCGTCGCCGAGGTACTGTTTCTTTTCCATGCCGAAGTAGTGGCAGCGGTGGAGTTTGAACATGTCCATCTCCTCGAAGGAACCTTTGTCCAGGAGGAGTTCGATACGTTCGCGTGCCGTGGCTTTTCCTTTGGCGTGCTGCTTCTCGATGGCTTTTTCGCCGCCGCCGAGGCGTGCTTTTTGGCGAAGTTCGACAAGCTGCTTTACCTTTTTCAGTTGTTCGCTCATATTCTGTAGGTTTTTGATTTTGATGTATAATTGCGATGCAAAGGTAAATAAAACTTCGCACAGTTATTGAAAAGCCGTGCAATTCTTGGAAAGAAGTTGAAAGTTTGGCCTCGCAGGACTTGGCGCACTGGGTATGCACGCGGAGAATACGGGACAATGTTAAAAAAGGACTACGACTTAGACAATTAAGGACTACTTTCTTAAAGAAATAAGTTGCTATTCGTTGTACTCTGTTGTCGTCAATAAAAAAAAGGAGTTTTGTTTGGCAAGTAAAGATAAAACCTATACCTTCGCCCGCAACAAACCTATTTATTACCCCTAAATCAACTAAGGCATGAAAAAATACAATTTTGGCGCGGGTCCGTCTATCCTCCCGCAAGAAGTGATGAAGGCTACGGCCGAGGCTTGTGTGGAATTTGGCGACATGGGTCTTTCGTTGATGGAAATCAGCCACCGTACGAAGGAATTTCAGGCAGTGATGGACGAAGCGCAGGCTTTGTTCAAGGAATTGCTCAACATTCCTGAAGGCTACTCGGTGCTCTTCTTGGGTGGCGGTGCCAGCCTGGAATTCTGCATGGTTCCCTATAACCTGCTGGAGAAGAAGGCTGCTTACCTCAACACGGGCGTGTGGGCCAAGAAGGCTTTGAAGGAAGCCAAGCTCTTCGGCGAAGTGGTAGAGGTGGCTTCGTCGGCCGATGCCAACTACACGTTCATCCCGAAGGATTATGAAATTCCCGCTGATGCGGACTATTTCCACATCACGACGAACAATACCATCTACGGCACCGAACTCCGCAAGGACCTTGACAGTCCCGTTCCCCTGGTGGCCGATATGTCGAGCGACATCTTCTCCCGTCCCGTTGACGTGAGCAAGTATGGCCTAATCTACGGCGGCGCGCAGAAGAACCTCTCCATGGCGGGCGTTACCTTCGTCATCGTGAAAGACGAACTGCTGGGCCACGTGAGCCGCCCCATCCCCACGATGCTGGATTACCGCACTCACGTGGACAAGGGTTCGATGTTCAACACGCCGCCCGTAGTACCTATTTACTGTGCGCTCCAAAACCTCAAATGGATTAAGGCGCAAGGTGGTGTGAAGGAGATGGCCCGCCGCGCCGAAGAGCGTGCCGCCCTGCTCTACGGAGAAATTGACCGCAACCCGCTCTTCAAGGGCACGGCAGCCAAGGAGGACCGCTCGCTGATGAATATCTGCTTCGTAATGGCCGACGAGTACAAAGAACTCGAAGCAGACTTCCTGAAGTTTGCCCAGAGCAAGGGCATGCAGGGCGTGAAGGGCCACCGTTCGGTGGGCGGCTTCCGCGCTTCGTGCTACAACGCCATGCCGCTCGAAGGCGTACAGGCACTCGTAGCTTGCATGCAGGAATTTGAAGCCATGCACAAGGCGTAAAAATTTTTTAGTTTATGGTTGAGAGTTTATAGTTTAAAGTTTATGCAGCTGAATACCATGCAGGACGTAGCCCTCTTATGTTTGCTCAGTGAGTATAATTATAAACTATAAGCCCTCAACTTTCAACTTTCATTTATATACCATCGAAGCATGAAAGTACTTGTTGCTACCGAAAAGCCTTTTGCACCCGTTGCTGTAAAAGGCATTAAAGATATTCTCGACCCCGTAGGCTATCAGCTGGAACTTCTTGAAAAGTATACCGAGAAGGCGCAACTGTTGGCCGCAGTTGCCGATGTAGACGCGCTCATCATCCGCTCTGACAAAATTGACGGGGAGGTGATGGACGCTGCGCCCAATTTGAAAATCATCGTGCGCGCAGGAGCGGGCTACGACAACGTGGACCTGGCTGCTGCCACGGCTCACCACATCGTGGTGATGAACACACCGGGACAAAATGCCAATGCTGTGGCGGAACTCGTCATCGGTCTGCTCATTTACGCTTGCCGCAACAAGTTCAACGGCACCTCGGGTACTGAACTGATGGGTAAGAAGCTCGGTCTGCTGGCCTTCGGTGCCGTGGCTCAGAACCTGGCTCGCATTGCGCACGGTATGGGTATGGACATCTCCAGCTATTCGCCGCTGAACCGCCCGCAGAAGATTATCGATGCCGGTTTCCACGTGCACGAGTCGCTCCACGACCTCTTCTCTTTCAACAATATCGTGAGCCTGCACATCCCCTCCACTCCCGAAACGCGCCGCAGCATCGGCTACGACCTTGTCAGCGTGATGCGCAAGGATGCCATCCTGGTGAACTCTGCCCGGCAGGACATCATCGATGAAGAAGGCCTCATCAAGGCCATGACGGAACGAACTGACCTGCGCTACGTGACCGACCTGAAACTGGCCGACCACGACCGCGCCGTGGAACTCCTCGGCGACCGCTACATCTTCACACCCAAGAAGATGGGCGCACAGACCAAAGAGGCTAACATCAACGCCGGACTCGCTGCAGCCCAGCAAATCGTGGATTTCCTCGAAGAAGGCGTGAAGAAGTTCCAAGTGAACAAGTAATTGTGGCCTGATGGCAAGACGTGAGGTGATGAGGTTATAATTTTACTGCGTAACCCGGTTATCAGGTTATGGGGTTATGAGGTTATGAAGTTACTACTGTAACGCCTGAACATCGCCCGCTCAAATAGTAATCTTATAACCTTATAACCTAAAAACTCATAACCTCAGCAATAACCTCATAACCTTTTAACCTTAAACCTTACATTCCATGCCCAAAATAAAACCTTTCCGTGGCCTGCGTCCGCCCGTTGCATTGGTGGAACAAGTGGAGAGCCGCCCCTACGACGTACTCAGCTCAGAAGAGGCACGCGCCGAAGCCGGCAGCAATGAGAAATCGCTTTACCATATCATCAAACCCGAAATCAACTTTTCCGAAGGAACCAGCGAATACGACCCGCGCGTTTACGAAAGCGGTGCCGAACAGTTCCGCAAGTTCCAAGAGGAAGGATGGCTCGTATCCGACGAAGCAGACTGCTACTATCTGTACGCACAGACCATGAACGGCAAAACGCAATACGGGTGGGTGGTATGCGCCAGCGTCGCTGACTATATGCAAGGCGTTATTAAAAAGCACGAACTCACCCGTGCCGACAAGGAGGAGGACCGCATGAAACACGTGCGTGCCACCTCGGCCCACATCGAACCGGTGTTCCTGGCTTATCATCCGCGCCCCGTGTTGCTGGAACTGCGCCAGAAATATGCCGCCCAACCGCCCGTTTATGACTTCGTGGCCCCCATCGACGGCTTCCGCCATCAGCTCTGGGTGGTCTCCGACAAGGAGGACCAGGAGCTGATTACTAAGGAGTTTGCTCAGATGGAGGCGCTCTACATTGCCGACGGGCATCACCGCTCCGCAGCGGCGGCTTTGGTGGGTGCCGAAAAGGCGCAGCAAACGCCCGATGCCACCGGTCAGGAGGAATTCAATTATTACATGGCGGTGTGTTTCCCGGCCGACGAGCTGACTATTTTAGACTACAACCGCGTGGTGAAGGACCTCAACGGCATGACCGCCGAAGAGTTCCTCAAAGCGCTCGCCAAGAACTTCGACGTGGAGGCCAAAGGAAACGAACCGTATCGCCCGCAACAGCCGCATGAATTCTCACTCTACCTCTCCGGCCAGTGGTACTCGCTGAAGGCTCACGAGGGTACGTTCGACCCGAGCGACCCTATCGGGGTGCTCGACGTGGACATCTCATCGCGTCTGATACTGGACGAACTGCTGGGCATCAAGGACCTGCGCAAAGATAAGCGCATCGACTTCGTCGGCGGACTCCGCGGTCTCGAAGAACTCCAGCGCCGTGTGGACAGCGGCGAGATGCAGATGGCGCTCGCCCTCTACCCTGTTTCCATGCAACAAATCATGGATATTGCCGACAGCGGCAACATCATGCCCCCAAAGGCCACATGGTTTGAACCGAAACTCCGCAGCGGACTGATTATCCATAAGTTCTGATATATATATTAAGGCGTAGCCCCGTTTCCAGAGGCTACGCCTTTTTTGTTTTCGGAATTTTTCAAAGGCGGCTCGGCAATGCAAAATGAAAAACCTACGGCTTTTTATTTTGCATTGCTCTCACCTTGCACTAACTTTTCATAACTTAGGCCGCGGCTCGGCAATGCAAAATGAAAAACCTGCGGCTTTTTATTTTGCATTGCTCTCACCTTGCACTAACTTTGCAGCCAAAATGTAAATAACTACAAAAAATATGATGACTGCTAACGAAATCAGAGACTCTTACAAGAAGTTTTTTGAAACGAAGGGGCATGCCATCGTGCCCTCGGCACCGATGGTTATCAAGGACGACCCCACACTGATGTTTACCAACGCCGGAATGAACCAATGGAAGGATATCATCCTGGGACAACGCGACCCGGAGCCGCGCCGACGGGCGGACTCGCAGAAGTGCTTGCGCGTCAGCGGTAAACACAACGACTTGGAAGAGGTGGGACACGACACGTATCACCACACCATGTTTGAAATGCTCGGCAACTGGAGCTTCGGCGACTATTTCAAGGAAGGGGCCATCGACATGGCTTGGGAATACCTCGTTGACGTGCTGAAGCTGGATCCGGCCAACCTCTATGCCACCGTGTTTGAAGGCTCAGAAGAAGAAGGGCTGGAACGCGATGACGAAGCGGCCAAAATTTGGGCCAAACACTTGCCCGCCGACCATATCATCAACGGCAACAAACACGACAACTTCTGGGAAATGGGCGACACCGGCCCCTGCGGACCTTGCTCGGAAATTCACCTCGACAGCCGCTCGCCGGAAGAAAAGGCCAAGCAGCCGGGCTACGAATTGGTGAACAAGGACGACCCGCAGGTTATCGAAATCTGGAACATCGTGTTCATGCAGTTCAACCGCAAGGCGAACGGATCGCTCGAACCGCTGTCCATGAATGTGATTGACACGGGTATGGGCTTTGAACGTCTGGTTCGTGCCATCCAGGGCAAACAGTCGAACTATGACACGGACATTTTCCAGCCCATCATCCGCCGCATAGGGGAACTCTCGGGCTTCACGTACGGAAAGGACGAGAAGGTGGATGTAGCCATGCGTGTCATTGCTGACCACCTGCGTGCCATTTCCTTCTCCATCGCCGACGGCCAGCTTCCCTCCAACGCCAAGGCGGGCTATGTTATCCGCCGCATCCTGCGCCGTGCCGTGCGCTATGCCTACACCTTCCTCGGACAGCGCGAAGCCTTCCTCTGCAAACTCGTACCTACCTTGGTACAGGAAATGGGCGAGGCTTATCCGGAACTGAAGGCACAGCAGGTGCTGATAGGCCGCGTGATGCAGGAGGAGGAAGAGAGCTTCCTGCGCACACTCTCCACCGGCATCAGTATGCTCGAAGGTGTAGTGGCCGAAACGAAGAAGGCGGGCCTGCAAGTAGTGGACGGCACCAAGGCGTTCACGCTGTTCGACACCTACGGCTTCCCCTTAGACCTCACGCAGCTGATTTGTCAGGAGAACGGGCTGACGGTGGACGAAAAGCAGTTTGATGCAGAAATGCAGAAGCAGAAGGAGCGCGCCCGGAACGCCGCTGCCGTAGAAACGGACGACTGGGTGGTGCTGAAAGAAGGGGAAACGGAATTCAAAGGCTGGGATTTCACGGAATACGACTGCCATATCCTGCGCTACCGCCGTGTGCAGCAAAAGAAACAAGTGTTCTACGAACTCGTGCTCGACGAAACGCCTTTCTACGCCGAGATGGGTGGCCAAGTGGGCGACTGCGGCGTATTGGTTAACGCCGAGGAGAAGGTGGAGATTTTCGATACTAAACGGGAGAACAACCTGCCCATTCACCTCACCAAGAAATTGCCGGCTCACCCCGAAGCATCCTTCCGTGCAGAGGTAAACCTGAAAGCCCGCCGGGGCAGCGAGGCCAACCATACGGCCACGCACCTGCTCGACCAGGCACTGCGCGAAGTACTGGGAACGCACGTGGAACAGAAGGGTTCACTGGTGACGCCGGACTACCTGCGCTTTGACTTCTCCCATTTCCAAAAGGTTACTCCCGAGGAGCTGCGTCAGGTGGAACGCATCGTGAACCGCCGCATCCGCGAGGACATTCCTCTGCAGGATCACCGCGATGTGCCCATGGAGGAGGCCAAGAAGCTGGGAGCCATCGCCCTGTTCGGCGAGAAATACGGCGACCGTGTGCGTGTGGTACAGTTTGACAAGAGCGTAGAGTTCTGCGGCGGTTGCCATGCCCACAGCACGGGCCGCATCGGGCTCTTCCGCATCGTTTCGGAGAGCAGTGTGGCCTCCGGCGTGCGCCGCATAGAGGCCATCACGGGCGAGGCTGCCGAAGAAAGGGTATACGCTCAGGAGGACATCTTGAACAACCTGAAGTCCTTCTTTGCCGGTGCCAAGGACCTGACCGCCGTTATCCGCAAAACGATTGAGGAGAACGACGGACTGCGCAAGCAGGTGGAGGCGCACATCAAGGAACAACTGTTGGCCATGCGCGACCGTCTGGTGCGCAATGCCGAGGAACGCGGCGGCGTGAAGCTCATCAAGGCTGTGTTGCCTTCATCCTATGCTCCCGATGCTGCCAAAGACCTGGCGTTCCAGCTCTCCGGCATCCTGCCCGAAAGCATGTTCTGCGTGCTGGGCACTACCTACGAAGGCAAACCGCTGTTGACGGTGATGATCAGCAAGAACCTGGTGGAGGAACGCCAGCTCAACGCCGGAGCCATCGTCCGCGAAGCGGCCAAGCTCATCAAGGGCGGCGGCGGCGGCGCGCCCCATTTCGCCACAGCCGGCGGCAAGGATGCCACGCACTTGGAAGAAGCAGTGAAGAAAGTCATTGAGATTGCACTGAGATAAAATCCCTGTTACCTGAGCATATCTTCAAAGTTCCTAAAAATAGTTTCTCATGAAGAAGACAACAATCGAAGCATTGGCGCGCGAAGATGCCTTCCGGCTGATTGGCAAGGAATGGATGCTCGTCACCGGCGGCACGCTGGAAAACGGCTACAACACCATGACCGCCTCCTGGGGAGGCATTGGCTGGCTGTGGAACAAGCCGGTGGCCTTTGTCTTTATCCGCCCCGAGCGTTACACCTACGATTTTGTGGAACATAACGACTACCTCACGCTCTCCTTCCTGGGTATGGAAAAGGAAATGCGCGAGGCGCTGAACCTCTGCGGAACGGTTTCAGGCCGCGACCGCGACAAGGTGGCCGAATGCGGACTGACCCCGGTGGCCACCGAGCACGGTGCCGTGGCCTTTGAGCAGGCGCGGTTAGTCGTGGAAGGGCGCAAACTGATGCGCACGGAAATGAAGGCCGAAAACTTCTTAGACAAGGAGGTATTGGCACGCTGGTACAACGACCGGCCCGGCGGCTCGCTCCACACGGTCTACGTGGTGGAAATAGAAAACGTTTACGAATAAATATTCCTGCTTATGGAAGAAATGGAATTTGGCCCCAACAAGCTGTTCTACTCCATCAGCGAAGTGGCACATCTGTTAGATTTACCCGAAACCTTGTTGCGCTATTGGGAAAAAGAGTTTCCACAAATCGCACCGAAGAAAGGGTCACGCGGTGTACGGCGTTACACCAAGGAGGACATTGAAACCATCCGTGTCATCAAGGACTTGGTGAAGGTGCGCGGCCTGAAGATTGCTGCCGCCCGTGAAATTCTGAAACAGAACAAGGAGGGTGTGCCCCGCCCCTTGGAGGCCGTGCAGCGGCTACGCACCATCCGTGCCGAACTGGTGGCCATGCGCGATGCCCTGGCGGCCATGGCCTGACAGTGGCAGTCCGGAAGGGGCAGCAAACGCTTCCATTCCGGACGATGCCGCGAACGCTTCCATTCTCATTCCGGAACCTGAAGTACCGGTGGGCAGACCGTCGCGCCGTCGCCGTGTCTGCCCACTTTTTTTCTCATTTTGAAAATCCTACTCCTAACTCTCACTCCCCACACCTCGCATGGCAAAAAACAAAACCGTTTACGTCTGTTCTGAATGCGGCCAGGACTCCCCCAAGTGGGTGGGCCGTTGTCCCAGTTGCGGCCAGTGGAACACCATGAAGGAAATGACCATCGCCGCTGTCCGTCCGTCCGACCGCGAAGTGCGCACCTCCCAGGCCCTGGGCGGCATAGATCGGCGCGTGGCACGGCCTGTATGGTTGTCGGAGGTAAAGGCGGAAGAAGAGCCCCGTTTCCAGACATCCGACATGGAGCTGGACCGTGTGCTGGGCGGCGGCATCGTGCCGGGGTCGCTCATCCTCATCGGCGGCGAGCCGGGCATAGGCAAATCCACCCTCCTGCTGCAAACCGCCCTCCACATGACAGGACGCAAACTGCTCTACGTCAGCGGTGAGGAAAGCGAAAGACAAATCAAGCTCCGGGCAGACCGCATCCCCCACAGCGATACGGACCTCATGCTCCTCTGCGAAACGCGCCTCGACCAGGTTTTCACCTATATAAAGGAAGTAAAACCCGACATCGTCGTCATCGACTCCATCCAAACCATGGCGCTCGAAAGCGTAGAAACCTCGCCGGGCTCCATTACCCAAATTCGCGAGTGCGCTGCCGTATTGCTCAAATATGCCAAGGAGAGCGGCGTGCCCGTCATCCTCGTAGGACACATCACGAAAGAGGGAGCCATTGCCGGTCCCAAAGTGTTGGAACACATTGTCGACACCGTGTTGCAATTTGAAGGCGACCGCCACAACATGTACCGCATCCTGCGCAGCATCAAGAACCGATTTGGTTCCACAGCCGAGCTAGGCATCTACGAAATGCGCAATGACGGATTGCGTCCGGTGGAGAATCCTTCAGAATTACTGCTTACGCAAAGCGGCGAACCACTTAGCGGCATCTCCATTGCCTCGGCCATCGAAGGCATCCGTCCTTTCCTTATCGAGACACAGGCTTTGGTTTCCACCGCAGCCTACGGCACGCCCCAACGTTCGGCCACGGGTTTTGACCTCCGCCGTCTGAACATGCTGTTGGCGGTATTGGAGAAACGGGTGGGCTTCAAACTGGCTCAAAAAGATGTATTTCTGAATATTGCCGGCGGCCTGCGCGTTACAGATCCGGCCATCGACCTCTCGGTCATTGCAGCTGTGCTGTCAAGCAACGTTGACACCGCCATCGAGCGCAACGTGTGCATGGCCGGCGAAGTGGGACTGAGCGGTGAAATCCGCCCCGTAGCCCGCATCGGCCAGCGCATCAGCGAAGCCGCCAAACTGGGATTTTCCACCATCCTTATACCGGAAGGAAACCTCAAAGGATTGGATACGCAAAGCCATGCCATCGAAATCATTCCCGTCGGGCGCGTGGAAACTGCCCTGCGTTGCCTTTTCGGCTAAACTGTCTTGATGAAACAGTAACGGACGAAGGAATGAAGCGTAGTTCCTGACAACAGGAATAATGATGTTATGACAAACAACAACGCAGACAACTTCTGACAACTCTTTAATCGACTGCCAACAGAAGACAACAAATCAAAAACATCATCTCAGCTGTTGACAGTTTTTGCTTCGGTCCCGATAGGACCCAACAATGAGTTACTCATGTAGTCCCTGTTGTCTTCAACTATTATGATAGAATGGGATTAGGTTAAAATAAACTTTCTGTATAGCAAGCAATATGAACGCACCGAATAACTTGATAACCTCATAACCCATTCACCTCATCACCTCACAGTTCCCCTCCTCCCCCAACCAACCTCACCCCCGAAGCCTCATGCAAAAGCAACTGAACCTCCGCGTATTGCCCCACCAGGCAGCCAATGAGCAGCAACTGACACGTATGGCTGCGCAAGAATTGGCCATTGACGCCCGCACCATCAACGCCTTGCGCATAGTGCGCCGCAGCATTGACGCCCGCCAGCGCAGCATTTACGTCAACCTGAGCCTGCTGCTCTACATCAACGAAATGCCCCCCCGGCAGGAGTTCGAACCCGTGTGCTATCCCGACGTGAGCAAAGCCCCACGGGTGATTGTGGTGGGAGCAGGCCCCGGCGGATTGTTTGCGGCCCTCCGCCTGATAGAACTTGGCCGGCGTCCCGTGGTGCTGGAGCGCGGAAAGGATGTGCACGAACGCCGCAAGGACATAGCCCGCATCTCACGCGAACACTGCGTGGATGCGGAGAGCAACTACTCCTTCGGCGAGGGCGGCGCGGGAGCCTATTCCGACGGAAAACTCTTCACGCGCTCGAAGAAACGAGGCAATGTAGAGAAAATTCTGCGCGTCTTTTGCCAGTTTGGTGCCTCCACCGACATTCTCATCGACGCTCATCCGCACATCGGCACCGACCGCCTGCCTCGCATCATCGAATCCATGCGCGAACAAATCCGGAAATGCGGCGGCGAGGTGCATTTCCAGACACGTGTGGACAGCCTCATCGTGGAACAGGACGAGGTGAAAGGCGTTGTCTGCCACACGGGACAAATATTCCACGGCCCCGTCATCTTGGCCACGGGGCATTCTGCCCGCGATGTCTACCGCCACTTGCGTCAAGCCCACATTGCCATCGAAGCCAAGGGACTGGCCGTAGGAGTGCGCTTAGAGCATCCCGCCACGCTCATTGACAGCATACAGTACCACAATCCGAACGGGAAAGGCAAATACCTGCCCACGGCGGAATACAGTTTCGTGGCGCAATCTGAGGGTCGGGGAGTTTACAGTTTCTGCATGTGTCCCGGAGGCGTTGTGGTGCCGGCGGCCAGCGGCCCCC
Source organism: Bacteroidales bacterium (assembly GCA_004552195.1). The sequence goes on along the minus strand of SFPC01000005.1, from coordinate 22,979 downwards.
GGCAGGTAGTGGTCAACGGCATGAGTCCCTCACAGCGCAACACGGCATGGAGCAACTCGGGCATGGTGGTGGAAACGCGCCCGGAGGATTTACAGAGCGAGGACCTGACGCGCTTTATGACAGAGGCGCTGGCCGACGGCGAGTTTGCTGCCCAACACACCGACTGGGACGACACTGCCAATCCGCTCCGCATGATGTATTTTCAGGAAGCATTGGAAAAAGCCTGTTGGTTGCAAGGCGGACGCAACCAAACGGCTCCTGCACAGCGCATGGCGGACTTCGTGAACAGACGTCTGAGCTACGACCTCCCCGCTTCAAGCTACAGCCCCGGCCTCATCTCCTCCCCACTCCACTTCTGGATGCCCCGCTTCATTACCTCGCGCCTCACGGAAGGCTTCAAAGCCTTTGGCCGTCGCAGCCACGGCTTCCTGACCAACGAGGCCGTTATGATAGCGGCTGAAACACGCACCTCGGCCCCCGTGCGCATCCTGCGCGATGCGACCACCTTGTGCCACATCCAGGTGAAGGGACTTTATCCTTGCGGCGAAGGTGCCGGCTATGCCGGAGGCATCGTCTCGGCGGCCATCGACGGTGAACGTTGTGCGGAAATGCTCTGCGCAGCCCAAAGTGTGTGATGAAAGCCGGAAGCCAGGCACGAAACCTTTCGGTGAAGGCTTGAACGGGTCAAGGAAAATGGGAAAAACGGCCCTATATATACGCAATTTTTACCCCGAAAAAAGCCTTCACTCCTTCACAAGCAGCTTGCTTTCTACTGAAAATCAGACGTTTTCAGTGTAAACACTTGCTCATCCCAAGCCTTCACACCATTCACATGGGGCGCAGCAGAAAACGATACAAGCATTCACCTTTGACATCGGGATGCGGCGTATAAACCCGCTCTTACTGTCCACACCGATGGTGCGTGAATGGTGTGAAGGGTTGGAGCGAGCAACCCTTCACACTCTAAACGACTGGAAATCAGCAACAAAAGGGCATCGTGTGAAAGGATGAACCTTTTTTTCGGGAAATAAATTACGTATATATACGCGCGTAAAGGGCCAAAAAACGGGTGAAAAGTGAGGTCATGACACACATGCTTCACAAATTGCCGATTAGCTTTTCCAAGTCCAGGATTATTTTCTTCTACTCGGCGAATAGGAAAAAATAATCCAGGACTTGTCAACTCAATGATAAAGCTTCACAACTGAGAAGTTCAAAAGTTTAATGGTCAGTACGGAGAGAAGCTTGATTCGGTATATGTTAAGCTTTAAACTCTTCAACTTTTAAACTAAAAAGCACTTTCTTTTCATAAAATAGGCGGCGGCTCGGCATAAAAAAAAGAAAATCCTGCGGCTTTTACATAAAGCCGCAGGCGGTTCGGAAAAGACATATAAAAAACTTGCGTTTTTTAATTTGTCTTTTCTCTCACTTTTCACGGCTTTTCTTTTTGTCCTGCACTCGCCTTGCACTATCTTTCCATAAAATAGGCGGCGGCTCGGCATAAAAAAAAGAAAATCCTGTGGCTTTTCTTTTTTTATGCACTCGCCTTGCACTATCTTTGTCCCCGGAAGTTATTCTCAACACTATTTTACGAACCTTAAATACCTGATTTATGCGAGAAAGACTCTACACCTTGTTATTTCTTCTGACAACCAGCTTAGGATGGATGTCGACAGCGTTATTCCAAAACGCATTGGCACAGGGCGCCAAATGGGAACTCTTTTATAGCTTGCCGGCCACCTACACCTTCCATATCACACAGGAAGGAAATATGTTGGCATCTAACTACGTTTGGGACAACTCCGGAGGCATTTTCCTCTCCACAGACCAAGGAAAAACGTGGAAGAAAACTGCCGTAAAGGACTACCACTACAGTGAAATGCTGGAGGGCAACGGCTATGTGTTCGCGGCCGGTATGGGGGCACACATTGCGCGCTCTGCCGACGGGGGCCAGACTTGGGAAATGCTCAGCTACTCGCGCGCACTGGAAGGTCTGGTGGCTCCCGAGGACCAGGACTGGACCGTTTGCTATGCCATGACTTTCCACAATGACCGCCTCTTCATTGCCGACTTCACCGGGGGCGGCGTGCTCTATTCCGACGACAACGGCGAAACCTGGAACAATACCGACACCGAGAGCATGTCCATTGAACTGGACGATGGAAAAAAAGGCGGGAAAGTGGTGGAAAATCTCTACAATCTCGTTTCCCTTAACGGCCAACTGTTTGCTTTCGGCATTTACTGCGTTTACCAACTCAACGAAACGGACATGACGTGGACCAAGGTGCGCACCGACAGCAACTTCATGGCGGTTTCAGCCTTTGCCGGCGGCAAACTTTACTGCGGACGCAGCGTGATGAACCAAACGGAAAATGCCGCTTTCCTGGAAGCTACGACCGACGGACAGACGTGGGAAACCGTGAAACGCCCCGAAGGACTGATTGACAACAACGTGCGCGCCATGTTCGGCGAAGGCGACCTGCTCGTGGCAGCCATGCAATCTACCGGTATTTACTGCACGAACAACGGCGGAGAGAAGTGGTTTGACATTTCGCAAGGTATGCCCGACTTTATCGAAGGAGAGCCCAACGGTTATTATCTCTCGCCCCTGACAGTTGTGGCAGACAAGGATTTCCTTTATGTGGCGGTATATGACACACCGGACAACGCCAATCGCAATGTGAGCGGCATTTACCGGATTCGCAAAGCATTGTTGCCTACTGAAACCGGCATCGAAACGGTACAGGCTGATGAAAAGGGTGTCAGCATGAGCAGCGACGGACAATCACTGTTGCTTCCCCAAGGAACAACCGTTGCCGTGGTTTACGACCTTGCCGGACGGACGGTACAAACGGCCGAAGGAACGGCTCAGATTTCGCTGAAGAACTTACCTCAAGGCACTTATGTCTATCAAATCGAAGTAGGCGGACATACCTTGCAGGGCAAGTTTGTCAAGCCATAACCCCCGTTTCGCGCAAATGATGACATCATCATTTGACTTCTAAGTAGAAACCAATCTATGACGCACGCTAAATATTACTTTCTGCTTTGCCTCGGACTGCTCAGCTTTCTGCGTGGAGCGGCCCAAGGCAATGTGGTTTATTTCTCCACGGATTTCTCCGATGGGCTTCCCACCGGCTGCGCCACCTACGACCTGGACGAGCAAACGCTCTACTTCTCCATGGTGCAGGCGGGGTTCGATCAGGGCGATGCCTGGAAATGTCTGCGAGAGGAGGGCACAAAAAATTACTATGTAGCCAGTGCTTCCAAGTATAAAGTGCCGGCCGGCGGAGAGCTGAAACCCTCCGACGACTGGTTGGTGCTCCCTCCCATCAACGTGCTCGATGCGGAAGCACGCCTATCCTGGCGCGCCAACTCCTTCAGCCAGGCTTGCATTCACGGCGACCGGTACGAAGTGCGCATTTCGACCGTAGGCAACCGTCCCGAAGATTTCACCGCAGCCCCGGTGTTAACCGTGGAAGAGGAGAAACTGAACCAGTGGACGCATCACGAGATTTCACTGGCCGACTATGCCGGGAAACAAGTGTACATCGCTTTTGTCAACACCACGCTCGACGGCGAAATATTGGCCATCGACGACGTACGAGTAGAGGGAGGAAACGGCCAATACAGCCTGCTTTCCGACGTTCCTTCCTATGTTTTTCAATATGAAGGGTTCAAACCCGCCGGACGCTTCGTGGTATGCGGCGACAAGGCGATTGACAGATTTGAAGCCGTGTTCAGCCATGACGGCGAAGAGGTTAGACACACCTTCACCGACTTGCAGTTACAGCCGGGCGACACCCTCAGCTTTGAACTGCCCGTTGAAATTTCCATGTCACCCGGCGACACGGTAAGCTACAAACTGTCGGTAACGGCTCCGGACGATCTTCCGCGCGAAACAGGAGGAATGGTGGTGAGCTTACTTTTTCCCACCACCCGACGCACGGTCATCGAGGAAGCCACGGGCATGTGGTGCGTTTACTGTCCGCTGGGCATAGTGGCCATGAACCGGTTGCACCAGAAATATCCCGACTCCTTCATTGGCGTGGCCATTCACTACGAAGACCCCATGGCCATGGACGACTACGTAAAGGAGCTGGCCTTCAACGGCTTCCCTTCAGGCTGGATAAACCGCCGCTATCTCAAAAATCCTATGGAAGAAGTGGAAACGGAACACGGACCGGAATACACCATGCTGGGTGATGGTTTTGAAACGTGGTTCCTCGCCGAACAACAACGCCTGCCGGAAGCTGACCTGTCGCTTGCCGTTACCCACGAAGAAGACGTGAAGGCTGAAGCGACCATTCGGTTTGCCACACCGGCACCGGCCAATCGCTACAACCTGTTTTGCGTGGCGGTGGAAGACAGCGTAACAGATGCCTCTTACTATCAGGACAACGGTTTTGCCGGCACGACAAGCGACTTGGACGGTTTTGAATCACTTCCCCACCGCATCAACCCGTTTGTTTTCCAGGAAGTGGCCCGCGCCACGGATGGTGCTTATCGCGGTACTCCGATACTGAAGGACATCGCCGTGGAAGCCGGAGAGACCTATACGCTACAATCAGCCATTGACCTGCCCGATAATGTCAATCCCCGACACGTGGCAGTGGTAGCCCTGTTGATTGACAGACTGTCGGGAGAGGTGGTCAACGCCGCACGTTGCGCACTTTATCCCGAAACGACAGAAGCGGGATGGGCCGAAACGGCAGCTGAAGGTGCTGAATTGGCATTCCATAACGGTTGTTGCTCATTGTCGGGAACAGCTGCCACCACCTTTGCGCTTTATGGAGCTGACGGAAGGCTATGGTCACAACAAACCACTCCGGTGGGCAGCGAAGCCCGGTTCCGTCTGCCGGCATTGCCCGGCGGGATTTATGTGGTGGAAGCACGACGCGACACGAAGGTTTGGCGCCAACGGATTGCTTTACGCTAAGCAAACAAGCCCCGAACAAAGACGTAATTGCTCAAACCGGCTTATTTCCCATCAGAAACTCCTTTCTCTCATTTTCTCTTCTATCAATATTTTTCGATTTCAACAAGAATTTAATGCCATTGCCTATGAAATCAAACTACTCCCGCATCCTGATGCTGGCAGCCGTTGCGTTGCTGACAGGATTGTCCATGAACGCCCAGAGCGTATGGAAGCAGAGCACCCCCGCTGCCAAGGCTGAAGCACCCGCAGCAAGGGCCAATACCGCCGAGGGTACCATCTACCTCGGACACTGCAACTACAGCGATTATATCTACCCGTGGGACGGCCTTTCCCTCGACTACGATGCCCGGGTAGGCGTGGCCATCAAGCTGCCCCGCGATATGTTCAAGACCTATATCGGTGGCAAGGTAACGGCCTTGCGTTTGGGCTGGGACGACAGTGAACTGACCGGAACTTACGACATGTTTATCCGCACCTCCTTCGACGGCGAAAATTTGGCCACAGGACATGGTACGGGAAAATTCGGATGGAACGAGCTGGAATTGGATGCCCCCTTTGAAATCCCCGATACGGATGAACTGATTGTGGGCTACTATGCTGATATCCCGGGCAAACACTGCTGCATCCCGAAATTCTATCCCCTCAATGTGCCAAACAGCTGCTATCTCTTCAACGGACAGACTGATGCCGACGGAAAAGAGTTGTGGGAGGACTTTCACGACTTAGGCACCATGGCCATCATGTTGGTCATCAAGGACGACGAAGGAAAATTCCATGATTTGCTCGAAATACAGAGTATGCGCTACGAGCACATCGGTCTGAAAGATGCGGACAAAGCTTGTGTGTTCACCATAGAGAACATAGGCTCCAACAGCGTGAACAGTATCGAAATTACCACTGCACAAGGCGAACAGAGCAAAAGCACGGAGGTGAAATTCAACTCTGCCATTGCAAACGCGGACCTCAAGAGTGTGAACCTCCCCATCAACTTCCTGGGAAGCGGCACAGCCACGGTGAGCATCACGAAGGTGAACGGTAACCCGTGCGCCGAACCTTTCAGCAAGGAAGTGGGCATCATTGCCGTGCCCGAGGAGGTGGCAGAAGCCTATACCTTCCGACCCACCATCGAGTTCTTCGGCTCTGAAAACGCTTACCAGATACCTATCTACTTCGATGAGTATTTCATGTACGACTACTACCCGCTCCGCGACCGTATCACGTTGGTGTGCCAACACGTGGACGACCAGTTCATGACGGGCAACAACGAGGCCCTGGACATGATGCTGGAGCTTTGTGCCGGCGACTCCATGAAAGTGTTTCTCCCCACTATGTCCGTTGACCGCACCGACTATCTCAACAACGTGGCGGCCATCGGCGGAACGCCTCTCCTCTACGGCATCCCCTACCCCGGCGAAGGAAAACGGATGTACGAAAGCGCATTGGAACGCCCCACCTTCGCCTCGGTAGTGGCCACACCGACAATGGACGAGGAGGGCAAAAAAATCTCAATTGACGTGCAGGGTAATGTGGCACAAGGCGTGATGCCCAAGGACGAACCTTTGTTCCTCACCGTGTACCTCATGGAAAAGGAAGTGGAAAGCGACAGCCAGAAATTCTGGGACGACAAGGAAGGCGAAAAGCCCGCGCAACACTATACTCACTACAATGTGATCAGAGAAATCCTCACGCCTTTCTGGGGCAGCGAGCTAGAACTGGATGCCGAAGGAAATTTCACGAAATCTTTCCAAGCCCTGGTGTACTCCGACTATAATCCGGCTAATCTCTCCGTGATAGCTCTGATTAACCGTGGACAACAAAATAACAATCTCAACCGCGAAATCATCAACAGCACAGAGGCCGCTGTACCCCTGCCTGCCGGCATTGAGAACGTGAAGAATGACAACGAGCTGGAGCTGCGCAACGGTGTGTTCTACCACAACGGTCAACCGGCAGAGATGTACACGCTTTCAGGCGTTCGCATAACTTCCGTGAAAGGTCGGCCCGGCGTTTACCTTGTCAAGTCTGCCACGCTGAACGAAACGAAAGCCACCAAGGTGGTTGTGCGTTGAAAGAGATAAGGTTATGAGATTTTGCGCTTCGCGCAGGTGATAAGGTTATCATATTACTATTTGAAAGGACGGAAGCCGCTCTTTCTGTAATATGATAACCTCTTAACCTTAAAACTCATAACCCGAAATTAAAATACTGTCAGCCATGAAAAGAATTCTCAGTTTACTCCTATTATGTTATATCGGCCTGTGCGGCACCAAAGCACAGGACTTCCCGCGCTACGGCTATGCGCCAGAAATATGCGACAGCACCGACATGGTTTTCCAAGGCATTGGCGAAAACGGATTTGTGTCGGCATACATTTGCCTCGACCCTGCTCTCGACCCCGCAGTGGCCCGCCTCAAGGGACACCAAATCCTCGGCGTGCGCTGCTTCATGAGCAATGAGTACAAACAAACCCGACAGAAGCGTTCGCTCATCCAATACGCCACGGGGAACGTGGAGGCTACGCCCATACAGAAAATCTGTGACTTTGAAAAAGGATGGAATAACCTCTACTTCGATGAACCTTTCACCATCGGCGATGAGCCTATTTACTTAGGCTTGCAGGTGTTTGAAACCCTGGGAGCCGGCTATCCCATAGGCGCATACGATGCCGTAAACGTAAGCGGCGGATGCTGGTTTAACCTACAAAGTCAAGGATGGAAAGAGTATACCGACCGGGGCGTGCTCATGATTTCCGCCATTCTCGACGATGAAGCGGCACCCTTGTTGGAACGCAGTGTGTTCGCTCAAACTTCCCATGCCCCCTTGGTTATCGCTCCCGCCACGCATTTTGCCGGAAAAGTGTCCTTCCTCAACTGCTCGGACAAACCTGTCAGCAGTGTGGTGCTCCACGTGCAGGGACAGGGCGATGCCGAACCCGAAGCGAACGAAATCACCTTCGACATACCCTTGCAGCCGCACGAAGCCCGCGTCCTGCCCATGAGCATCCGAAGCGGAGTCGAAACGGGTATCAACCAATGGCTTCGGCTCACCGTACCCTTTGTTGGTGGCGAAGAAGCCCAGCCCGTGATGCCCGGCACGACTTGGCATTACGTTACCTCCGAAGCCTTTATCCGCGTGCCCTTGGTTGAAGAATTCACCAGCCAGACCTGCACCGCCTGCCCGTTCATGGCTTATTTCCTCGACATCGCGATGGAAGAACACACGCTTTCTGACTTGGTTTACGTCACCCACCACAGCGGTTATCAAAAGGACTCGTTCACGCAACCCGTTGACGAAGACCTCCTTTTCCTCTTCGGCCCCGGACAAGGTACCTTTAACCCCGCCGTGATGTACGACCGTGTGGTGCCTATAGGCGAGATAGCTCCTGTTGTTTCTGCCAAGGTGGCTGAAACCGAACCTTATGCTTCAGCACTGGCTCAAGCTGCCGTGCGCCCCGCCATGGCCAGTGTAAACCTCAGCCTTCAGGAAACGGAAGAGGGCATTGGATGCCACATCTACGGTCGCCTCAACAGTGACATGGCTAACTCCGGACTGCCCATCTTCATTTCTGCTTACCTTGTTGAAGACAGCATTTCTCTCGACAAATATCCCCAAAAGGGACTCGACGGCGACGGAGCTCCGGCCGACTTACTGGACCGCTTCAAACACAACGGGGTCATCCGACACAACTACTGCACAACAACCACCGGCGACCAACTCGTGCTGGATGCAGAGAACAACTACACCGTTGACTTCGCGCCCATCGCTCTCGAAGCTGATTGGAACAGGAAAAACTGCCGCTTGGTGGCCTTTGTCCATCTGCTCGACCGCCAAGAAATGCGCTACAACGAAGTGCTCAACGCTGCTCACGTCCGGCTCAATGCAGGAACTTCAGCCATTGAGCACGTTGAAGCACCCGAAACGCTCCGCGTATTTGTTGGGAATGACGGCCGGCTCCATACCTCCACACCCGTCCGTAGCTTGCAAACCTACGATGCCGCCGGCAATCTTCTGCCTGCCGGCTCGCGTTTGCAGCCCGGAGTCTATATCGTGCGCCTCACGCCACGCCACGCCGGTGCCGCTGTTACGCAAAAGGTGGTGGTGAGATAAAACGCATAGATTTTCTATAGGTTGCTATAGTTATCTATAGTATTCTATAGTTTGCTATAGTAATCTATAGTTTGATATAGCTTTCAAGCAAACAAAAGCTGCCGGTTCTTTAGCTCAGACTAAAGAACCGGCAGCAATCTTTTTAGTTACGCCGTAGGCTTAGAACATCTTTTCGGGATAAACGCCGTCGTCGGCCAGCTTCTGGAACTTCTCCACTACGCCCGGACGATCCTCGGGATAAGTTACGCCGAACCACTTGGAAGTAGTGTCAAGTACCTCGCAAGTAGCTACTCCGTCCTTGATGAGTTTGTCCACCATCAAGGGGATAAAGAACTCGCTCTTGAGGTTGCTCATGTTGGCGGGGTCGGAAAGGAAAGTCTTGAAGAACTCCTCGCTGTGGGCGAAATAGTCGGGAGTGAAACCCCAGAAGTTCATCGAAACGGGGGTTGTGTCGGGAATAGCCACCCATTCGTCGTTCTCGTCCAGATACTTCACCACGCCGTCGAAGCGTTGGATTTTCGTGCGCTCTACAACGGAAGTCAGGTGGTGCTGGTCGTCGTTTTCGCAAACGCCACGGCTCACAGTACCGCTGTCGCTCAACGTGTTGCCCACGCGGAAGCCCACCATGGCATACTTGCCCGTAGATCCTTCGGGAAGGTCGCTCAACCATTTGCCCATTACGCGGAAAGCATCGCGATCGTAGAAGTCGTCGCAGTTGAGCACGGCAAACGGCTCCTTGATAACGTCCTTACCCATCATCACAGCGTGGTTCGTACCCCAGGGCTTCGTACGTTCAGCCGGGCAGGTAAAGCCCTCCGGCAGCGCGTCCAAGCTCTGGAACACCAGTTCGCACGGAATATGGCCTTCATACTTGGAAAGCACGATACGGCGGAAGTCTTCTTCAAAATCCTTGCGGATTACGAAAACCAACTTGCCGAAGCCCGCATTGATGGCATCGTAGATGGAATAATCCATGATTGTTTCGCCGTGAGGGCCCAGCTCGTCAAGCTGCTTCAAACCGCCGTAGCGGCTACCCATTCCTGCTGCCAGGAGAAAGAGAGTAGGTTTCATGTCTGAAATAACTTTTAAATAATATTAGAAAGGTTCTTATAAGTGCCATTTCTCGCCATGGCAAAGCTCAATCAAGTTTGGCTTTGCTCATTTGGCTTAACGAAATCGTTCATTGCTGTGATTGCAAAACTACATAAAAAACCAATATACCAACCCTCAGTACCATTTTATTTTTTTATTTATTGAGGCAACTCAAGATAGAACGGCAGCCTACCCTATGAAAAGGTAGTGTAAGGCGAATGAAAAGCCAAATAATCAAACGAATATTTTGATGAAAAACAAAATTTAGGCTGTGCGTTAGTGAAATGTGGGGCGCAACCGGGCAAAATGCCGGATGCGCCCCACAAGGGTTGAGCTATAGAGAACTATAGATAACTATAGATAACTATAGATAACTATAGATTACTATAGATTACCATAGATACCATACTCCGTATGGCAGCGGCGGTTATTTCACTACCACCTTCTTGCCTCCTACGATGTACGTGCCGGCGGGCAGGCGGCGGCTCGGGTTGACGCGGAGACCGGAGATGGTGTAAACGGTTACGTTGCCCGAAGTGCTGAGCTGGACTTGGCTGATGCCGTCCTTAACACACACGGTATAGGTGAGCGAGAAGCCGGGCAGCGCATTGCCGTTAGTGCCGAGGAAGTAGCCTTCAGGGAAGCTGATGGTGTAAACACCGGCTTCGGTCAGGGCAGGAGTAAAGTTAAGGATAGCCTTGTTGAATACGTCCCAATCGAGTTCGGCATCATTCAACTTCGTGGGTTCGCCACCGTCCTTGCTGAGGGTGGGTAAACCAGAACCAATACTGATTTCATCCTCATCGGGGAATACTAGTTCTACTTTGCTGAGTTCCTTCACGGTACTTCCGTTGGCCGGAGTGGCCTCCACGTTAGCGTCACTGCCACTTCCACCGGCTTTAATGGTATAGTTGGCAGCGAAGGCAGCATTGTGGCTTTGGTTGAACTGCGTGCCGAGGTTGAACACACCGGCGGGCACGTCAAGCACGTACGCACCGGCATCGGTGATTTCCGTGTCGAGGGTGAGGAGAAGCGATTGCACCACATAGTCCCAGTTGTCCATCTGGTCTTCGGGAATGATTTGCTCGATGTTGCTGACCTTGGCCACGGCGGTAAACTCGCCACGGTTGTAGAGCACGATGTCCTGTCCGGAGTAAGCGTCGCCGATACCCTCCGTGCAGCTGACGGTGAACTGATGGAGTTTCTCCACCTCAGTGCCCGAAGCCGGAGTGATGGTCACTTCAAAGTTGGCGAAGTTGAGAGGATAGGTGAAACGGAAAAAAGTGTTCTCCTCTTCACCTTCGTTGCCCTGTACGCGACGGCCTTCGAAGTCGGTGGCCACCACGCTGAGGGTGAGGGTATTGCCCACAGAGCTGAGCGTACCAGCATCCACGGTGAGCTTCCAGATGTTGGAAAGTCCATCAGCGGGTTCAACGGCTTCGATGCTCTTGAAGGGAAGGGTCTCGCCCATGCCGTAGACCACGAACGTGGTGGAAGCATCGAGCGATACCATACCGTCGAACTCAAGGGTGAATTCGGTGTCACTGGCCTCGGTGAGGGTGGTTTCGTTGGCAGGGTCGATGCTGACGAGCTGCGTGGGCGAGTAAACATAGGGCGGTGTGGCACCGGAGAACTCGATGTAGTCAGTACCGAGAGGGGCGTTGCCATAATTGTGGTCGTCCTCCGAAGCGTATGCCGTCACCTCCATGCGGTACGTGTGACCCAGCATGAGTTTGTAGCCGGCACCGTAGATTTCGGCGGAGAAGCTGCCGTCCTCACCCTTGTAGAGGGTAGCCATAGACTTCACGATAGCCTCATCGGGCGTGGTGGGGTTGAGGTCACGGATTTGATACCAAGCATAGCCCACCTTGTCGTTCATGTTGGTGTTGACGAGGATTTTGGCTTCAGGCAGCAGTTTCTCCAAGCGTGCGCCGGAAAGGTTGACGGGCACAGCATCAGCCGAAGCCTTGTACTGCACCTTCTTCAGCATAAAGGAATCGTACTTGGCGGTGAAGAGGAGGCTGTGGTCGCGTCCGTCCTCGCAAACGAGGTTGTTGAGCGTCACGGTCACACCCTTCTGGTCCTTCATCTCGGCGGGGATATTGATGTCGAGGATATAAGCACCTTCAAAGTCGGGGTCGGGGGTGGCGGTAAAGTCTGTGCTGACCACGGAAGTTTCGCCGGCGGTAAAGAGGATGCCGTCAAAGTGGAGCTTTTCGTAGTCGGTAATCCAGAGTTCGATTTTCTCCTTGCCAGCCAGCGATTCGCCGGAGGCGGGTGTGAACTCTGCGGTGAAGCTGCTCTTCACCTCCTCATAGGCCATGTCGTAGCTGAAGGTACCCAAGGTGCCGAGACCGGAGGAGTACACATAGTTGCCCTTGGCATCGCGCACGTTGACGAGCTTGAGGAGCATCTGGCCGTAGTTCGTACCGGAGGTCACCATATTCTCGGGCGTACGGAGCTTGCCCGTGAGGTCCACAGTGAGCACATTGCCGTTGACGGTGTAGGGGATGGTCTCGGAATAGTACTCTCCCACTTCGCCTTCGGAGTTACCGAAGCCGAGGGTGAGCACCTGCGACTGGCTGCCCTCCTCAGGCACCTGCAGGTCGCCGTCGAAGGTAGCGGTGAGGATGCCTCGGGGGTCACCCTTTATCCAGTAGGAAAGGAACTTGTTGCCCTCATCGAGCAGTCCGCTGACGCTGACGAGCTTCACGGGATTACCAGCACACACGTAGCTGACTTCGCACGTGCCGTCCTCGCCGTAGAGCACGCTTTCGTTGGCAGCCATGCGCACGTTCTTGAGGCGGAAGGTGATGATGTCATTCTCCTGGAGCTTGCCGGCGTTGAGGAGTGCCATGAGGTCGTCGCCGCAGTTGAAGAAGACGGTGGAGCCGCTCAGGTTCGCGCTGAGACTCTGGCTGTAGTCGCCCACCACGATTTCCGCTCCCGAAATCTTCACATTCTGTGAGAAGTAGAAGAGCACCTGCGGGCTGCCTGCCGGACTGAGCATGGCACCGGCCTCGGGGGTGGTAGAGACGAGATTGAGCTTTACATCTTCCTCGCTACTCATGGTGAGGATCCAGGAACCGGAGTTCATGACGAAGCTCTTGTAGAAATAGATTTCCTGACCCTCGGTCACGCTGAGCTCGTAGTAGATGTGACCCTGGGAATCGTAATTGGTTTGGAAGTTCAGCTCCTGCGTGTGTTCCGCATCAGAATAGGGATAGAGGAAGTCGCCGCAGGTGGAAGTGCAGGTGAGCACCCCGCTTTGCGGAGCGGTAAACTTACCGCCGTTGGCGGTGAAGGTGGTGTAGTTGTAGGCTTTGCCGAGTTCCATATCGCCCCAGTCAACGGGAGCAGCGGCATGGGCCGCCACAGAACTGATGCAAACCATCAACCAGCACACCACAGCTTTCAGGGCACGGTTGATGCCGCTGAGGGAAGTAGTTGAGTTGTGCATAGAAAAATAATTTAGGGATTAGTCGTTGCGGGAAGAAAGGCTCCGCCCGGAGAATAGAGGGCTAAGGAAATCTATAGGAGGCTATAGAGAGCAACAAAGCCTATAGCTCCGGGCGGAGCCGCTGAAGTTTCAATCAAAGAGAAGTTTCAATCAAAGCTGTACTTTCTGCACCTCAACGCCTTGTGCTGTCGTCACCTTCACCACGGCCACGCCCTTGTAGCCCGGGCAGCGGAGGGTGAGGGTACCGCCGGCGGTGGTGGCGGTGCGGAGCAGGCGGCCATCGGCGGTGAAGAGCTGCACGGTGGCGGCTTCGGCAGTATTTACCTGCACGCCGCCGCTGAGGGGCACGATGCGTACGGGAGCGGAGGCTTCCACTCCGTCAATGCCTTCGGGAGTGTCCAAGCTGGCCTTGCAGGCGTTGATGAGGCGGTCGGTATTGCCGTCGAAAAGCATCACGACTAGCTCGGTGTTTTCGGGATGCGAAACCGTGGCGGGCACGTCAAACTGCAATTCGCTCAGGTAGTTTTCGCCAGCGATAACCTCCGTAGGCAGGAGTTCGGCAGTACCAGTGAAGGTAGCGCCTTCCCAACCGCGCACCACATGGTCGAAGGCATAGGGGCTGACGGTGGGCGAGCCGTAGCGTCCGCCCTTGCCCCATTCGCCCAGGTCGGGATCGGCAATGCTGCTGAAGGCATTCTTCTGGTAGCTCACCAGTCCATTTTCGAGGACGGCCACGAAGAGTTTCAGGTTCAGGTTCTCGGCGTTCAGTGCGTAGCGGATGCTGACGGGCAAGGTGTACATATCGCCCTGCGGGGAAAGTTTGGCGGTGGCCGACACTTCAGCTTCGGCCTCCTTATTCATTTCGGCAGCCACGGCATCTACCCACGTGGTGCTCTCGCCCGTGATGTCTTGCAGCATGTAGTCGCCATCCACACTCACCATGGGGAAAACAATCTGCGCATTGCGCTGTACGCGTGCGGAAGGAGCAGCCACCAGTCCGAGGTAAGAGGCATATTCCGTCACGCCCGTGGCGTAGGGGTCGCCATCGTAGCAGTGGAGCGCCAAGGGGATGAAGAGGTCACCGTAGAAACCGATGAGTTTGTCCATGGCCTCGTGTCCCAAGGGGCAGTTGGTGCAGTCCACGCCGGTGAACTCTTCCAGCACCACGCGCTTGGTGGGCGCGAATGCCAGCACCTTGATGCTCTTGGAGAGCGAGTTTTCCGTTTCGTCAAACTTCAGGTCAATAGTATAGCCATTCACCTCGCCCACCTTCAGCGGCAGCGTTTTGGCGAAGACGAAGTTGTATTTGTCGCCGGCCTTGAGGCTCAGCCCCGTTTCGTTGATTTCGTCCACCACTTCGCCCTCGGCGTTGCGGAGGATGAGTTGTGCGGTGGAGTACGTCTTCTCCTTGTCGCGGATGTCGACGATACCGTTGATTTTTGCCTCTGTGGCACCCACATACGTGTCTTCGTTGGTCACGGCCACGTAGAAGGGCAACTCATGCACGACCTTCACGTCGTCGATGAACACCGCGCTCTGCGCCTCGTTGTCGTTGAGGAAAGCGATGTATACATATTTTCCGGCAAAGTCCTTCAGGCTCACGGAGTTCTCGCGCCAGTCGCCTGCCAGCACATTCTCCTTCGCGCCCGGGCTTTGCACCTCATCGTAGACCAAGGTACCCTCGGTGCGGATTTTGTTGACGATGGAAGCGTTCAGCGCGTTGTACACGTTGTTGCTCTCCCACACATACACCTTCAGGCGGTCGGTGGCGGAGTTGAGCCAGCTCTGGCTCTTGAAGGTGAGGCTGCACAGCTTGTCGACGATGTTCAGCTGCGGAATGACGAGCCAGTCGTCGCTCTTGCCGGCCGGGGTGTACATAGAGGTGGAGCCTGCGCCGAGGTCGCTCGTGTTGTTCTCGTCCCACACGGGAATCCAGCCGTAAGCCTTGTTGTCAAAGCCCAGTGCCTTCGACTCGCTGCTCGGCGTGTTCAGGTCGTTGTCGAGCAAAAGGAAATTGCTCAGGCCGTTGTTGAAGTCGTCGGAAAAGAGCAGACTTTCGTCGTAGGAGATGGAGCGTTCATAGGCACCGTGATAGTGAAGCGTGATCAGCTCGTTGCCCGTGGCGGCATTGCCCGTGATGTCGGTGACAGTACCGGCGGGAATTTCCACGCGGTAGTCCACATCCTTATATAAATATTGTGTAGTGCTGGGATAAACCATCACCTTGTTGTCGCCGTAGGCCAGCAGGAGGTCGGCATAGGGCGTATCGCTGTCGCCCTGGTACAGTTTGCCGCGTGCGCTGGCATCGCCGATCAACACACCCGCGTCGAACGTCAGGGTGATGGGGCTGGTGGCGAGGTCCAGCTTGCCGATGGTGGCGCCGTCCTTCGGACTGGCCGAAGTGAGTTGCAAGGGCTGTTCGGCACGGCCCACGTAGGTCACGCGTATTTCGTCGTTGTAGCGCGTGGGGTCGTTGGCCAGGCAGATGGTCTTGGCCGGAATGATCACGCGGTAAGGTTCGCCGCTTTCGAGCGTACCCTTGCGGAACTTGATGGTCACGGTCTGTCCGTCGGCCTCAAAGCCCACGGAGTTGGCCACCGGCTCGCTGCCGATGACCTTGACGAGCTGCACGGCGTCAGCATCGCCCACCACGGTCACCTTGCGGTCGAAGGTGATTTGCAGGGAGTTGAGTTTGGAAATGCTGGCACCGGCCTTGGGCGTGACAAGGTAATTGCTCAGCAGGTTGGTCTTTGCGGCCAGCTCGGGCAAGCTCTCGGGCAGGGTCACGATGAAAGCCTCGTGCGGGCCGATGGTGGAGAGGATGGTAAGGCCATCGTCACTGACGCTCACGGCGGTGCCGGAGTTTTCCTGTCCCATCTTTTCGACGATGTCAACGCCGTAAATCTGCTTCACGCTCTCGGTGAACCCGATCCAGTACTTTCCGCTGCGCACGCTGAAGTCACGGTAGGGGTTGGCCGTGGGCGAGGCGGCGTAAATCTGTCCGTTGTTGTCCACACACCAGCTGCTCTTGTCGGTACTCTCTGTGTCGTCGTACACCTGTATGGTGCCGGCTTCCACGTCGTAGACGAAGGGAGCTTCGTATTCACTGGGGAACTCGCTTCCGCTCACCTCCTTCACCATATAGGCACTGCCCGAAACGTAACGTCCGTTGTTGCTCAGCGAGGCATGGGTGATGTACATCGTGCCGTCAACGTGTGCCTTCCAGCGTCCGGTTTCGGTCTCGTCGAAGCCGATGGCGTCGTACGTCTGCTTGTCGCGGTGGTACACGTAGCTGAAAATGCCGCCGAGGTCGTAGCTGGTAGGGAGGTAGCTGAAGGACATGGTGCCCACGATGGTATTGCCGTCGGGCGAGATGTCGGTGAAGCGGTTCATCTTCTGGTTCATGTGTGCCATGTCCTTGGTGGGAATGCCCGGCGTTTCGAGGAGCTGGTTGGTGGTGAGATCCCAGAGAGCCACCTTCTCCTCGTAAAGACGTGCGGGGTCGGCGAAGTTGAGCCGTCCCACGGCATATTTTCCATCGGGCGTTACGGCACTGACCACACCTCGATTGGCATCGCCGTCGAGGCGGAGGAAGGTCCACTTACCCGTCGACACGGTGTAATAGGCGGGTTTGTCATTGAGCAGGCCCACCACGATGTTGCCGTCGTCGGTCACGTCGAAGGCCGCGCTGCTGAATACGGTGTCGGTCTTCAGCCCTTCCAACAAAGAAGTGGGAACACCCGTCTGGGTGTCGATGAGCTTCGCGCCCATCATGTAGTTGGCATCCTCACTGCTCGCGCCACAGGCCACGGCCCATCGGCCATTGTCTGACAAACGCTGGAGCAGGGCACCGTCGTCGAAGGAGTAGTAGCGGTACTCGGGCTTCGCGGCATCCTGCGCAGCGACATTGCCGGCAAGCGTCATGCCGGCAAGCCATAGCGTCATAAGTTTCTTCATGCTGTAAATGGAATGGTTATTTTGGTTTAGTTGAAAATCAGCCGAAAAGGCTAGGCAAAAGTACACAATAAATAAAATACCCACACGAACGACATGATTTTTTTAGACGAGCGGTGTCATTTTTGACACCAAAATTGATTTTATTCAACCTGTATACAGTTTTTATTCATTCCCGTGCCAGAAAATCGCGCGGCAAACCTCAAGCGGCGCAACGGCACGACGGCAACGGAAAAGGCATGAGCGACGTGACGAACGGACAAGCCCAAACGCGAAAAGCGGCCCTTGGGCGAAGAAATCCGGCACTAAACGGAACAGAACACGCGGTGATTTAAAGAAGTTTTGTACATTTGCGCACAAAGCTCTCACCATTTCATACTTATTATGATTATTCCCTCCCGACATAGCACTTTACGAGACGCCGCACGCGCGCAGGTGATTGAAGTGGCCACCCGGCTGTTCCACACGCAGGGCATCAAGAACGTAACCATGGACGACATCGCCCACGCGCTCACCATGTCGAAACGGACGCTCTACCAGATTTTCGCGGACAAGGAGGACTTGCTCCTGGCCTGCGTGGTGAAGCACGACGAAGCGGAACACGAAAGGATGTCGCGGCTGGTGGCGGAAACGGACAACGTGCTGGACTGTATGCTGACAAACTTCGCCATGAAAATGCAGGAGAACGGCGACATCAAGCCGAGCTTCTTCGCCGAAATCGTGAAGTACCCGAAAGTGATGAGCCATATCGAACAATGCCAGCGGGAGCAGGAGGAGGAAGCCGTGGAATTCCTGAACCGGGGCAAGGAGCAGGGGCTGTTCCGCTCGGACGTGAATTTCCACATCATCTACAAGCAGCTCATCGCGGGCATCAACAATGTGCTGAACGACGATAAGATGAGCTCATATCCGCAACGCGATATTTTCGCCAACACGTTGCTCGTCTACCTACGGGGCTGTGCCACACTGCGCGGCATTGAGCTGATAGACAACTTCCTGCAGCAATTCCACACGAAACTGGGTTTTGACTGACTCATCCCCGACCCCGTGCACGGGCGGCACATTGTGAAGCGTTAGGGAATGACGTGATTTCAAAACCATGACGCCGGCCTTGCAATCCGGTAGCCGGTTCCGGAGGCTCCGGCCTCCCCCTCTCCCACCCTTTACTTCTGCCTAAATGGCCGCTCCCCAAGCATCTGGCTCTGCCTGAAGACCGTAAACTTCCGCATCAGGAAGTTTCTACTTGCTACTTATAAACTCTCTACCTCTGTATAACCTTAAACAATCCATACAACATGATGTTACGAAACCTATTATCCCGTTGCACGCTGCTGCTCTGGCTCTGCACCCTGTGTGCCACGGCAGCCGCACAGCCTGCCTTCCAGCCGGGACAGCTTTACCATCTCACCGTTCCCTCACTGGGCCTGACAGTAACCCTCAACGCGCAGGGAAGGCTCAGCCTGCAAAAACTCGCTGCCGCCGACCCCGGCCAGCACTTCACCGTGAGCGAACTGTCGGGCTCCTGGCGGTTCATCAACCCCTTCGACGGCCGCGCCATACGCACTGAGGGACAGGCGTTGGAGGCCGGCGAGAACAACGGGTCGGACGAGGCGCAACTGTGGAAAACGGAGACGGTGGGACAGGCTTGCCTGCTCATCCCCACCAACCGCCCCGACATGGCGGCTGCCGCACAGGGCAACAACCTGGTGCTGGTGGCGAAAACCCAGGCCCTGAAACAGAAAAACGCACACTTCCAGATTGAACGCGCCGCCCGCGCAGGGTTCGACGTGGCGTTGACGTACCGCATCCGCTCCGTGGCAGAGCCGGAAATGGTGCTGGGCAACGGCGACTCGGGCGAGAACAACGCACGCATCGTGGGCGAGAAAGTGGACGAGCTGAACCGAGGACAGTACTGGAGCGTGAAGATGCTTGACCTGGACCGCCGCGTGGTGGAAAATGCCTTTTATCCGCAAAACTTCGACGACGGCGGCGGCAACGCGGCCATCGACTACCTGCTGCAATGGCCGGCCCAGGAGGGCGTGTGGAACAATGCGCAGTTCCGCTTCGAGCCGGTAAAGGGACAAAGCGGAACGTACCTCATCCGCAGTGCGGGTGCCTCGAAACAGGGCAAGATGTATGCCCTTCGCGAAGGCCGGTTGCTCAGCGTGGACTACGACGCGAAGGACCGCACGGCGTGGTTCACCTTTGAACAGGTGGAGAAACCGAAAATCAAGGCTCCTTATTGGGAGGACGAAACGATATTCGCCGAAAACAAGCTGGATGCCGTGGCCACTTACTTGCCCTATGCCACGGAGGCGGAGATGCTGGCCGACAAGGCTTACTATGCCACGCCCTGGACCGTGCCGCAGACGGAGCGTTACCTGAGCCTTAACGGCACGTGGCGTTTCCACTTCGTGCCGCAGCCGGATCAGCGACCCACGGATTTCTACCAAGAGAACTTTGACGTTTCGGCATGGGACACCATCCCCGTGCCGTCGAACTGGGAGATACAGGGCTATGACCGCCCCATCTATGCAAATGTGGAATATCCCCACTCGAACACGCCGCCCTTCATCAAGGCGCGCCCGGGCTTCAACGACGGGGGCAAGAACTACGGCATCAATCCCGTGGGCTCGTACGTGCGCACCTTCACCCTGCCCGAGGGATGGGAGAACCGCCGCACGATCATCCACTTCGGCGGCATCTACTCGGCAGCCTTCGTGTGGCTGAACGGCCACTATGTGGGCTACACGCAGGGAGCGAACAATGTGGCGGAATTTGACTTCACGCCGTACCTGCGCCGGGGGGAGAACCGTCTGGCGGTGCAGGTATTCCGCTGGAGCGACGGCTCGTACCTGGAATGTCAGGATATGTTCCGTATGTCGGGTATTTTCCGCGATGTGTACCTATATAATATACCGCGCGTGAGCGTCCGCGACCATTACCTGACCTGCGAACTGACGGACAACCGCCGCAACGCGAAGCTGAACGCGACATTCCGCTTGGAAGGCGACGGCAAGCAGCTGGCGGACAAGGTGCTCAAGGTGAAGGTGTTCGACCCGGAAGGAAAACCGGCAGGCGAATGTGAATGCACCGCGAAGCTGCGCCCCGAGGGCGGCGAGAAGGTGGTGTGTACGGCAAATATTTCGCTGAACATCGGACAGGTGAAGCTCTGGAGCGCGGAACTGCCGAACCTGTACACGGTACACGTGGTGCAGCTGGACAAGGCGGGCCACGAGGAGATGGCTTTCTCCACGAAATACGGTTTCCGCGACATTGAAATCAAGCACTCGCAGCTCTACGTCAACGGCCAGCGGGTTCTGCTCAAGGGTACGAACCGCCACGACACGTCGCCCCTTCACGGACGCGCCGTGACGACGGAGGAGATGCTGCGCGATGTGCTGCTGATGAAGCAGAACAACATCAATACCATCCGCACATCGCACTATCCGAACGATGCGAAAATGTATGCCATGTACGATTATTACGGTCTCTACACGTGCGACGAAGCGGACTTGGAGGACCACGCGAACCAGGGCATCTCGGACCGCAAGTCGTGGATACCGGCCTTCGTGGACCGCATTGACCGCATGGTGCTGCGCGACCGCAACCACCCGTCGGTGGTGATGTGGAGCCTGGGCAACGAGGCGGGCAACGGCGAGAACTTCGGGGCGTGCTACGACGCGGCGAAACGGTTAGACAGCCGCCCCGTCCACTACGAGGGTACGCGCTCGAACGGCAGCTTTGGCGGCGGACGCTTCTCGGACTTCTACTCGAAAATGTACCCGGGCATGGCATGGATGCGACAGAACACGTCGAACATGGACAAACCGATGTTCCTCTGCGAATATGCCCACGCGATGGGTAACGCCATAGGCAACCTGACGGAGTACTGGGACATCATCGAACACTCGAACGCCACCATCGGCGGATGTATCTGGGACTGGGTGGACCAGGCTATCTACGAACCGTTAGAGCTGAAGAAAGGAATAAAACGCCTGCACACGGGCTATGACTTCCCCGGACCGCACCAAGGCAACTTCTGCTCGAACGGCATCGTGCCGGCCACACGCGAGGAAAGCGCGAAACTGGCAGAAGTAAAAGCGGCTTACCAATACGTGAAGCTGGAACTGCTCGGCACGGACGTGGCAAAGAACACGGCGAAGGTGCTGGTGAAGAACGGCTATGCCTTCCAGAACCTCTGCGACATGGACCTGCGCTATGAGGTGCTGCTCGACGGTCGCGTGGCGGGAACGAAAACACTGGCGTTGCCGGATGTAACTCCCACAGACAGCGCGGAGCTGCTGCTGAAGTTACCGAAGGTGAAACTGGCCAAGGCAAAAGTAGCCGGGCAAGAGGTGATGCTCAACCTCTACGTCTGCTTCCGTGAGCCGCAAACCTATGCCGCTGCAGGACACCGCGTGGCGCAGAAGCAGTTCTGCCTGAACGAACGGGGCGCGCTGAAGGCGTTGCAGCCGGACAGCAAGGCACCGGAGATGATGCAGAGCGGGGCATTGCACGAAACGAAGGTGGGCAACGACCGCGTGCAACTGACGTTTGACAACGAAACGGCGCAACTGACCGCGCTGGCTTTCGACGGCCGCAACGTGCTGGCGGAAGGACAGGGCTTCGTGTACGACAACCACCGCTGGATTGAGAATGACCGCTTCGGAAATACGGATAACGGACTGGAGCCGCGCGGCGAGGTGAAGGTGGAAACGGTGAACGGACTGACGGTAGTGCGCACACGCCGGGCGGGTTCGCTTTGCTCCACGGAGATTGACTACACGCTCTATCCGCAGGGCATCGTGGATGTGGAAGCGCGCTTCACGCCGCACGCTGACAACCTGCGCCGCGCCGGACTGGTGTGCCTGCTGGACAGCAACCTGGCGGAGGTGGACTACTATGCCTACGGCCCGTGGGAGAACTCGAACGACCGCAAGGACGGGACGATGGTGGGACGTTACCACACGACGGTGGCCCAGATGCCGGAGGCTTACGTGAAGCCGCAGTCGACGGGTGGCCGCGAGGGACTGCGCGAACTGGTGCTGAAGGCTGCCGACGGCTTCGGGCTGAAGGTGGTGACGGAGGGCACGGTGAGCTTCTCGGCCCTGCACTATACGGATGCGGACCTGATGAACGCCGCCCACTTCTGGGAACTCTCGCCGCGACCCTACACGGTGCTCCACTTGGATGCCGCCACTCGCGGCGTGGGCAACGCTTCGTGCGGCCAGGACGTGGACACGCTGCCGCAGTACCGCGTGCCGAACCGCCCGCTCGGCTATAAGCTGAGATTGTCGAAGCTGTAAGACAAATCATCTGCCAACCAATCGAGTAGGAGGTAAACACTAATCATAGGTTGTTTATCTCCTATTTTCGTGTTTACCGACCTCTCACACCACCGTACGTGCCGTTCGGCATACGGCG
>SFPC01000044.1 GCA_004552195.1 Bacteroidales bacterium | reverse complement strand
CCATTGACTTAGGACTTTAGACAAGCCAATGAATGGTTGCACGCCTATTTTTTATTCTCATGAACAAAATCTTTTTACTCCTTACCCTTTTATGTCTTTCCCTTTCTGCCCGAGCTCATGACGCAGAGGTAGATGGAATCTTCTACAATCTGGATGCAACCAACAAGACGGCTACGGTCACTTTTAAGGGAGCCTCATATAACTCGTATAAAGAATACTCCGGTGACGTAGTGATTCCTGAAACAGTGACTTATGGAGGCATCACATATTCCGTCACGAGTTTGGGAAATGGTTGCTTCGAGGATTGCAGCAGTTTGACCTCCGTCACCATTCCCAACTCCGTCACGAGTTTGGGAAGTTTCTGCTTCGCGGGTTGCAGCAGTTTGACCTCCATCACCATTCCCAACTCCGTCACGAGTTTGGGAGATGACTGCTTCTGGGAATGCAGCCGTTTGACCTCCGTCACCATTCCCAACTCCGTCACGAGTTTGGAAGAAAGTTGCTTCCATAATTGCAGCCGTTTGACCTCCATCACCATTCCCAACTCCGTCACGAGTTTGGGAAATTACTGCTTCATGGGTTGCAGCCGTTTGACCTCCATCACCATTCCCAACTCCGTCACGAGTTTGGGAAAGAGTTGCTTCGCTTATTGCAGCAGTTTGACCTCCATCACCATTCCCAACTCCGTCACGAGTTTGGGTGATTGGTGCTTCTCTTCTTGCAGCAGTTTGACCTCCATCACCATTCCCAACTCCGTCACGAGATTGAAAGATTACTGTTTCTCGGGTTGTCGCAGTTTGACCTCCATCACCATTCCCAACTCCGTCACGAGTTTGGGAGAAGAGTGCTTCTCTAGTTGCTACAGTTTGACCTCCATCACCATGTTTCCCTCCACACCTCCCAGCACAGGCTCGAATATATTTGCTTACACTCCGTTAGAAACAGTCTATGTGGTGAACGAGGATGCCAAGACTGCCTATCAAGCTCAAGACCCTTGGCGCATTTATAGAATTGTGGTTATGCCCGCCCCCGATGTACAGCTGTCTGTGGGCGCAACCGGTTATGCTACGTTGTATTACAGCAACTACGACCTCGTAGTGCCCGAAAATACGGTGGCCTACACTTTTAGAAGCGAGAATGGTGCTCTCACGGAGAGTGCATCCTATCCCGAAGGTACAGTTATCCCCGCCGGTGAGGCTGTGGTGGTCCATACGACCAATGCCGTACCGTGCACACTCAACTTCAAGCAAGGTACCGCTACCGCCGATTGCGATGCAAACAGCCAGTTGGCGGGTACCGACGAGGAAACCGCAATTACTCCGGATACGGATTACTATTTCTACGGCTTGTCGCTCAACAGCAGTAATGACATCAACTCGGTAGGCTTCTACTGGATGGTAGCTGACGGCGCTGCCTTTACCAACGGCGCACACAAGGCTTACCTGAAAATCAAGAAGAGCGAATTTGCAGGCACGCAGCCTGCCAAAGCCTTTGCGTTCAACGGCACGACTACCGGCGTGGAAAGCGTGGAAAGCAGCAACAACGCGCCGCAGGCTATCTACGACCTGACAGGACGCCGCGTCAGCAAGGCCGAAAAGGGTATCTACATTATCAATGGTAAGAAAGTAATTAAATAATCCCTTTACAAACGAAATCATGAAAAAGAATTATACAGTGCCCCAATCCACAGTTCTGAAATTCTACCTCGAGGAGTCTGTCCTGATGCAGACCTCCAATGCGGTAGGCAATGGAGTGCAACAATCCAACACGCGGGAGTATGAAGATGACAATGCTTTCGATGGCAGTCATGCCTGGAGCTCCGACTCTTGGTCTGACTAAGGCGAAAAATAAATCTCTCCGAAAAAGGTGAAACATCGCAGCGGGTCGCACATGGTGTGCGACCCGCTGACGGTTATAAAAAGAGGGTCCCGGATGCAGGAGATGTCAAAATGGGACGCGGCGAGGGTCAGAGGGACAGGTCTGTTTGTTCACCATGCAGGGTCAATGTACCTGTTTCTCCGACCCAGGCCCGTTGGGCTTTCAGCCCGTTTGCGGCTCCCGCCGCTGCGTCAAAGGCGCACTCTACGTGGATGCAAACATTGATACATAGCACCGCTTCCAACGAACGGTTGTGTTTCTTGCGTACATACATGTTGTAAAAGTACACATTCTTTTCGCTTGCGCCACGATAAACAATGTGTTGCAAATCAGAGGCTGCGCCGTAAACCTTAATTACGACACAGCCTCTTTGTCGTCTACGTGCCGGTCTGCACCTCCTAAGACTAACTTCGTAAAATCCCCCCATCGTTTCACTGCGCCACAGCCGGTTCGCTTTCGTTGCCATAAGCATCCACAGCCGTCACCACATAGCGGCTGTATTTCAAAGCTGGCAGTCCCAACAGGGTGGTAAAGGACGTGGCGCGCAATCGCTTGGCAAGCAACACATCGCCGTACGTTGGGTCTAAACGATAGACATTGTACGACACGGGAGTGACATCCGCCACCTCGTTCCACGCCAACCGCAGCGTCTGGCCGTCGATTTGCTGACTGACGGCAGGAGCTGCGGGCGGCACACTGTCGGCCCACGTCATGGGGGGCACGAGTGCCGGCGTACGATAGAAGTCGGCGCGCAGCCAGTCGAGGAGTCCTTTCTCATTGTCCAACAGAAATTTCACGCGGAAGAAAGCCTGTCCGCCCAGCCCCTGGCTGCGTGCCACTTCCATCTGCCGGCGCACGGTGAGCAACGGCCAGTTCTTTTCCCGGCTGTTGAGAAAATATATGCCCAGTCCGGGCACGACAGGCCGCCCGGCATCGTTTTCCTTCCAGTCGGCCAAGAAGGGATAATAATGCACGCCGTCGAAATACATCATCGGGAAGAGCATATCCATCCATCCCTTGCGGAGCCACGCCTGCGCGTCTTGGTGAACCGCATCGCGGGCGTTCCAACCGAAGGAGGAGTAGCGCGACAGGTCGGCGTACTTGCCCACGGGCGAACAGCTTAACTTAATCCACGGCCTCACGGCTTTCACGGCATCGTGAACAGCCTGGACGCAACGGTCCACATTGGCCGAACGCCACGTGCTCTTGGGCTGCCCACCACCATAGCGTTGGTAGGTACGGGTGTCGGTGAAGGGGATGGCGGGCTCGGGATAACGGATATAATCGAGGTGGATGCCGTCCACATCGTAGTGTTCGGCTATTTCCTTGCATACAGCTGCCAGATAGGAGGCAGTTCCCGGCACGCCGGGGTCCATCATCCATTGGTCGCCACACAGACGGCACAGTTCGGGATGCTGCTTGGGCAACGCACGTTTGCCCAGCTGTTTCGCCACCGCCGCCTTACAGATGGGGAAGGCCACGACCCACGCATGAAGCTCCATACCACGCCGGTGGCACGCTTCGGTCACAAACTGCAAGGGGTCGTAACCGGGGCTCTTGCCCGGCGTTCCGCTGAACGCCCCATCCCACGGTTCGATGGCCGAGGGATAGGCTGTGGTGGAACGGATGCGTGCCTGGAACAACACGGTGTTGATGCCGGCCTGTTGGAGGGCATCCAATATCTGCAACAGCTCGCGCTGCTGCCGCGCAGCCTCATCGGCATTGCGAGCCGGACGACGGGGCCAGTCGAGGCCGCTCAGGGTGGTGAGCCAGGCGGCGCGCACCTCGTAGGGCACTTGTCCGGAAACGGGGCTGTGGTGTGCCCACGTCGGAAGGGCGTACTGGGCGCGGGCGGGCTGCGCCAGCCACAACCAAAGGCAGCCGGCAATGCACAACGTCTTAAAAAAACATGAAAGGAATGAAGGTACGTGCAAGGGAAACGGGATTTAGCGTGTAAGGTTATACAAGGGTTGCACCGTGCCGTGCGGCACTCCGAGCTTCACGGCTGTGTCGAGGTCGCGACGGGCGGCCGTTTTCTCGGACAGGTTGATGAGCATCTTGGCACGTTGCAGATAGAACTCGCTCTCCTGCGGACAGAGCGCGATGAGGGCATCATAGTCGGCCTTGGCTCGCGCATACATTTGCAACTCGGCCTCCAGTCCGGCGCGGGTAGTGAGGGCATCGATGCTCTGCGGGTTGGCGGCCACAATGAGGTTGAGGCGGTTCAGGGCTTCGTTGGTCTGTCCCGTCTTCTGGAGGATGAGGGTTTCGAGCAGGCGGGCATTTTCATTGTCGGGCTCCTGTTGCAGCAACAGTTGCAGGTCGGTGCGCGCCTCCGTATAAAGACGGAGCCGGTAGCGGGCGGCGGCCCTCACGAAACGGGCACGGCGGTACACGTCGTCGGCCACCCCAAGGGCTGTCTCGCGGTTGAGCAACACGCCGGCATCTTCCTCTGCCTCGCGCAGCAAGCCGGAGCGCAGCTCGGCCTCGGCACGGGCCAGCCGCGCGTCGTAGTACAGGGGATAGTCCTTGATGAGGGGATTGAGCTGGGCAATGGCATCGGCACACTTTCCACGCGCCAGTTCTATCAGGGCGAGGTTGTAGTGCACCACGTGGTTTCCGGGTGCTTCGGGGCGGAGTTTGAGCGCAAGGCGGAAACGCCTTTCGGCCTCGTCGAGCGAGTCGGTGCTCAAGGCGTTGAAGGCCCGGCGCAAGTGGTCGACATAGGCCAGCGAGTCCTTGCGCGCCACTTCGGCCATGCGCTGCTCATCGCGGTAGTCCTCCACGGTTTTGCCCCGCACGCCTCCGCCGGGCTTCAACTCAATGATAGTTTGGGCCGGAAGGACGGAAGCGCACAGCGAAAGGAGGAACAGAAAAAGGAACTTCATGAATCGGGGATTACAGAAGACAGAGAGAAAAGGATTGTCGGGAAAAAAGGAACCGGCTCCTCCTGCGCCGCACGCCACCCTTCCGATGGTTGCCTGACAAGTGGGTGTGCGGGACACGAGTGCCGGTTTTGAGGCGGGCCTTTGCCCTTTCGGGAAAAGGCCCTGCGCTCCAGGGGGTCAGGATTTCTTCACTTGTTCCACAATGGCATCGATGACAGCCACAGCTGTGATGTTTACGATGTCGCGAACGGAACATTCAAAGTCGGTGAAGTGGATGGGTTTGTTCAGGCCCATCTGGATGGGACCCACCACCTCGCCTTCGTCATAAAGAGCCTTGATGATTTTATACGAAGAGTTGGCTGCCGACAGGTTGGGGAACACCAGTGTGTTCACGTCCATGCCCTTGATGGTGTTGAAGGGATATTTTTCATCGCGCAGCTCTTTGTCCATGGCAAAGTTGAGCTGCATTTCTCCGTCGATGGCCAGGTCGGGATATTCGCGGTGCATGCGCTCGATGACGTGCTGCACCCGCTCAGCACTGCCCTCCGTGTCGGTACCGAAGTTGGAGTAGGACAGCATGGCTATGGTCGGTGTGCGGTTGAAGAAGCGCACCGTCGAAGCCGAAAGGCGGGCTATGTCGTAGAGCGTGTCCTCGTCGGGATGGCGGTTGATGAGTGTGTCGGCCACAAAGAGGATACCTTTTTTCGTATTGATGAGGTGCATCGTGCCGAAGTGCTTGTAACCCGGGCGAATGCCGATTACTTCGTTGGCCACCTTGATGGTGTTGGAGTACTTGGTGTACAGACCGGTGATGAAGGCGTCCGCCTCGCCCGTCTCCACCATCATCATGCCGAAGTAGTTGCGTTCGTACATCTTGTCCTCCGCCTCTTGCGGCGTATAGCCCTTGCGTTCCATCTTCCGGGCAAACAGTTGCGCGTAACGGTGGCGGCGTTCGTTCTGGGTGTCGTTGCGGAGATTGAGGATTTCGATGCCGTCGAGGTTGAGCTTGAGTTCTTCGGCTATCTTGTGTATTTGCACATCGTTGCCCAGCAGCACGGGGAAGCAGATGCCCTCCTCTTTGGCGCGCACGGCGGCTTCGAGCATCGTGGGGTGAGTTCCTTCGGCGAATACCACGCGCTTAGGATTGGAGCGTGCAGTGTCGTAGAGGTTCTGGGTGAACTTCGACTCCTGTCCCATGAGTTCGCGCAGCCCCTGGCGGTAGGCTTTCCAGTCGGTGATGGGTTTGCGTGCCACGCCGCTGTCCATAGCTGCCTTGGCCACTGCCATGGAGACCTCGGTAATGAGTCGGGGGTCTACGGGCTTGGGGATGAAGTAGTCGGGGCCGAAGGTGAAGTTGCGCACGTGGTAGGCGCGGTTCACGATGTCGGGTACGGGTCGACGGGCCAGATCGGCAATGGCGCGGACGGCAGCCATTTTCATTTCCTCGTTGATGGCGCGGGCGGCGGTGTCGAGTGCGCCACGGAAGATGTAGGGGAAACCGATGACGTTGTTGATTTGGTTGGGATAGTCGGTGCGCCCGGTGCTCATCAGCACGTCGGGACGTGCTGCCATGGCATCTTCGTAAGAGATTTCGGGCACGGGATTGGCCAGAGCGAAGATGATGGGGGTGGAAGCCATGGAACGCACCATGTCCTGCGTCAATACGTTGCCCTTTGACAGACCCACAAACACATCGGCCCCATTGACGGCCTCAGCCAGGGTATGTACGTCGGTGCGGTGGGTGGCAAATTCGCGCTTCTGTTCGTTGAGATTTTCGCGGTCGGCGGTGATGACACCCTTGGAGTCGAGCATGACCACGTTTTCGTGCTTCGCACCGAAGGCGCAGTAGAGGCGGGTGCAGGAGATGGCGGCTGCGCCGGCACCGTTCACCACAATTTTGGCATCTTCAATCTTCTTGCCGGCCACCATGAGCGCATTGAGCAAGCCGGCCGCCGAGATGATGGCCGTGCCGTGCTGGTCGTCGTGCATGACGGGTATGTCGAGCTCAGCCTTCAGGCGACGCTCTATCTCAAAGCACTCGGGTGCCTTGATATCCTCTAAGTTGATGCCGCCAAAGGTGGGCGCGATGGCCTTGACCGCCGCAATGAATTTCTCCGGGTCTTTCTCGTCCACTTCAATGTCGAATGCGTCGACACCGGCATAGATTTTGAACAAGAGGCTCTTGCCTTCCATCACGGGCTTGCCGCTCATGGCACCGATGTCGCCCAGTCCGAGCACGGCGGTACCGTTGGAGATGACGGCCACGAGGTTTCCCTTGTTGGTGTAGCGGTAAGCGTCCTGCGGGTTCTGCTGTATTTCAAGACAAGGCTCGGCCACGCCGGGCGAATAAGCCAATGAAAGGTCGGTTTGGGTGCGGTAGGGCTTGGTGGGCACTACTTCGATTTTTCCGGGCTTGCCCATTTCGTGATAGTGCAGGGCAGCCTCTTTTGTTATCTTGACCATGGAGTAATGATAAGTGGTTTGTTTGCTTTTGGTTTGGTTTCGGCAGCAAAATTACGTATTTCTGCCAAGGAAAAACGCGAAGGTTTCAGAAATGTCAGAAGCGATAGGTCAGCGTAACGCCGATATTTCTGAAACCACGGTCTATGATGTCGAGATCATCGCCGAGATTGAAGGCCACCATGGGGCGGTAGTCCACCCCGAAGGTCAAGGGGATGTCTTTCAGGGTGAAGCCGAAGCCCAGGGTGCCGACCGGCCCCAGAAACATGCCGTCGTGTTCTTGATGGTCGTAGAAGCCTACGCCCGCACCGAAGCCGCCCCAGAATTTCCAGGTGGCAAAGTTCGGTGTCCAGTTGGGCCACTGCCGAATATTCCAGTTGTATACGCCTTGAAGGGCGAAGCCTTCGTCGAGGTTGAACAAACCGGCAGTGATGTCGAGGAAGTTCTTTTTATTAAAGTGGTACTGATACTCCAAATCGGAAGTTGATCCGCCAAAGTGTATACCGATGGCGTGCGGAGTGCTTTGTGCCTGCGCCGAAAGGGAGGCAAAGCACACAAAAAGGGAAAACAAAATTTTTTTCATACGTGTAAAGGATTGTCGGTTAGACTGCAAGAATTATGAAAAGCGGCTGTCGCACGGGGCACAGTCGGCGATGGGGCAAAAATACGGGCTTTTCGTGATTTTATCGGCATGAATAAACGTAAAGAATGTTGATTTTGGTTTCAGAAAGGGCGTATAAAAGTCAAAAAAGCCGGATTTCGTGGGTGAAATCCGGCTTTAGAAAGTATGGTTGCGCCTTTCAGGCTTGTAGGCGGCGGAGTGCCTCGGCTGCCTCGTCGAGCGTGAGCGTCAGGGGCGGGAGCAGGCGCAGGATGTTGGTGGATGCGGCACCGGTGAACACGTGCTGCTCATGCACCAGTCGGTTTCGGAACTCCTTGATGGGCGCATCGAACTCCACGCCTATCATCAGTCCTTCGCCGCGCACGTCGGTGATGTGCGGGTTGTGCTGTTGCCACTCCCGGAGACCGTCCAGGAGGAAACGTCCCACGGTGGAGGCGTTCTCCACTAGCTTTTCGTTTTCCATCACGTCGAGCACGGCCAACGCTGCCGTGCAGGCCAGATGATTACCGCCGAAGGTGGTGCCCAGCATGCCATAAGTGGCTTCAAAATGTGGAGCTATGAGCACAGCTCCCATGGGAAATCCGTTGCCGATGCCCTTGGCACAGGTGATGAGGTCGGGCTTCACGCCCAAATGTTGGTGAGCGAAGAAACGGCCTGAGCGACCGTAGCCGCATTGTATCTCGTCGCAGATGAGCACGGTGCCGGTTTCGTCGCACAGGCGGCGGAGTCCCTGCATAAACTCCGGGGTTGCCATGCGGATGCCGCCCACTCCCTGTATGCACTCCACGATGACAGCGGCCACATCGCCCTTCTGCAACTCGGCCTCGAAGGCTTGCAAATCGTTCAAGGGAAGAAATGTAACGTGTCCGTTGTTGTTGATGGGTGCCACGATGCGCGGATTATCGGTGGCCTCCACGGCGAGCGAGGTTCGGCCGTGAAAAGCTTTGCAGGCCGCCAGCACGCGCTTGCGCCCCGTGAGGAAAGAGGCGAGCTTCAGGGCATTTTCATTGGCCTCAGCTCCGGAATTGATGAGAAAGAGCTGATAGTCGGGGTAACCGCAGAGGCGGCCCAAGCGTTCGGCGAGTTGTTCCTGCAAGTCGTTGACCACGGAGTTGGAATAGAAGCCCAGCGTTTGCAACTGCTGCTGTAGTTTCTCCACATAGTGGGGATGGCAGTGGCCGATACTGATAACGGCGTGTCCACCGTAAAGGTCGAGATATTCTTGTCCTTTGTCGTCCCACACATGGCAGCCCCGGCCTTTGACTATGTTGATGTCGAAAAGAGGATATACGGGAAATAAATTCATGGAATGGTAGTTTGAGAAGCGTTACGGGAAGTGGGAAAACAGACTCGGCTCAGAAGGCAACGGGCTTCAGGCGCAGCCCCGTGTCTTCTTCCAGCCCGAACATGAGGTTCATGTTCTGCACCGCCTGTCCGGAAGCTCCTTTGAGCAGGTTGTCGATGCAGGCCGTGACGAGCAGCTTGTCGCGATGACGCTCGGCGTGCAGCAGACACTTGTTGGTGTTTATCACCTGCTTCATGTCGAGTGGGCGGTCTACATAATGGGTAAATGCGGCCTCACTGTAGAAGTCGCGATAATATCCTTCGATTTCCTCCAACGGTGCGTCGCAGGCAATCACCTCTGTGGCGAAGATGCCGCGCGGGAAGTCGCCCCGGTAGGGAATGAAGTCGATTTCGCCCGCAAAGCCGGGTTGGAGTTGTCGCAGCGACTGTTTGATTTCGGGCACATGCTGATGTTCAAATGCCTTATAGATGCTCATGTTTCCCGAACGCCAGGAAAAATGCGTGGTTGCGCCGGGTTTGACACCCGCTCCCGTTGACCCGGTGATGGCGTTGACGGCTATGTCGCCCTTGAGCAAGCCCGCTTCGGCTAAGGGGAGGAGCCCGAGCTGGATACAAGTGGCAAAGCAACCGGGATTGGCCACGTGGAGCGCGCCGCACAGCTGTGAGCGATTGAGTTCGGGCAGTCCGTAGACGTAGTCGTTGTCCTCAGCCTCCAGCCGGAAGTCCTGCGCCAAATCGATGATGCGTACGTCGGCCGGAATGTAGTGTTGGCTCAAGAACTGCGTACTCTTGCCGTGTCCGAAGCAGAAGAACACCAGGTCCACGTCGTCAAAAGGCAACTGGTCGGTAAACCGCAAGTCGGTTTCGCCGTACAGCCCCTCGTGAACGTCGGTCAGCAGGTTGCCGGCGTTGCTTTCGCTGTTGACAAACACGATTTCTGCTTCCGGATGGTTGAGCAGGAGGCGGCAGAGCTCGCCGGCGGTGTAGCCGGCGCCGCCTATGATACCTATTCTTATCATAATAAGTTTCAGAGGTTATGAGAGATTAGGTTATAAGGTTATAAAGTATCTCGTCAAGAGGACTAAATCCGCCGCTAACAGTATCATTATAACCTCATAACCTGAGAGCGAAGCGAGCATCACCTTATAATCTTCAACTTTCTGAAGTTCAGAAAGTTGAATCACCATATATATTAAGGAGTCAGCGGATGAGCGAAAATTAGTCTTCAGTGTGGTTGGCGTAGAACACGCGCAGCGGTGTGCTGAGCACTTTAATGAAGCCCTTGGCGTCGTCTGCGGTCCAGCCTTTCTGCGTTTCGCCGTATTCGCCGAACTTTGTTTTGACAAGGTCGTCCTGGCTCTCCACGCCCACGGTGCTGAAACCGAGGGGGCGCAGCTGCAGGATAGCCGTGCCGTTGACATGGCGCTGCGAGCTGGTGAGCATGGCCTCGATGTCGCGCATCACGGGTTCGAGATACTGGCTTTCGTGGAGGAACATGCCGTACCAGTTGGCCACCTGGTCCTTCCAGTATTGCTGCCACTTCGAGAGTGTGTACTTCTCCAAGAAACGGTGGGCGCCGATGATGAGTGCGGGGGCTGCGGCCTCAAATCCTACACGTCCCTTGATACCTATAATCGTGTCGCCCACGTGCATATCGCGGCCAATGCCGTAGGCTGCGCCGATTTCCTCCACCTTGCAAATGGCCTCGATGGGGTCGTCGTAGCGCACGCCGTTGATGGCCTTCAGCTCGCCGTGTTCAAAAGTCAGTCGCAGCTCTTCGGTTCCGTTTTTTGTAACTTGTTTGAGATAAGCCTCCTCGGGCAGTCCCTGGGCGGAGTCTAAGATTTCGCCGCCGCAGATGCTGGTGCCCCAGATGCCGACGTTGTAGGAATACTTCAGCTTGGCGAAGTCGGCGTTGAAGCCGTGGGCGTTGAGGTAGTCCACTTCTTCTTTGCGGCTGAGGTTACCGTCACGCGTGAGGGTGATGATTTCCATGTCGGGGCACATGACGAGAAATGTCATGTCGAATCGCACCTGATCGTTGCCGGCTCCCGTGGAACCGTGGGCAATGGCGTCGGCCCCGATTTCCTTGGCGTAGCGCGCAATGGCCATGCCTTGGAAAATACGTTCGGACGACACGGAGATGGGGTAGACATTGTTGCGCAGCACGTTGCCGTAGACCATGAACTTGAGGCTTTTCTCATAATATTCGTGGGTAACGTCGAGCGTAACGTACTGCTTTGCGCCCAACTTGTAGGCATTTTCTTCGTTGGTCTTGAGTTGTTCTTCGCTAAATCCACCGGTGTTGGCACAGGCGGCGTACACTTCGTAGCCTTTTTCCTTTGCCAAATACATAACGGTGTAAGAGGTGTCAAGTCCGCCGCTGAAGGCGACCACAACTTTCTTTTTCATGATGATAATTCGCTTGGAGTGGGATGGAATGGATGTAAGGGAATGTGGAAGGGAGGATTTGTTTCCGACATGGCCTTGCTACTTGAAACATAGGGCACGCTGTACGCTACGCCGGCTCGTTTTCGCGGATAAAGTCGAGCACGTCCTGCGGAATTTCCACGGGCAGGGGCTTGCCGGGGTGGCGTTCGGGGTCGAATAGCATGCCGGTGCAGACACAATACTTGCGTCCGGTGCGCGCCAGCACGTCGCAGTTGATGCAGCAGGGCTCTTCGGGAGTGCCGCAGCCTTTCCAGTACTCTTCGTCCTGCGTCAGTTCGCTGAAAGGCACGGGCACGTAGCCCAGCGAGGTGTTGATGCGCATCACCGCGCCGGAACTGGTGAGCCCGAATATCTTGGCGTGGGGCCAACGCACGCGGCTGAGCGAAAAAGCTAACCGTTTGATGCGCGTGGCCAGGTGGTGGCCGCGAAACTTGGGCACGACAATCAAACCGGAGTTGGCCACGTAGTGTTTGTTCTCCCAACTTTCTATGTAACAAAAGCCGGCGAACTCCTCGCCGTAGAGGGCGATGATGGCCTTACGTTCTTTCATTTTGGTAGCCACGTACTCGTGCGTACGGCTGGCAATGCCCGAACCGCGCACCTTGGCGGCATCGGTAATGGTTTTGAGTATGGTGTCAACGTATTTCTCATGGCTCGCATCAGCTACGATGACGCTGATTCCATCGTTGTATTCTTCCATGTAGGGGGAGGTTTATGGATTGTATGATAATGATTACATGAAATTGTCAGCGGGATGTGCCTCCCGCCGGGCGCACTTTTTACAACACAAGGCTTTTCACAGCGGGTATCACGGTGGCCAGTTCGTCGGTGAACTCCTGTCGGGTGGCGTTCTCCTGGATGACGACCAAAATGGTGTCGTCGCCGGCAATCGTACCCGCCACGGTGGATAATCGATGGCTATCTATGTCCGACGCCAAGCCGCCGGCATAACCGGGACGGGTGTGGAGCACGGCAAGGGGGCCGGAAAAGTCGATGGAGAGGAAACCCGTGTTGCGCAGGTACTGGGGCACCACGTCGGGGCTCACCGTCCGCCGGTACAGGGGATGGTCGGGCAGGATGTAACGGTAGCCCTCATCGCTCAGCACCTTGGCCGCGTGCAGCTTGCTCAAGTCGCGCGACAAGGTGGCCTGGGTCACGTCCCATCCGTTGCGGGCGAGTTCTTTCAATATGTCTTCATGGCTGCCCATTTGGCTACTTGCCAATATCACGCGCAGCACTTCTAACCGTTGCATTCGCTTGCTCATCTTCTTATCTGCTTGCTTTTGAGGCTGCAAATATACAATTTTACACAATTCCCGATACTATATACAAAGAAAATGCAGAATAAAATTTATTTAGTGCATAAAAAAAGGAGGAATATACGTAAAATATACATTCCTCCGGGAGTTATTCTGCTTGTCGGCGGCAGCACTGCCACGATGGCAGGCCGAAAATGGCCGATAGCGGTTTCAGAAATTATAGTCAGGCATTCTTGACAAGTTTGATACAGGCCCAACTGTCCAATACGTGCTTGTCAACGAGCGTCAGCCCTTGCGCTTCGGCCTCGGCCAGGAGTTGCGGCACATCGGTGTCGTAGAAACCACTCATATATAAATAGGCATGGGGCTTCATGACGGGTACATAGAATTTCAAGTCGCTGAGCAGAATGCCAAGGTTGATATTGGCAATAACCAGGTCGAACGGACCTTTGCCTTCGAGCGATGTAGCATTTCCCAGCTCCACATCGATGCCGTCGAGGTGGTTCAGCGCGATGTTTTCAAGGGAGTTTTTCACGCACCATTCGTCTACGTCGATAGCCACGCAGTGGCGGGCTCCGCGCATACGGGCCAGGATGGCGAGGATGCCGGTTCCACACCCCATATCGAGCACTTCCTTACCCGCAATGTCGTCCGTGAGCAAACGGCTTATCATTTGCGACGTGGTGGCATGGTGGCCGGTGCCGAAAGACATTTGTGGGTTGATAAAGATGCTGTATTCCGCTGCGGGCACGTCCTTGTGGAAGGTGCCGGCAATGACGCAACGGCCGTCGACGACGAGTGGTTGAAAATAATTCTTCTCCCATTCTTCGTTCCAGTCTTTGTCCTCCGCCTCGGCCATGGTGTAGGAAATTTCCACGTCGGGCAGTGGGAAGGAGGCCAGGACTTCGTCGAGCGCCTCACGGCTGAACAGACTTTGCTGCACGTAGCAACGGAAATGGTCCTCACTTGCCTTTTCGGCCAACACGGGTACTTCAGGATTGGGGGAACGCTCAACGGCGGGACGGTCGAGCTCGTCGGTGTGAACAAAGCTGTCGAAACCTATTTCGGCCAACACGGCGGCCAACACGTCCTGCACGGCTTCCGTAGCTGGACGTGTGGTAAAAGTAAATTCGAGATATTTCATGGCGAAACGGAGAAGAAAAATTTATGGCTGAAACATTATCAGGAGGAAAAGAAGTTCACGCACCGGAAGCAACATGCCCGAAAGCAACCGCTCAGCACGTGGAAAGCACCCAGCTGACTGACTCCCGCAGCGACCTTTCACATTAACATTTTTAACTTTCGCGTACATTTTTCGCACCTCTAAAACATCCAACTCGGCGACTTGTAATTCCTACTCGGCGAGTTGAAATCACAACTCGGCGAGTTGTCAACGCTACTGCCAAACTATTTTTCGACGAAAAAGAGGTACAAAAAAAGGAAGAAGCCGGCTGTCGGGGTCTTCCTCCTCCTGTGTGGACAAAGGTAGTCATTTGGGTGCAAAAAGCCAAATCCGAATTTTTCATTTTAACATTTCACACGTTCCCCTACCCTTCTGCCAAACCCATGTCGCCCACCCCCGAAAAAAGTCCTTCTGCCACAGAGAAGAAACACGTTTGCCAGGCTCAGCTTCCAAAACCCAGAGTTTTAAAAGAACGTAAAAACATCGATTTCCGAACGGTTTTGGCTACAAATCTGCCCTTATTCAACAAATTATGCCTACTTTAGCAGACCGTATGCACCACTGCGGTTCTCCAAGGAGCACGCGAAGAATGTGCATCCCATCTCTTTTCATCACAAGCACAAAATAAGGCTCAGGCTTCCTTAGCCGGCGAACTGGGCATTCACCCTGCGCTGGCGGGACTGCTCTTCGAGCGCGGCATCTGCACGGTGCAACAAGCCCGCCACTTCTTCCGTCCACAGCTGACCGAACTCCACGACCCTTTTCTCATGAACGATATGCAGCAAGCGGTGGACCGCTTGAACCTGGCCATGGGACGCAAGGAAAGAATCATGGTGTACGGCGACTACGATGTGGATGGTTGCACGGCAGTGGCTCTTGTATACAAATTTTTACGGCAGTACTACTCAAACATTGACTACTACATCCCCGACCGCTACGATGAGGGATACGGCATCTCCCGAAAAGGTGTGGAGTTCGCCGCAGAAACAGGCGTGGGCCTTATCATCGTGCTCGACTGCGGCATCAAGGCCATCGAAGAAATTGCTTATGCCAAAGAACTGGGCATCGATTTCATCATCTGCGACCATCACGTGCCGGACGACGAGTTGCCTTGCGCCGTAGCCATACTCAATCCGAAACGGAAAGACAACCACTATCCGTACACCGACCTGTCAGGATGTGGCGTGGGCTTTAAATTCATGCAAGCCTTCGCTTTGAACAACGGCATCGAGTTTAACAAACTCAACCAGCTGCTCGACCTCTGCGCAGTGAGCATTGCATCGGACATTGTACCCGTGATGGGCGAAAACCGCATACTGGCCTACCACGGACTCCGCTGCCTGAACTCCAACCCGGGCATCGGGCTGCAAGCCATCGTGGAGGTTTGCGGATTGGCTGACCGCGAGCTGACGATGAACGACATCATCTTCAAAATAGGCCCGCGCATCAATGCTTCCGGGCGTATGCAGAACGGCAAGGAGGCCGTGGAACTGCTCGTGGAGAAGGACTACGCCGCCGCATTAGAAAAGGCGGGGCGCATCAACCTCTACAACGAAGCCCGAAAGGACCTTGACAAACAAATGACCGAGGAGGCCATGGAACAAGTGAAGGACCTGCCCGGACTGGACGAGCGACGCAGCATTGTCATCTACAACGAGGCGTGGCACAAAGGGGTCATCGGCATCGTGGCATCACGACTGACGGAACAGTATTACCGACCAGCCGTGGTACTCACGCGCTCGGAGGGCATGGCCACGGGCTCGGCACGCTCGGTCTCGGGCTTCGATGTGTACAAGGCGGTCCAAAGTTGTGAAGACTTGCTGGAAAACTTCGGCGGCCATACGTATGCCGCAGGACTTACCATGCCTGTGAAAAACGTGGAGGAGTTCAGCCGCCGCTTTGAAAACTATGTAACGGAACACATACTGGACGAACAAACAGAGGCGACACTCGAAATCAACGCCGAGCTGGATTTCAAAGATGTCACCTTCCGCTTTTACCAGCAGCTGCGACGTTTCGCGCCATTCGGCCCCTGCAACCCTAAACCGGTGTTCTGCACTCGCAGGGTGTACGACTACGGCACAAGCAAAGTGGTAGGACGCGGTCAGGAGCACATCAAATTGGAATTGGTGGACAACAAAAGCAACAATGTGATGAACGGCATTGCTTTTGGCCAGAGCTCGCAGGTACGGTTCATCAAGACGAAACGCGCCTTCGACATTTGCTACACCATCGAGGAGAACTCGCACAAACGAGGCGAGGTGCAACTGCAAATTGACGACATCCGCCCATCGGCAGACTGACGTTTGGCGCTGACAACGTAGCGGTCAACATTTTCCATGGAGCAATTCAAGTCAATCCTCAGACAGTATTGGGGTTATCCCGACTTCCGGGGCATTCAGGCCGACATCATCAGCAATGTGGCGCAAGGACACGACACATTGGGCCTGATGCCGACCGGAGGAGGCAAGAGCATCACCTTCCAGGTGCCGGCTTTGGCCATGGAAGGGTTGTGCTTGGTGGTTACGCCGCTGATTGCCTTGATGAAAGACCAGGTGTACCACCTGCGGCAAAGGGGCATTCAGGCGGCGGCCGTATTTTCGGGACAAACGCGCGAAGAAATTTTGCGCCACTTGGACAATGCCATCTTCGGAGCCTACAAGTTTCTCTACGTGTCGCCCGAACGGTTAGCCACACCGCTGTTCCTAAACAAAGTGAGCCGCATGAAAGTGTGTCTGATCACGGTGGACGAGGCGCATTGTATCTCCCAGTGGGGCTACGACTTCCGTCCGCACTATCTACGCATTGCCGAAGTGCGCCGTTTGCTGCCGGGAGTGCCCGTACTCGCCTTGACGGCCACAGCCACGGTCAAGGTGGTGGAAGACATCTGCCTCCGATTGGACTTTCAGGACGGGAAGGTGTTTCGCATGAGCTTCGAGCGCCCCAACCTGCGCTATGTGGTGCGCACGACGCAAGATAAGAATGAAGAACTCCTCCATATTCTGCAAAGGGTTCCGGGCTCGGCCATCGTGTACACACGCAACCGTCGCAACACGGGCGAGCTGGCGGAATGGCTCCGCCAACAAGGTATCAGCGCACTCAACTATCACGCCGGACTGACCACCCTCGACAAAGACATGCGCCAACAGGCTTGGCAATGCAACGATGTGCGGGTAATGGTGGCCACCAATGCGTTTGGCATGGGCATCGACAAGCCGGATGTCCGGCTGGTGGTTCACATGGATGTGCCGGATTCGCCCGAAGCCTATTTTCAAGAGGCCGGACGTGGCGGACGAGATGGAAAGACCTCATATGCGGTGTTGCTGAACCGGCAGGGAGATACGCTACAGCTGCGACAGAGGATAGCACAAACGTTTCCTGAACGGGACTACATACGCAAGGTTTATACGGACCTTTCTTCGTTTTACCAAATCGGCGAAGGGGAAGCCGAGGGCCGCACGTTCCAATTCAACATGGACCGCTTCTGCCGCGTGTTCCGCCACTTCCCGGTGCTGTTGGAAAGTGCGCTGAACCTGCTCACGCAAGCGGGCTATATTCAGTATAACCCGGATGGGGAAAACACCTCGCGCGTCATTTTTCTTTTGCAACGCGACGAGCTGTACGACGTACACTATCTCAACAGAGAGGAAGATGCTGTACTGAACGCGCTGCTGCGCCTGAATGGAGGCTTCTTTGCTGACTATGTGCCGATAGAAGAGGACCGACTCGGGGAACTCTGCGGTCTGACGGCCGAAAAGGTGTATGAACTGCTGAAAAATCTCAGCATGTACCGCATCATCAATTATATTCCGCACAACAACACGCCCCAGATTACGTACACGATGCGACGGGTGGACACTTGCTATGTAGAAATCCCGCCCTCCATCTACGAACAGCGCCGCGAGGTGTACCAACAGCGCATTGAGGCCATGACCAAGTACATCGAACAGCAAGAACTCTGCCGCAGCCGCTACCTGCTCCGCTACTTCAACGATGATGCCGACGACTGCGGCTGCTGCGACGTGTGTCTGACACGAAAAAAAGGCACTGCCACACCGGCCCCGAAGGATTTGGTGCGACAGTGCATGGAAAAGATGCTGCAGGTGCTGGCCGACGGAGCGGCTCACAACCCGGAGAATTTGCTGAAGGAGGACTTTTTGCCCCAAGTGCGCGACAAAGCGTTGCGAACGCTGGTGGAGGAAGAGAAAATCCGCATCGATGGTCTGCAAGTGCGCCTCGCGGACAATGGATAGAACATATTCTACATACAAAGGGAACGTTGCCGATATCCTCAAGCGTAACCGGCATCACGCCTCCACCTCACAACCACAGAAGTGCATGT
This sequence comes from Bacteroidales bacterium, assembly GCA_004552195.1. The sequence goes on along the minus strand of SFPC01000044.1, from coordinate 5,897 downwards.
CCTGCTCGGCCTTTTCGCGGGGAAAAGTGAAATAGGTGCAGACTGCCTGCGAACAGATGCGACCGGAAGAGTCGGCCAAAGTGGCTTCTATCGTTACGATGTTTCGACGCTGTGCGGTGATGTGTGCACGCAGGGTGAGCTGGGGCTCCTCTGTGCTGACAGGATGGAGGAAACGGGTTTCCATTTTGGACGTAACGCCTGCCGTTTGCAGCTTCCGCATCACCACCCAGCCACATATTTCGTCGAGCAACACGCTCTGAATGCCTCCATGCAGGGTATTGAGCCAGCCTTGGTACTCGGGGCGCGGCTGCCACAAGCTTACAATATCGTCGCCGTCTTCAAAAAATTCCATTTTGACGCCCAGCGGATTGCCGGGAGCACATCCGAAACAATTATAGCCATCCAAGTGGACGAAAGGGTTGATTATTTTCTTCATATCTTGTAGTTAGAAAGGCCAAAACAGCGGTACGAAAGTCACTGTTATGATTAAAGTCAAAAGGTTCAGGGGTAGACCGATGCGTACGAAGTCGGCAAACCGATAGTTGCCCACACCTTGCACGATGAGGTTAGTCTGGTAACCGATGGGGGTGCTGAAACTGGCCGAAGCCGCCATACAGATGGTCACAAAGAAGGGCATGGGACTCACGCCCATGTGTTCGGCAATGGCAAGGGAGATGGGAAATGCCAAAGCCGCCGCCGCGTTGTTTGTCATCAACTCGGTAAACAAATTGGTAATGATAAAAACCACGGCCAACAGGACGCTGGGACTGTAGTGGCGACTGAGATCAACGGCAAAGCCGGCCACGGCATCGGCCATGCCCGAATTTTGCATGGCCCGGCTGATGGCAAACGCCGAAGCAATGGTGATGAGGATGTCCCACGAAATAAATTTGGTGTACTTACGGGCCGGGAACATATTGAGCCAGGCCATGAGAATGGTAACGAAACAGACACAGAAAAACATGTCGAGCTTGATGCCGGGAAGGGCATGCTGCACGGCCGGAAGCTCGCCCAGCGTGGCACCCACAATCATGATGGCCAACAACACGACGGAAAGCCACCGTTTCCACAGCGTCATTTTGATTTCGGGCTCCTTCCCGTTGGACACCATGAGGAAGAAAGAAGAATCGCCCCAGTTTTGCATAAAGGAGTCGTCGGCCAGCAGCACAAGCGTGTCGCCTTCGTGAAAACGTTCGCGGCGCATATCGTGCATTATCATCGTTTCGCCGCCGCGTCGCAGCTCCAGCACCAACGCTCCGTATTTCTGTTTAAAATCAAAGTCGATGATGCGTTTGTTGATGGCGGGAAATCGCGCGCCCAACACGACTTCTATGCGGTGAAGTCCTTTGTCGCGCTCCGCCTCAATGGTTTGGTCATCTGATGCTTTGCGTTGTTCGGGCAACAGTTTGCCAGAGAAAAGCCACACGTAGATCAGCCCCACCGAAGCAACGATAATGCCCACTTTTCCCAGCTCAAACATTCCGAAACCCCGGAACCCGGCGTCAATGACCATGCCGTGAACCACCAGGTTCGTACTGGTTCCTATGAGGGTGCAGACTCCGCCAAGGATGGTGGCGTAGGAAAGCGGGATAAGCAGTTTGGTGGCGGCCACTCCGTGCTTCTCGGCCCAGCGTTTGAGCATCGGAGCGAAAATGACGACGACCGGCGTATTGTTGAGGAAGGCTGAAATAAAGGAAACGGTGGGTAACATGCGCAACTGCACTGCCCGTATGCCGCCGGCCTGCTTCCCGTGCGGCAACAAACGACGCAGCATTTCCTCCAACAGGCCCGAACGCCGCACGCCCTCGCTCACCAAAAAGAGCATGGCCACGGTGATCATGCCTTTGTTGGAAAATCCTTCCAAAAGCTCCTTTGGTGTGAGAATGCCGGCACACAGAAAGACCACAGCCCCAGACAGGAGGACCAATCCGGGCCGCATGTGGTCCTTTACCAAAGCCAGAATGACAAAGGCCAAAACTATAAGAACGAAAATTACTTGGAATGTCATGCAAAAGTAGTTTAGCGATTTGTGTCAGGTAAACCTATTCATGGGGAACAGGAACGGCTAACGCTCCACCACGAACCAGGGGTTGTGAAGGTCTTCCTTATTATATAGGAGTGGCGTTCCGGTCAGCGCATCGGTAATCCGGCATCCTGCTGCCAAGGCTATGGCGTGTCCGGCCGCCGTGTCCCACTCCATGGTGGGAGCCAAGCGTGGATACACGTCGGCCGCTCCTTCGGCCACCAGGCAGATTTTGAGCGAACTGCCCGCACTGACGGTTTCCACCTGCAGGTGAGTCTGCCGAAGGCAATTGATGAATTGTTCGGTTTCGGGCGAAAGATGTGAACGGGAGGCCACCACACGGCAACTGGCGGTTGGTCGCTCCCGATGCAGGGGTAATCGCTGCTCCGGGCGGATGCACATATCCTCGGGGTCGACCTGTGCCATGAAAGCGCCCTCTCCCAGCACTCCCCAGTAGAGTCGGTACAAAGCCGGAGCATAAATAATGCCGAGTGTCGGCGTGCTGTTTTCCACAAGAGCTATATTGACGGTGAACTCGCCGTTTCGTTTCAAGAACTCCTTGGTTCCGTCCAGCGGATCGACAACCCAAAGTTTTGTCCAGCTGCTCCGCTCCTCGAAGGATGGAATGGTTCCCTCCTCACTGAGCATGGGGAAGGGGCTGGCGGCCAGTGCCTCGGCTATCACGTCGTGGCTGCGTCTATCGGCCAGGGTGAGAGGCGAGTTGTCGGCTTTTCGCTCCACCTGCCAGTCGGTTTCGGGACTATTGTATATCTTCATGATTTCGCAGCCGGCACGTAGGGCTGCCTGAATGAGTTCTTCGAGCATAGAAAGGAGGTAGTTAAAAAATGAACATGGCCGGCTCCTCGTTGAAGGCTCCGTTCGTCGGGCAAAAATAAGGCATACCACGCATTTGGCCTTGTTTAGGTTGTTAAAAAAGCCAAGCGGAGAAGCCGCCACCCGGGTCCAAGAGGAACAGAAAATAGTCTGTTTGACCAAAAAGGAGAATATTTCCTGACAAACAGGGATATAAAAAGCACAGACACCTCTTCTCCCGAAGAAGTGCCTGCCCCAACAACTAATGTGTTTGTTACCTAAAACACTTGAACTGCTCTTTAAAAACTGTCAAGAACAGCCTATCCAATCTTAATTACCTAATATAAAACACTTGAAAGTACCTAAAATTCTAAAACGTAAGTGGTTCGCACGCCCAGTTGGAGACAGTCGCCCGAAAGGTCGACCTTGCTTCCCGTCAGCACGTCTGTGCCAACGGATGCGGGCAATACTTCCGCATAACGGCCAAGGCTGAGGTTCACAGGGTGGTCTGTACCGTTCATGATAACGGTAACGGTGCGTCCTTTGTACTGCCGTGCATACACATAGACACCTTGGTTGATGGCATAGTGCTTGAAACTGCCCTTGGCCACTGCTTCATTTCCCTTGCGCCATTGGAGGAGGCGACGGGTCAGGTTCAGCGTCTGCTGCATGAGCGGCGTGAGGTTTTCTCCCTTGAAAGCATTCACCGCATCGCCGGGAAATCCGCCGGGAAAGTTCTGCCGCAAAGCCCCATCACCCTTCGATTTATTGCCGGCCATGGCCAGTTCGTCGCCATAGTAAAGCTGGGGGATACCCCGCAGGGTGAGAAGCAACGTGATGGCCTGACGGTAGCGGTTGGTCAGGGCTGCCTGTTCGGGCACACGGGCAAAGCGGTCAGTGTCGTGATTGGTGAGGAACGTGAGCAGGTGCATGGGGTCGGCATAGACGATGTCCTGACTCAGATACTCATAGATACGCGCCAAACCTTTATCCCAATCGTTGGTCTCCTCGTCCAAGCAACTGTTGAGCAGTCCCATGAGGGGAAAGTCCATGACTGTGGGCAGCTGGGAGTTATCTTTTGCCAAAGGAGAGTTCTTCTGCCAATAGCTCACGCCGACATTGTGGTTAATCCACGTTTCTCCGACAATATTGAAGTGGGGATATTCTTTCAACACGGCCTCATTCCATCGCGCCATGGCGGCTCGGTCAGCATAGGGGTAAGTATCTTGCCGGATGCCGTCGATGCCGGCATATTCCACCCACCAGATGGAATTTTGAATGAGGTATTGCATCACGTGGGGGTTGCGTTGGTTCAAATCGGGCATGACTTGCACGAACCAACCGTCTTGTGCATTTTCACGGTCGGCAACTACGGCGTGGGAATCGCTCACTGCTGCAATGCGATAAGCGGTCTGCACGTATTGGCTTTGGTTGTTGAACCACGAGTCGTCGGGCCGGTCGGTGAAAAGGAAGTTTTCAGAACCACAATGGTTGAACACCATATCCTGCACCACCTTCAGTCCCTTGTTGTGTGCCTGCTCTACAAACTGTCGGTAGGCTTCGTTACCTCCATAGCGTGGATCGATTTCGTAATAGTCGGTGATGGCATAGCCATGATACGAGTGGGAAGGCATGTCGTTGACCTGCAAAGGAGTGGGCCAAATGGTGGTAACGCCGAGGTCGGCCAGATAATCCAAAGCCGCCGTCATTCCTTCCAGGTCGCCGCCATGGCGGGCATCCGGCTCTTGTCCTGCCGTTTGCTCCTTGAGTCCTTTCACCACATCGTTGGCGGGGTTGCCGTTGGCAAAGCGGTCGGGCATGAGGAGGTAGAGCACGTCGGAGGCATCGAAGCCCTGTGCTTTCACGGCTTGGTTACGTTGGCGAAGTTCGTAGGAAATACGTTGTTTTTTCCCGTTATTGCGCAACTCAATGGTGAACTGTCCGGGAGCGGCCTTAGCGACATTTAAATATATGAAGAGATAGTTTGTGTTGGTTGGTCGGAAAATACTATCAATCTGAATGTCTGTGGCATCAATACTTACTTCGCTCTGTCCAACTCCTTCAGCCCGCAACATCAGTTGCAGGGACGGGTTGACCATGCCGCTCCACCAAAACGCGGGCTGCACTTGTACGGGCTGCGCTACCTTACGACTGAAACAAGACATCGTACATAAAAGGAGCAAAGTGAGCAAAACGCTTTTTCTCATGGCGATAATTTTCGCTTTTATTTGTTTTGTTTGCAAAATTATGCTGTGAAGCAGCTATATGCAAGGACATGAAGATAAAATATAAAGTATTTAGAAGCTGAAACTTCTGATTTTCAGATTAGAAGTCCTCATAGATGGAGCTAAAAAATATAAATGATTTTTAAAGAATTAAAGAAAAAAAACAGGCCATTGGAGGTGGGTATTTACATCATCTACCTTCTTTTAAAACTCTACTATTTGTTAATCACTGAGGTTTTGGATGCGGAAAGGTTATGAGGCTGAAAATTTTAAAGCTAAGGTATGCCTGTCTAAAAAGTCCTGGAGTTGTTTTGTCAACTCGCCGAGTTGTAAAAAATAGTCGGCGAGTTGTGAAAAGAACATCACGCCGTGTCCGAACGGGCAGACGAAGCGGGTAAATCGCACTGAAGAAGTCGCAATCCGTTTGGTGAATACGTTTTCCGCGCGCGCGTATATACGTGATATATTTCCCGAAAAAAGTATTCACCCCTTCACACGACGTGTGTTTCCGTCTGATTTTCAATGGTTTCGAGTGTGAAGGCTTGGAAAACAAAGCATTCACACGGGCAGCTAAGCATTCACACGGGCGGTGAACGCTTGTGAAGGGTTGAAAGAGCAAGCCTTCACACCGAAAATCCATTGACAAGCAGGAAGAAAGAGGTGTCAAAGCACTGTGCGCTGTGAAGGGTTAAAAATCAAAGCCTTCACACTCAAAACAATTGAAAATCAGAAAGAAAAAGCCTTCGTGTGAAGGAGTGAATGCTTTTTTCGGGAATAAAAATGCGTATATAGGAGGGTGAAATATCGGGTAAAAATGCCCAATTGTACCAGATACT
>SFPC01000043.1 GCA_004552195.1 Bacteroidales bacterium | reverse complement strand
CAACTCCCCCGTTATCGGGGGAGAGCAATCTCAAAAAAAGAAACTAACTGCATCCCAATAGAGCACACATGATATAAACTAATTTTCAACACCTACTTAGAAGTTTCCGTATAGCAGAAAATACTATACTCCGACGGTAACTTTATAACCTCATAACCTTGGGAGCAAAGCGACCCTAACTTAATAACCAATAAGTTACGCAATTTGCGAAACTTGAATAAAAGATATAATGCTGCTTATGAAGCTACACCGATTACTCCTTATGATATATATGTTGGGTTGCTGCGTATGTATGGCGGCCCAGCAGCGGCGTGTGCAGAACAAGCCTTTCATTGACGACCGCCAGTTTCATTACGGCTTCTTTGTGGGATTGCACGACGAAGCCTTGCAGCTGCAGAACAACGGCTATATCGACCCGGCCACGGGTCAGCAATGGGTGTCGTCCACCGACCAGACCAATGTGGGCTTCTCGGTCGGTGTGCTGGGCGAGTGGAAGCTCCACCGTTACGTTTCGCTCCGTGCTGTGCCCTCCCTTCATTTCGGTTCCAAGCACATCACCCTGCGCGACCTCTCCACGGGAAACCAGGAGTACCAGGACATGAAGTCATGCTATGTGGGTGTGCCCCTCGACCTGAAGATTTCTGCCCCGCGTTTCAACAATTACCGTCCCTACGTCATTGCGGGCGTAGCACCCATGTACGATTTGACCACCGGCAAGCACGACAAGTTGCAGGTCAAGCCTTTCACCCTCATGCTCGAAGCCGGCATGGGGTGCGACCTCTATATGCCCTTCTTCAAGTTCATCCCCGAACTCAAGTTCTGCTTCGGTCTGGGCAATGTATTCAAGAAGAAGCGCAACGACCTGACCGACCCCTCGCAGATGGTCTATACCCAGAGCATTGACCGCGCCACGGTGGGCATGGTCGTCCTCTCGTTTTATTTTGAGTAGGTGTCCTGTTGCCGTTTCAATGCAGCCTTGCAATAGCATAAATGGATATTTACGGGAAAATACGGCCGAATTGTCGATTTAAGCTCAATTTACTTTGGCATAGCTGTTTTTTCAAATATATTTGCTGCGAAAACTACAATAACTTTGTTCTTTCGCCTTTCATGCTATGGACAACCAAGACAGTCGTATTGAAGAGCTTTTGCGAGCCATGCCGCCCATCACGCTCGACGAGATGTCGGAGATAAGGCTCATGAAACGCACGGACCAGAAGTATCTCACCAACATACCCACTCTCTTGCAGCTGCTGGAGCTTACGCGCGACAGCTATTATTCCCAAGAGATAGAAGGGCATCGTATCAGCCCTTACGCCACCACCTATTGGGATGACGAAAACGATGCCATGTTCCACCTCCATCAAGCCGGACACACCCCACGCCGCAAGGTGAGGGTGCGCACCTATGTCGGCTCCGCCCAATCCTTTCTCGAAATCAAGAAAAAGGACAACCACGGAAAAACATTCAAGAGCCGCGTGCCCGTGCCTTCCCTCGACGCTGTCATCAACGAGCAGGCGGGGCAGGACTTCCTCGAACAGCGCGCCGGGCTTTCCTTTGATGATCTCACGCCCACCGTGGGCAACCGTTTCAACCGTATCACGTTGGTCAACAAGGGCAAGACCGAGCGGCTCACCATTGACTTCGACATCCGGTTTTTCAATTACAAAACGCAGGCCACGGCCACCATGGACAATATCGTGGTCATAGAACTCAAAAGGGACGGCCGCGTGCCTTCACCCATCCTTCCCTTGTTGCGAAAGCTGCGTATCAAGCCCTCCGGTTTCAGCAAATACTGCATCGGCGCGGCGGTGACCGACCAGACACTGCGCGTCAACCGATTTAAGAAGCGGCTCATCAAGATCCGCAAGATCAAGGAAAAAACGGTACGGCACACCTCTTGAACTAACCTTGTTACTTTTTCTATCCAATAAAACCTTAACTAATTATGGGCAGCCTTGCCGGCAGAAACGGGCAAACGGCTACGTCCAACATTATCAATCTAAGACATGGAAAATTTTATCAATCAGTTCTTCGAACCTGAGAATTTCCGAATCACGGGGCTGCTGGGCAGTCTTATCGTAAGCCTTTTGATCAACACCATCGTCACGTGGTGTGTAGTCCATTTCTTCTATTATCCCAAAGGCCATCGCCGCGATTATTACTTCACCTTTATCCTTCTGAGTGTCAGCATATTCATGCTCATTGCCCTGCTCCTGCGCGATGCCAACGACATGGGCATCGGTGCCGCTTTGGGGCTTTTCGCCATCTTCGGCATCATCCGTTACCGCACGGAGAGTGTGCCCATCCGCGAGATGACCTATCTCTTCTTCCTCGTGGCCCTGAGCGTGCTCAACGGCAAGTGCGACAGCCTGAGCTTCCTGGAACAGCTGATAATCAACGGCATCTTCATCCTCTGCGTGTGGTTGTGCGAGAACTTCCTCACCAAGAGCAACGAAGGGTGCAAGTATGTGAAATACGACAATATCGATTTAATCAAACCCGAGCGTTACGACGAGCTGAAGGCCGACCTGGAAGAGCGGCTGGGGCTCAAAATCAACCGCGTCGAGGTGGGTGCTGTCGACTTCCTCACCGACATGACCATGCTCCGCGTCTTCTATCAGGACCCCGACAAGCGCATCAAGTCGGTTGACCGTCTGTTCAAAATACCCATGGGATAACCCTTTACACATTCGCCGCATGAAACGCCTTTCCCTGTTGGCCGCCGCCCTGTTGGCCGTGCCCGTTTTCGCCCAAGACGACTTCAGCCTCTGGACTGAAGTGGCCGTGCAAAAAGACCTTGGCAAGAATTTCTCTGTTGACGCCGGAGTGGAATACCGCATGGAGGACAACGTCAGTCAGCCCGCCCGTTGGGCCTTCTCCACCGGAGCCTCCTACAAGCCCCTCAAGTATTTCTCCATCGGGGTGGGCTACGTGTTCCTTCATGACTACAATTTCCAGGAATCCGAAATCGACTATAAGAAGGACGACGACGGCGTAGAGACGGATAAGTTCAACGGCTACAATGTTGACCACGCCTATTGGCGCAACAAGCACCGTGCCACGCTCGACCTCACCGGCAAACTGCCTTTGGGCCGCTTCACCATCAGCCTGCGCGAACGCTACCAGTACACCCACTATGTGGAAACTTCCACCCTGCGTGACAAATATCGCAAGCTCATTCCCGAGGAACAGCTCGGCGGCTGGACCGGCGACCGTTACGATTATGCCGGCCAGGTATTCTCCAAATGGGAACAGGAGGAGAAACTGAAACGCGCCAAGAACCGCCACTATCTCCGTTCCCGCCTGGGCGTGGAGTACAACATCAAGCATTGCGCCTGGACCCCCTATGCGTCGTATGAGCTGAGCAACAACCTGAGCGAGGACTTCCATTTAGACAAAAAACGCCTCACCCTGGGCGCGGAGTGGAAGATCACCAAGCAGCACCGTCTGGACTTCGCCTACGTTTATGACAACGGAGCCGACGATGACGCCCGTTCCAGCGACCACGCCATCTCGCTCAGTTACAAATTCAAGTTCTGAACGCGCAGGAGTATCGTTCCGGCGGCCCCCTTCCCCAATGGCCATTTCTTACATCCGATTTGACGATTAAAAAATACGTTTTCGCTTATGAAAATCCTTTTACTCCTTCTTACCCTCGTGCTGGGTGCAGGCACTGCCCACGCCCAAAGCTACGACTACCTCACCCTTAAGCAGGCCAACGGCACGGAAACCAGCCTGAACCTCGACAATTTGCGCATCACCTTCGCCGATGGCCTGCTGGTGGCCGACAATGGCACCCAAAGCGTCAGCATCGCCCTGGCCGACATGGACAAAATGTTCTTTGCCCTGGAGTCCACCGGGCTGAACACCGTTTCGTCCGCAGCCGACGCGGCTCCCGCATTCCGCATCGAAAACGGCCGTCTCATTACCGATGCTCCTGCCGGCAGTGTCAGCATCTATGGAACCGATGGCCGCCAAGTTCCCGCTTCGGGTCTGGCTCCCGGCGTTTATGTAGTGAAAATCAAAGGTCAATCCTTTAAAGTCCTGGCACGATGAAACGCCTTTTTTCCTTCACATTGGCCGCGCTGTGCTGCCTGGGCGGCATGGCGCAAACCATGAAGGTGGTACAAGGTCCTGTAACCACCCTTATTCCTTCCGCTACGGCTGACGACATTGTCTTTGCTTCCGGTGGAGCCAACTTCACCGTGATGGGTAACACCTTCTCCACCGCTTCGGTCAGCGAAATCCTCTTCGACCGTTCCGAAGTACAGCCCGCCACCCTCGGTGTGCGCTATTCTGAGAGCGGGGCGCAGGTAACCGTTTCAGCTGACGTTGCCCCCTTGCTCCACATCACCGTCAACGGTGGCCATGTGGCCGTTCTGGCCGATGCCGCCCTCGACAGCGAAGTAACCTACACCCTTTCGGGCTCCTCGTCGAACGGTTCTTTCTGGATGGACGGGGAGTTCAAGTCCACCCTCTGCTTGGACAACCTCTCGTTGACCAATCCTGACAGCGCAGCCGTCTGCATTGAAAACGGCAAGCGCATCGCCGTGGTGCTGCCCGAAGGGAGTGTGACCACCCTTGCTGACGGTGTCGGCGGACAGCAGAAGGCTTGTTTCTTCATCAACGGTCATGCTGAATTTAAAGGCAATGGCACGCTCAACCTCACCGGACAGACCAAGCACGCCTATGCTTCCGACGAATATACCCTCCTCAAGTCCGACTTTGGCCAGCTCAACATCACTGCGGCGGTGAGCGACGGCATGCACATCGAGCAGTATTTCCAAATGGACGGTGGCACAGTCAGCATCAGCGGTACGGGCGGCGACGGCATTGACGTTTCCGTAACCAAAGACCCCACAGACGAGTTCAACGGCCAGGCCTTTATCAACGGCGGTACGCTTTCGCTCCGCGTAACGGCCGACGATGTGAAAGGACTCAAGACGGAGAACACCCTCACCGTCAGTGGCGGCGACATCTATGCCGAAGTGGCAGGTCTGGGCACCAAAGGTTTCAGTGTCGGTACCGACCTGCTCATCAACCAAGCTTCCGGCAACGCCACTTCCATCCGAATGGACGTTACGGGCACCACCTATATGCCCGATGATCCCGACTTGGAATCCAAGTGTCGCGGCATGAAGATAAAAGGTAACTATACCTTCGACGGAGGAAATATCTCCATGAACGTTACCGGCAAGAAAGCCAAAGGAATCTCTTGCGACGGAACTTATACTTATATCAGCGGTACAACAAACGTGATGCCCGAATAGGCAGCTTTCTTTAGCAAAGGACTACATTGTCGTTGGCTTGTGAGGCCCGGTGTAGTCCTTTGTTTTTGTGCTGAAGTCGTGTATTCCCATACCGACTTGTTTTTCTCCCTTGCAAACCTTCCTTCTTCCTTTTAAGTAATCCATGAAGAAACTTCTATCTCTTTTTCTCTTTCTTTTCTGTTCCGCATTTCCCCTTGCGGCGCAGACCCTCACCTATGCTGAGGGCGACAGCCTCTTCCTGTATCTTCAGGGAGGCCGGCTCGATGTTTTCCCGGGAAATATCCTGCGGCAGGCCGTGGAAAGCAATGACTCCATCCGGCTCACCCTGCTCAACGATTCTGTCGTGGCTTACCCGTTGAGCGAGGTGGAGCGGTGTGAAACCTCCCGCCCCCAAGACCTCCCGGTCTTCACCTCGTTCAAATTTAACAACAAGTACAATGACCAGGTCTATACCGACGTGCAGGCAGAGCTGGTCAGCGACACCCTGGTGCAGGCCACGGTCGGTGCCATCGGCAAACGGCTCACCCCCTCCTTCCAGCTGAGCCATCCCGATGCCAAGGCTTACGTTGACGGCCGGCTTCAGGAAAGCAAGGTGTCGCGCCTGCGCTTCGACCCCGAGGTGGTCTACACCCTGGCCTACGACGGCTGGCGCGAATGCAGCTATCGCAAATTGCAGGATGAGGAGTGGCAAATTCCGGGTGGCGAGCGCACTCGTGTAACGCTTACGGCCGATATGCTCTCCACCAATGCGCCGTCAAACTATGAGGAAACGGAGGGACTGGACAAGGTGCTGGATGGCAACCTCAATACCTTCTTCCATTCCACGTGGGGCTCGGGCAGTTACGAAAAGCTTCCCTTGGACGAATATCCCTATGTAGAGATCAACCTCCCCGAAGCCTTGGAAAACATCAGCTTTTATTACGTTACCCGTCCCGATGCCAACCGCGTACCCACGGCCTGGAGCATCCAAGTCAGTGCCGACGGCAACACGTGGAGCGAGGTCGCTTCATTCACCGAGGGCTTGCCCACAGCCATGAGCGCGCCCTATACCTCGCCCGACATAGCATTGGGTGGAGCCTACTCCCATTTGCGACTGGTTCAGACGGGGGCGAGTTACAAGAACTATCTCTGTTTAGCCGAGTTGGAACTCTACAGTGTAACCCCGGCTGAGGGGGCCGACAGTGTGCTGGTACATCCTGCGGTTTACGCTTTCGATTGGCATCCTTACGGACGTACCGTGCGGGCTCATGTAGATTGGCTCACCGACCATGCCACGCAGGTGCCGCGCATTGACATCAATGTGGAAGGAGGGCAGATGATTTCCAGCAAAGAGGTATACCTGCGCGCCGAAATCCTGATTGACGGCGCGGGAGTCTTCCCCGATTTCGCCGACTCGGTCAATATCAAAGGCCGTGGCAACAGCAGCTGGCAGGGCACTGGGGGTAAAAGTCCCTACCGCCTGAAGTTTGATGCCAAGAAGAAGCCTTTCGGACTTACCGCCGGCAAGAGCTGGGTGCTCTTGGCCAACAATCAGAGCGGTTCCATGATGACGAACGCCGTGGCCATGAAGGTGGCGCAGATGGCAGGCACCGTGGCTGCCAACGACATCATTCCTGTGGAACTTTACCTCAACGGCGAATACAGGGGCAGCTATAATTTCACCCAGCACGTGGGTCTGTCGAACAACAGCGTTGACCTTGACGACGACACCAACGCCGTGCTGCTGGAGTTGGACAGCTACTACGACGAGGTTTACAAGTTCCGCGACACATCCTACGCCCTGCCCGTCAACATCAAGGAGCCCGATTTCACCGAGAACTACAACGAAGACCGCTTCAACCTTATCCAGGACGACTTCAACGAATTGACAAGTTTGGCCCTGACCGGTACTGATGCCTACACCGATAAGCTCGACATTGACCAGTTCGTGCGCTACATGTTCGTGAACAACTACGTCCTCAATATGGAGCTGAATCATCCCAAGAGCACTTTTGTTTACCGTGAGGATATTTTGGCTTTACACTGCCCCTATGTTTTCGGGCCGGTCTGGGACTTCGACTGGGCTTACGGCTACGACGGCACGGGTAGCTACTGCACTTCGGGGTACAGCAAGAACTTTATCGAACTGGGCAGTTCCAGGTCCGGAGCACGCTTCTTCAATGCGGCCTACAACAACAGCGAGGCCGTTAAGCGTGCCACCTACAACCTCTGGACCACCTTCCGCGCAGAACATGAGCAGGAACTCATTGAATACATCGACGATTACCTGGCCTACGCCAAACCTTCTTTCCTCCACAACGCCGAACGGTGGAGCGACGGCACGGGTTATGATACTTATGCCACGAACATGAAAAACTGGTTGCAGCAGCGTTCAAACTATATCTACCGCAACCTCACCGCCTACGACCTCACCCAACCCATGGCCATCGCTTTGGGCGATGTCAACCTCGATGGTGCCATTACCGTGGCTGATGCCGTCTGTGTGGTCAACCACCTGTTGGACCTGGAGAACGAAACGTTTGAGGAAGAACAGGCTGATGCCGACAAGTCGGGTAGTATTACGGTGAATGATGCCGTTCACATTGTGGCCCTTGCCCTTCGGCAGCCCACCCTCACCACTCGCCACCTGCAACTCCCGGCAGCCGAAGCAGCCCTCTCCATGTCAGCCTTCGCACTCCGCCCCGGCGAGGAAACCACGCTGCCTGTCAGCTTCAAGGTGGAGGCCGGTCAGTATGCAGCCGCCCAGTTCGACGTGCTGTTGCCCGAGGGCATGACGCTCGAAACCGTTCGCCTGCCTGAAGAGTGGGAGGGACACACTGTCAGCTTCCAGTCCTTGGACGATGGCCGCTGGCGCGTGGCCGTATGGGGCGTTTCGGCTAATCCGTTGCCTGTGGGCGAAGCAGCCATGGAACTGACGCTCACAGCGTCCCGCCTCATTCCGAGCCGGGAGCGCGTGGTGAGCATCGAGGCCGCCACGTTGACCAATGTGCAGGGTGAAGACCTCCGCCTGTCGCCGCGTTCCGCGAAGTTCCAGATGGAAACCACCGGCCTGTCGCCCGTTGAGGCTGTCAGTGTCGAAGGAGGCGAAGCCCTGTTGCTCGACTCTGCCACTCCGGTCGACGTTCCCGTTTACACGCTCGATGGCCGTCTGTTCCGAACCCTCCATCTTTCTGCCGGACGTACCCGCATCTCCCTGCCAGCCGGCCTTTACATTGTCAATCATCAAAAAGTACTGATACGTTAAGTCGACTTGTCGCAGGCAACTGCTTCTGTCGGTAGTCGGACCGGCAGTCCGATGCCAAACAGCCGCCTGCCGCTTTCCTGCCTGCGACATCTCCCTTTTCGCAACGACACACGAAAAAGACTGACCCATGAAATCTTATTTATATATCCTGCTTTCCTTTTGGGCCCTTTGCTTCCATGTAGCCTTGGCGGCCGACACTGCCCCCAAGCTCTCCCTTTCTGTGGTCGAAACGCAACCGGGCTCGGATTGGACCCTCGCTGTTGAAGTAGACAACGTTGCCGATTGGAACGCTACGGCTTTCCAATTCGATTTTACCCTGCCGGCCGGCGTTCATTATGCCGATGCCACCATTGCAGCCACGGACCGTTTGGCCAATCACGTGATTTATGCTTCCACACGGACCGACGGCACACTCCGTGTTATCGCCCTTTCCGTGGCCAACAAGGCCATTGAAGGCACATCTGGCCCTTTGTTCACGCTTGGCCTGCACGCTGATGTATCGCTCGCCGCCGGGCAGTATGAAGTCAGCCTCACGCAAGCCCAGCTCTCTCTGCGCAACGGTGAATCGAAGCAGCTCGACCCTGTGGCCGCCACGTTCAATGTGGCCGAAGGCGACTTTTACAAACTTATCTTCCAAGCCGATGGCACAGAGGTGGATCGCGTCTCTGTACTCGAAGGCAGCTCCATCGAGAGCTCGATGGTGCCCGATGCACCCGCAAAGGAGGGTTACAGCTTCGTGGAATGGGTAGGACTGCCCGACGTGATGCCGGCGCACGATGTTACAGTAGAAGCCTCGTATGCTATCAACCAATACACCATTTCCTACCTTGTTGACGGACAAACCTACACTTCGCAACAGCTTGACTTCGGTGCTACCGTCGTACCGCCCGATGCCCCAACGAAGGAGGGATATACCTTTGTGGAGTGGCAGGGCCTGCCCGCCACGATGCCGGCCGCCGATGTGAAGGTGGAGGCTTTGTATTCCGTCAATCAATACACACTGACATTCCTCGTTGAAGGCGAAGTGTTCGCCACGCAACAGGTGGATTTTGGTGCTGTGCCTACGCTGCCCGATGCCCCAACGAAGGAGGGATATACCTTTGTGGAGTGGCAGGGACTGCCCGCCACGATGCCGGCCCACGATGTTACGGTCGAGGCCGTCTATTCCGTCAATCAATACACACTGACATTCCTCGTTGAAGGCGAAGTGTACGCAACGAAACAGGTGGATTTCGGTGCGGTGCCTACGCTGCCCGATGCACCCGAGTTAGAGGGTCATACGTTTGTGGAGTGGCAGGATATGCCCGAAACGATGCCGGCTCACGATGTCGTGGTGACGGCAGTGTTTACCGTCAATCAGTACGTACTGACTTATCTCGTCGATGGTGAAGTCTACGCTACGCAAAAGCTTTATTTCGGCGACGAAGTAGTTCCGACTGTTGCACCGGAGAAGGAGGGCTATACGTTTGTGGAGTGGAAGAATTTGCCTGCAACCATGCCTTCGCACGATGCAGCCGTCGAGGCGGTGTATGAGGTGAACACTTACCAAATCCGCTACTACCTCAACGATGAACTGTACACCACGCAGACCGTGGCTTACGGCGAAACCATCGTGGCACCCGAGGTGGACGAATCGAAATATGTCGATTTCTCCGGCTGGATTGACCTGCCGACCACCATGCCTGCCCACGACTTGGACATCTACGGGCAAGCCACCATCTCGTCGCTGACAGTGCCCACCGTAACCGCCGGTTCGTTCAGCGTGTTTACCCTCGACGGTCGCCTCATACGCAGTGCCGCTACGCGCCGGGAGGCTCTCCGCAACCTGCCGCGCGGCATCTACGTGGTAAATGGCGAAAAAGTGGCGGTGAACTGATGAGCCCTTTCAATGGTTTCTCTAATAATGATTGCTGTTCGGTAAATGTTTCAGCACGTCGTTATTAAGAAAAATATAGATTGTTAATTCCGAAAATGCAGATTTGGAGTCTCGCGCTCCAATGCTTAAATTTGCTATAGCAAAAAGGAAGAGAGCTACATCCATAGCCCCCTTCCTTTTTTTTACCCCTATTTTCGGCGTGACAAATCCAGGATTAGGATTTCCTACTCGCCGAGTTGTAATTTCTACTCGCCGAGTTGTAATTTCTACTCGCCGAGTTGTAAGTTCGGCACGCCGAGTTGGCGCGATAACTCGCCGATTAGACAATCCTAAGCCCGGTGCCGGAATATCGGCACGGCGAGTTGTGTTGAAATCTGGCGCAAATATCTTGCTAAGAGGTTAAAAAAGTTAATGTGCTTGCCCGTTCCGACCCCGAAACGAGCAAGCACATTACGCAATGTTTGCCACCATTTGGCAGTTTTACCCTACGCTGCCCTCCAACGAAACGCTGAGCAGTTTCTGCGCTTCGACCGCAAATTCCATGGGCAGTTTGTTAATCACTTCTTTGGCATATCCGCCCACGATAAGCGACACGGCATCTTCCGTAGGTATGCCCCGTTGGTTGCAATAGAGGAGCTGGTCTTCTGATATTTTCGATGTCGTGGCCTCATGCTCCACCGTGGCATCCGGATTGGCCACGTCGATGTACGGGAAGGTATGTGCACCACACTGCGAGCCGAGCAGGAGCGAGTCGCACGACGAATAATTGCGCGCTCCCGACGCCTTGCTGCCCACCTTCACGAGGCCGCGATATGAGTTCTGGCTCTTGCCCGCCGAGATGCCTTTCGAGATGATGGTGCTGCGCGTGTTTTTCCCGATGTGTATCATCTTGGTGCCCGTGTCCGCCTCCTGGTGGTTGTTCGTCACGGCCACGGAGTAGAACTCCGCCTGCGAGTTGTCGCCCATGAGGACGCACGAAGGGTACTTCCACGTGATGGCCGAGCCGGTCTCGACCTGCGTCCACGACAGCTTGGAGTTTTCGCCGCGCAGCTGGCCGCGTTTCGTCACCAGGTTGTACACGCCGCCGCGTCCCTCCTTGTCGCCGGGGTACCAGTTCTGTACGGTGCTGTACTTCACCTCCGCGTTGGCGTTCACCACGATTTCCACGATGGCGGCGTGCAGCTGGTTCTCGTCGCGCATGGGGGCGGTGCAGCCCTCCAGGTAGCTCACGTACCCCCCGTCGTCGCAGACGATGAGCGTGCGCTCAAACTGTCCCGTGTTGCGCGCATTGATGCGGAAATAGGTGGATAGTTCCATGGGGCAGCGCACCCCTTTCGGAATGTACACGAACGAACCGTCGGAGAACACCGCGCTGTTGAGCGCGGCGAAATAGTTGTCGCGGTAAGGCACCACCGTGCCAAGATACTTGCGCACCAGTTCCGGATTTTCGCGCACCGCTTCGCTGATAGAGCTGAAGATGATGCCCTTCTCCTGGAGTTTCTCCTTGAAAGTGGTCTTTACGCTCACGGAGTCCATCACCGCGTCGACCGCCACGCCGGCCAGGGCCATGCGCTCCTCCAGGGGGATGCCCAGCTTGTCGAACGTCTTCATCAGTTCCGGGTCTATCTCGCCCTTTCCCTGTTCGCGTTGCTTCTTCGTAGGGTCGGCGTAGTAGGAGATGGCCTGGTAGTCAATGGGGGGCAGGTTGACGTGCCCCCAATCCGGCTGTTCGAGCGTCAGCCAGTGGCGGTAAGCCTTCAGTCGGAAGTCGAGCAGCCATTCCGGCTCCCCTTTTTTGGAGGAGATGAGGCGGATGACCTCTTCGTTGAGGCCCTTTTCGATGATTTCGGTATGTACGTCGGTGGTAAAGCCGTATTCGTATTGCTTTTCAGCCAGCCCTTTCACATAAGCGTTTTGTGTGTCGGCTGCAGCCTGTTGTTCTTGTGCCATTGCAGAGAGTGTTTCGATTAAAAGGTAGGAGGCGGGGTGGAGAGCCGTTTACCGGTTCGTCATGTCCACCCAGACCGTGTCGTTCTTGAGGGTATCGGCCTCGTCAGCCGGCATCAGGGTACCGTGGTTCTCCCACAGCCATTGCAGCACGCCGGTCACGGGGGCGTAGAGCTTGGAGTCTACAGTCTTTTCCTCGTTGAGGATGTGGAGAGCCTGCATCACGTTGAGCACGCAACTAATGAGCACCACGTACTTCACGAGGCTGACCAGCGCGCCGAGGATGGAGTTGGGCAGACCGAGCTGCATACCCTTGAGGGCCTTGGTGAGGATGTTGGCCACGAGCCCCAGCACGATGGGAACGACAATCCAAAGGAGGAAAAAGGCCACTACGCTGGTAAACATATTGGTCTCCGTACCCGTTACGGCGAGGTATTCGCCAAAGGTGCTGTAACAGGTGGCGGCGATGAGCAAGCCGGCCAGAAAACCTACGGAGGAAACGACTTCTTTGATAAACCCGTTGCGCCAGCCGTTGAAGGCGGCCCAAATCATCAGGACAAGGATGAAAAGATCAATCATAATGCGTATGAAATAGGTTGGTTTGTTCGTTTAGTGGGTAGAAAAATATGTGTCAGAACGGCTTGCGCCAGTCGCAGCCCTCTTTCCAGCGCGAGCAGCCGTAGGCCGTGTGTCCCTTGATTACTTTCCCGATGCCGCATTGCGGACAGATGCTGCCGGCGCGGATGATTCGTTTGCGCGGTTTCGGTTGGGGAGCAGCGGCAGCTTCTGTGCCGCTTTCCGGGGCAGAGGGTTGGGCAGACGGAGCGGCTGGTGCAGCCTCCGAAGTGGCCATGCCGACGCGCCGTGCCGAGTTGTCGCTCAACACCTGCATCACAATTTCCTGCACCATCTGCTTCAGTTCCTCTATGAACTGCGGCGCGCTGTATTGCTGCTGCTCGATGAGGCGCAACTTGCGCTCCCAGCGTCCCGTGAGTTCGGCACTTTTCAGCAGTTCCTCCTTGATGATGGCAATCAGCTCGATGCCAGTGGGCGTGGCCAGGATATTTTTGCGCTGTCGGCGGATGTATTGCCGGCGGAAGAGGGTTTCGATGATGGCCGCGCGGGTGGAAGGCCTGCCTATGCCGTTTTCCTTCATCACATCGCGCAACTCCTCGTCTTCCACCGTGCGCCCCGCCGTTTCCATCGCCCTCAGCAGCGTCGCCTCGGTGTAAGGACGCGGCGGTTGCGTCATCTTTTGTGTGAGGTCCGGCGTGTGCGGCCCGCTCTCGCCGCGCACGAAGTCGGGTAGGGTGCGTTCTGCATCGTCAGGCCGTTCCTCGTCGTTTTCTGTCGGCATTTGCTGTGAGCGCACCGCCTGGTACACCGCGCGCCAGCCGGGTTCCAAAATAAGTTTGCCTGTGGCTTTGAACGGCACGTCGGCCGCCTCGCCCAACACCGTGGTTGTGGCAAATTTGCAGTCGGGATAGAACACGGAAATGAAGCGGCGCGCCACCAGGTCGAACACCTTCATCTCCATGTCGCTGAGGTTTTGCGGTGCCACGCCGGTGGGGATGATGGCGTGGTGGTCCGTCACTTTGGAAGAGTCGAACACCTTCTTCCGTTTCAGCAATTTCGCGCCGCGCAAGGGCATGAGGAGTTCGCCGTAGCGGCCACTGATGCCGTTGAGTATGGGGCCGCATTTCGGATAGATGTCCTCGGAAAGATAAGTCGTGTCTACGCGCGGATAAGTCGTAATCTTTTTCTCGTAGAGCGACTGGATGAGTTGCAACGTCTGGTCGGCGGAGAAACCGAACTTCTTGTTGCAGTCCACTTGCAGCGAGGTGAGGTCGTAGAGGCGGGGCGGCATTTCCGTACCCTTCTTCTTCTCCACTGAAGTCACGGTGAACGGCTCCGTGCGTATACGTTCCAGTGCGGCGCGTCCTTCCTCTTCCGTGGCAAATCCTTTTTTAGCCGGTGCGGTTTCTTTCTTCTTGTCGCCGCCTTCTGCCTTCTCGTCCGTCGGCTCGTCGTCGTTGGGGTCGGCCATGACGGCGTTGAACGTCGTGTCGCGGTAGACGGTTGTCAGCACCCAGTAAGGTTCCGGCTTGAAGTGGTCAATCTCCATCTGCCGCTTCACGATGAGTGCGAGGGTAGGGGTCTGTACGCGGCCTATGCTGAGCGGTTGCGCGCCTCGCTTGCTGCGGTCGCCATACTTCAGGGTGTAAAGCCGCGTGGCGTTCATTCCCAGCAGCCAGTCGCCGATGGCGCGGCAGAGTCCCGCCTCGTAGAGCGGTTTGTACTCCTCCTGCGGGCGCAGCGTCTGGAACCCTTCGCGGATGCTCTCCTCCGTGAGTGAGGAAATCCAGAGGCGGTCTACGGGACAGTGCGCCCCGGCCTTCTGCATCACCCACCGCTGGATGAGTTCGCCCTCTTGGCCGGCATCGCCGCAGTTCACGATGCGCTCGGCCTTCGACATCAGTTGCTCAATGACGGCAAATTGCTTGCGCACGCCTTGGTCGTCCTTCAGGCGGATGCCAAAGCGCGGCGGCACCATGGGCAACGCGCCCAAGTTCCAGCCTTTCCACAGCGGGGTGTAGTCCTCGGGATATTTCAATTCGCACAAGTGGCCGTAAGTCCAGGTCACCTGGTAGCCATTGCCTTCCAAGTAACCTTGATGTCGGTTCGTGGCTCCCAGGATGTTGGCTATTTCCTGCGCCACGCTGGGCTTTTCTGCGATTACTGTTGGGGTAGTACCACCTGCGCCTCATAGCGGAAACGCAGGTGCTCGGGGTCGAAGGTCAGTCCTTCGCGTGAAAAATAGCGGCCCAGGCTGCCATTTGCCGAAAGCTCGTCCGGCGTGCCGCATTGCAGGCCGTCGGGGCTGAGCAGCCAAAGTTCGTCCGCCAAGTGGAGGGCCGGTTCCACGTCGTGCGTGCTCAGCAGGATGGTCTTTCCCTCCTCATGGGCCAGACGGCGGAGCAGGCGCAACATTTGGATTTTCGAGGGAAAATCGAGGAAGGCTGTAGGCTCGTCGAGCAGGATGAGCGGCGTGGCCTGCGCCAATGCCTTGGCGATGAACACCCGCTGACGCTCGCCGTCGCTGAGTGAGTTGAGGGGACGGCGGGCAAAAGCTTCTACGCCCGCCAACTGCATGGCGCGGCCCACCTGTTGGCAGTCGTTGTCCGTGGTTCCGTACCACAGTCCGGCGTAGGGAATGCGCCCCATCTCCACCACATCGGCCACCGTCAGGGCCTCGGCTTCGGGGCGGAAGGTCAGCACCACGCTCACCAAGCGTGCCAGTTCGCGGGCCGAGTAGGAAGCCAGCGGCTTGCCCTCCAGCAGCAGCGAAGTCTCCCCTCCGCCTTCCGCCTCCGTCACCGGCGGCTGAAACCCCGCCAACGTGCGTAGCAAGGTACTCTTGCCGCAACCGTTGGTGCCCAGCAAAGCCACCAACTTGCCCGCTGACAAACGGGCGGTCAGGTGGCGGCACACGGCATGGCGGCCATATCCGATGGAAAGGTAATGAAAGGAGAGCATGAGGGAGAATTCGGTTGGCGAAATGGAGCAGAAATGGAGCGTAAAGGGAGAACGATGGGTCGATGTGTCAACTTGCTGTGCCGCAGTCGGCCATTTTCCCGACAATGTCGGTCATTGGCTCATGGAAGTCGGCTGTCGGTTTGCAGCACCCATCAGGAAGGTTTGCCGGCTCGTGGCGCGTAGCGTTCCAGACATTGGAACACACGTTGCGCGCAACGCTCCGTGGACCACTCCCGCTCAATCTCTGCCGAGCGTGCGCCGTGGGCGCGGAGGTCCACATGGTGGAAATAGTCGAGAGCCCGGAGCAGCGATTCTTCCTGCAGCGGGTCGAACACCGTGCCGTTCTCTCCTTCAATAATGAGTTCGGGATGGCAACCGTTGTAGATACTTGTGGCCACGGGCAGCGAACAGGCCATGGCCTCGGGTACGACTAAGCTCCAGTTGTCCAAGAGTGTGGGCAGGATAAACACGTCGGCGGCGGCATAGTACTTGTGAACCTCGTCGTAGGGCACGCGCCCTTCCAAGAAGAGGCGGGGGCATTGGCCGTAGTCCGCCTTCAGCTCGTCGAACTTGTCGCCCATGCCGATGAGCACCAAGGCATCGTCGGGATGCAGGGCGGTGTGTTTCATCCAAGCCCTGACCAAATGGGGCGCACCCTTGAGCTCCTCCACGCGGCCGCTGAAGAGATAAACCAGGCCACGGCCTTCGGGGCAAAAACGTGCCTTAAATGCCGCCCGGCTTTGTGCATCCAATCGTGCGATGTCGCTGCGCAGTCCGCTGCTGTCGGCACTCATGCCGCCGATGTGTATCTTGGCCGGGTCGACACCTATGCTTTCCAAATATTTTCGCGTTTCGCTGCCATTCACAAAGTAGCCGGTGAAAGCGCGGTCCTGCCATTGGCGTTTCAGGTTCTTCATCCGCGAATTGTTTCGCTCCGTCCAGGGCGTTTTCTCGTAGCCCATGAACACGGGGAGGCGGTGGGTGAGCGCGTAGAGCTGCACGATGGGCGTCCATTGCATGAAGCCCTCCGTGATCAGCACGTCCGGACGGATGCGGCTGATACGTTTCCACAGCCCGAAGGGGAAGGACGTGTGTGGCTTCCCTTCCGTGAAGCGTCCGAAAGCACGGGTGTGGCTGTCGTAGAGCCATTCGCTGTCCCAAGGGTGGGCATTGTCGCCCAAGGTCCGCTTGATTTTCCCGAGCAGGTCGGTGTGGCCCGCCTGGTAACGCTTGGTGGAATAAATCACGTGGAAGTTGCCGTCCAAGAGTCGGTTCAGTTCGGCATAGAAAGGCAGGCGGTATTCCCAAAAGCTGGGGTTGCAATAGAGCACTCTCATGTGGCGTAGTGGATTGGTGGACAAGAGTCGGCAGTGGCCTTTATCTGGCTTGCTCGCGTTCGTCTGCGGTGTTGAAACACAGCCGCATAGGATGGTGGTTGGCCTGTTTTTCTTTGGGCACGTACCTCGTGAGTCCGGGGTAGTGGTTGTTCAGATAGATTTCCAAATCGCGGGGCGTAGGAACCACGAGCGGCCCGAAAGGCAACCGCTGCGGGTGCTCCATGCTGTCCACTGAAATGTGGTCCCTCGGGAAGAGCACCAAGTTGTAGTAAGTGCAGTCGTTGCGGCGGTTATACCGCGAACACCACCATTCTAACACGCGGTAGATTTGCATTTTGCTGAACAGGGCACACACGATGCGCGTCAGCAGGCAGGGAAGTGCGCCGCGGTTGGTGGGATGTTCCACCTGACACTTGCCGAAATGCTTCCACATCCATATTTCCTTGCCCATCAGGCAGCAGTTGATAAATTGCCCCACCTTGCGTTGCAGCAGTTGGGGCCGGGGTGCGTCGGGCACCTTGTCGAGGGGGAAAATGTCCACAAAGATGCCTTTCATCATCGGCACTTTGCTGAAGAGAGCCTCCTCAAACAGCGTGTTGCGCTTCATGAGTTTGGCAAAATAGTATGGACAGTGAGGGTCGGTGTAGACGTTTTGCAACTCGTATTCCGGACGTAGCAGGGCGGGAGCCTCGCGCTGGAAACGTTGGTAATTTTCGCGCGTCATGCCCAGGTCGATGTCGTCGTCCCAGGGCAGGATGGCTTTTTCAAAGAACGCGCCTATGCCGCTCCCTCCGATGAGGCAGTAAGGAATGTCCAAGAGTGAACATACGCGGTCCACCTCGCCCAGAATTTCATACAGCACCGTGTGGAGCTGCGCCAACTCCTCTTCTGTGTATTGGCCAATCATAATTTGCTGGATAAGATAAAGAAAGTCAAACAGGAATAAATCGGACTACCGGGCCGCCAGTCGTTCGAGCTGCGGCAGGTCGTCGGCGTAAGTCAGCTTGAGGTTGCGTTCTTCGCCCTCCACTATATAGATAGGTATCTGCGGCAGGTAATGCAACACCACGCCGCAGTCGTCCGTGGCGCGGAATTGCGGGTCGGCCAGGGCCTTGCGGTAAGCCTCTTCAATCACCGCGAGGCGAAAAGCCTGCGGCGTTTGCATGCGCTGCATGAGGCTGCGGTCCGGCACGCGAACCATGAACCCGTCCTTCACCTCCATCAGTGTGTCGACCGAGGGTATGCCCACGCCCACTGCCTCGTGGCTGCGCAAAGCCTCGCACATCCCGGCCCGCAAAGGCACGGATGGCCGACAGGCTGGAGTCAGAACGCTGCGCACCGCCGGGGAGGAGCTGCCGCACCTTGTCCCAACCGTGCCGGTCGAAGCAACGGCGCACCTCGTCGTGGTACTGCGGGTCGAGCACCACGGCCACCTCGTCGATGAGCGGATGTTGCGCGAAAGTGCCTACGCTGTGTTCCAACACGGTGCGGCCAGCTAACTGCAGAAACTGCTTCGGGCAATTCGCTCCCATGCGACTGCCGGTGCCGCCGGCCAATACGATGGCTATGTTGCGTGTCATGTGAGGAAGATAATTTGGTTTCTTAAAAGTGCGATTTCTCGCCATGGCAGAGTATTCAAGCGAGCTTGAATACTCTGCTCATTTGGCTTAACGAAATCGTTGGTCTGTCCGACGCGGCAAAGTTATAGTTTTTTCGTTAATCCCTTGGGCAATGTACGGGCTATTTGGCACCCCGGCCTCTACCCGAACCCGCGAACCCGCGACCAGGCGTCGTGGTAGGGTGGGAGCCAAAATGCTTTGTTGAAATGTTTAAACGGGATATGCCGATGGGAAACCTTTTTGGTAAAGTCGCTTTGCGGTATGCTACATCTTCAATTTTGTGCCCAATCGACAAAAATCAACGGTTCGCTATATACGTAATTAAAACCCGAAAAAAGTATTCACTCCTTCACACATGACCATTTTTCTGCTGATTTTCAGTGTTTTAGAGTGTGAAGGCTTTGAGTTTCAAGTATTCACAGCGTTCACCGGCCGACAGTGAATGCTGTAACACCTTGTGAAGGCTTTGAACCACCAAGCCTTCACACTCGAAATGCCTGGGTTTCAGTAAGAAACGTGGGGCCTGTGAAGGGGTGAACACTTTTTTCGGGGAATAAATTGCGTATATACGCGCGCGTAAAGTGAAGGCTGAGATACTCGGGGAGGTACGATTGGAGTTGGTAATTGCGTATATACGCGCGCGTAAAGTGAAGGTTGTCCCCCTTTTGTCGCCCCTGTGAATGCTTCACCCATCAAGCCTTCACCACTCGGCGAGTAGAAAAATCAACTCGGCGAGTAGAAAAATCAACTCGGCGAGTAGGAAAAAATAGTTCGGCACTTGTGAAAGGAAGGTGCCGTTGTCTGTGGGGATCTTTATGTCAAACACCGGGCAATGGACAAGTTGGATAGTTGATGTCTGACTTTGTGAAAACATCTCCCCGAACCGCCACGCTCATTCGTCGGAAGGCGTAATTTTTTTTGAGCAAGGGGAAAACCATGGGGCGCAATGCCGCCAATAAGATTAAGCAACACCCGGAAACAACCCTGCAGGCGGTGAAAGCAGGAACGAATGTGGGGCATAGGTTGCTGGTTATTGGTATACCGTACTCCCTTTTTTGTGAAAAAACCATTACCTTTGGCCCCACAAAAACCAATACTTTTCAAACGGATGAAGACCGTATGCTATTTTATCCTCCTGTGCCTTTCGATGTGGCAGACATTGAGCGCGCAGGAAATACTTCCCAAACGCGAGTTTCGCGGAGCGTGGATACAAATGATAAACGGCCAGTTTCAGGGCATGAGCCGCGATGCCATGCAGGCCAACCTGACCAACCAGCTCAACGTGATGCACCGCTGCGGGGTGAACACCGTCATCTTTCAGGTGAGGGGTGAGGCCGATGCCCTCTACTGTTCGCCCTTTGAGCCGTGGAGCCGTTTCCTGACGGGGCAACAGGGCAAAGCACCCTCGCCCTACTGGGACCCGCTGCAGTGGATGGTGGACGAATGCCACAAGCGCGGCATGGAGTTGCACGCCTGGATTAACCCGTTTCGAGCCAAAACAAAAGGTACTCGCGAACTGGCTATTACGCATCCCTATGTGCTCCATCCGGAACGTTTTTTTGAATACGATGGGTTGTATATCTTTGACCCCGGATTGCACGAAAACAGAAAATATATTTGCCATATTGCCGCCGACATCGTGCGCCGTTACGACGTGGACGGACTCCATATCGACGACTATTTCTACCCGTACCCCGTGGCGGGCGTGAGCATTCCCGACCAAAAGACTTTCGAGGCGCACCGCAACGGCATTGACAACATTGCCGACTGGCGGCGTTACAACGTGAACGTGTTCATCGAGATGCTGCACGACAGTATTCGCGCCGTGAAGCCCTGGGTGAAATTCGGCGTGAGCCCCTTCGGCATTTACCACAATGCCAAGGCCGGAACTAACTTGCCCGGCTCGAACACCGGCGGACTCCAAAACTACGATGACCTCTATGCCGATGTGCTCTACTGGATTAACAAAGGGTGGGTGGACTACACTGTGCCCCAGCTGTACTGGGAGATAGGACACCGCACAGCCGACTACGAGGAGCTGGTGAAGTGGTGGAGCCGCTTTGCCGGCGGAAGGCCGTTGGTGATTGGGCAGGATATTGAGCGCACGGTGCGGGCGGCAGACCAGAAAAATCCCAACGTGAACCAGATGGATGCCAAATTCCGCCTGCAACGCTCGTTGCGGGGCATACAAGGCTCCTGCCTCTGGTACTCCGCGGCACTCGTGCGCAACGAGGGAAATTACGCCAACGCGCTTTGCCAAAAATATCACCGTGCCCCGGCCTTGCAACCCCTCTTCCCCTTCATCGATAACGAGGCTCCGGGAAAACCGCGCAAGGTGAAAGCCATGTGGATGCCCGATGGTTACTATCTCTTCTGGACCGCGCCCAAAGGAAAACGCGAGATGGACCGCGCACGCAACTATGTGGTCTACCGCTTTGCCAAAGGCGAGCGCATAGACCTGTATAACACAGAGCGCATCGTGGCCATCACGCCCCAAACGCTCCTGAAGCTGCCTTACCAAGGGGGACATGAAAAGTATACCTACGTGGTGACAGCCCTCGACCGCCTGCAAAATGAGTCGAAGGGGAAGAAGGTGAACGTGAAACTCTGAACCGGCGGCCAGGTCGGCTCGTTGCTGCGGCTGGATTTGGGTTTACTGCCGGAATGACGCTCCTGATTGGTGCAGGATGCCCGTCGGGAACGTGGACGGCGGTAACATGAACGCAAACGGCGGCCACGGCAACCATCCAATTATCATCTGAAAATTTTTCTGCTGACATTCATGAAAATATTGAAATTCGGCGGGAGCTCGGTGGGAACTCCCGAAAGCATAACCAACGTGAAGCACATCGTGGAGACTACGTCACAACCCGTAGTGGTGGTGGTTTCGGCGTTGGGCGGCGTTACTGACCAACTCATCCGAATGACACACATGGCAGCCGGGGGCGACGTAAGTTATCTCCAGGAGCTGGACGCGCTCATCAGCCGCCACGCCGACATGGTGGGCAGTGTGATTGCGCCGGAAAAGCAGCCGGCTCTCAACCGGCGGCTGGAAGAACTGCTGGCCGAGCTGAACAGCATTCTCCACGGCGTTTGCCTCATTCAGGACTTGACTCCGAAAACGGCCGATGCCATCGTGGCCTACGGCGAACGGCTTTCCTCGCTCATCGTAGCGGAACTGATTGACGGGGCGGTGCATTACGACTCGCGCTGCTTTGTGAAGACTTTCCGGCAGGGCGAGAAGCACCTCGTGGACTTTGCCCGGACCAACCAACTGATACAAGAAACATTTGCCACATGCCCTGCCGTGGCTGTGGCAGGCGGATTTATCGCGACGGATGCTGCAACGGGTATCACGACCAACCTTGGACGCGGCGGATCCGACTATACCGCTGCCATTCTGGCGGCAGCCCTCAACGCAGAAGCTTTGGAAATTTGGACGGATGTGGACGGCTTTATGACGGCAGACCCGCGCATCATCCCGACTGCCTATACCATTGACCAGTTGTCCTACGCTGAGGCAATGGAACTGTGCAACTTCGGCGCAAAGGTGGTGTATCCGCCCACGATTTACCCCGTTTGCCAGAAGAACATCCCCATCTATGTGAAGAACACCTTCCACCCCGAACGGAGGGGTAGCGTCATCAGCCAACATGCCGCACCGAGCGAACGCCCCATTCGCGGTATTTCGTCCGTTAGCGAGATGAGCATGGTGACCGTGAGCGGTCCGTCTATGGTGGGCGTGATTGGCGTGAACCGTCGCATCTTCACAACCTTGGCCACGGGCGGTATCAGCGTGTTCATGGTGGCCCAGAATTCTTCCGAAACGAGTACGACGGTCTGCATGACGCCGGCCGATGCGCGGCGCGCCTGCCGGTTGCTCGACGAGGAGTTTGCGCTCGAAATTGCCGACGGCGCGATGAACCCGGCCTCGCTGGAGGAGAACCAAGCCAGCGTGGCGGTGGTGGGTGAGCGGATGCGCCACCTGCCGGGCATTGCCGGACAGCTCTTCAGCGTGTTGGGACGCAACGGTATCAGCATCTCGGCTGTGGCCATGGGCGGACAGGAGATGAACCTCTCGTTCGTGGTGGAACGCAGCCAGCTCCGGAAAACGCTGAACGTGCTGCACGACAGTTTTTTTCTGAGTGAGCATCAGGACCTTAACCTCTTTATCTGTGGCACGGGCACCGTGGGCGGCAGTTTGTTGCAACAGATTGCTTCACAGCGCGAGAAGTTGCTGAAAGAGCGGGGCCTGAAGCTGAACATCGTGGGTATCAGTGGCCGAAGCCATGCTGCATACAACCGCGACGGATTGGACCCCGCCCGTTTCCGTGAGTGCATGGAACAGGGAGGCGAAGGCGGCGTGGAGCGAATGATGCGCGAAATAGAGGAGATGAATATTTTCAACTCAGTCTTCGTGGACTGCACGGCATCGCCCGAGGTAGCGACTCAATATGAGCGACTACTCAATCACAACGTGAACATCGTGGCTGCCAACAAGATTGCGGCTTCTTCGCCCTATGACCATTATATTCGCCTGAAGCACCTGGCTCGCGAGAAGGGGGTGAAAGCCGGACTCCCCATCATTCATACCATCAACGACCTCATCGCTTCGGGCGACCACGTGCTGCGCATCCAGGCGGTGCTGTCGGGTACGCTGAACTATGTGTTCAACACGCTTTCGCCGGTGGTGTCGCTCAGCCAGGCCGTCAAGTTGGCGCAGGAGAACGGCTATTCGGAACCGGACCCGCGCATTGACCTCTCCGGCAAGGATGTAATCCGCAAAATCGTTATCCTGGCGCGCGAAAGCGGTTATCGCGTGGAGGCTGGCGACATCGAACAACATCTTTTCATCCCATCGGAACTCTTTGAGGGTACTTTGGAGAATTTCTGGCAGCATCTGCCTGAACAGGATGCGCACTTTGAGGCAGAACGTGCCCGCCTGGAACGCGAACACAAACGGTGGCGTTTCGTGGCGGAGTGGGCCGAAGGAAAGGGCAGCGTGCGCCTGTGCGAAATTCCGCAGGGACATCCTTTCTACGACTTGGAGGGCTCGAACAACATCATTCTGCTCACCACAGAACGCTATTGCGAGTACCCGATGCTCATTCAGGGTTACGGCGCGGGGGCAGATGTAACGGCAGCCGGCGTCTTTGCCGACATCATGCGGGTGGCCAACGTCTGAAGCCCCCGACATTTTGACCGTTTCCCAAAAGCACAACGCAGCCCCGTGATTTGGTTCACGGGGCTGCGTTGTGTAAGGATGCGGATGGAGGAAGCGGATGGCGGAGGGGAGCTTTGCGTCAATGGCAATGGCCGCAACAGCCGCTGCCGTCAAAACAGTGTGTGCAGAGCTTGCATTTCGGCAGGCCGATGGCTTCGACCAGCGTTTCGAGTTTGTTGAACCGTAACGTGGTGAGGCCGAGACGCTCACGGATGATGTCGACCATGCGCCGGTACTCGGGCGAGTCGGTCGTGGCGTAACGCTCCAGGTTCTTGTTGGGGTCGCCTTCCAGTTCGCCGATGATGCGGCGGGTAATCAGCTCCATGTCGCTTTTGGAAGAGGTGAAGCCTATGTAGGGACAGCCGTAGATGAGCGGCGGACAGGCGATGCGCATATGTACTTCGCGCACGCCGTCGTCGAAGAGCACGCTGACGTTGTCGCGGAGCTGCGTGCCGCGCACGATGCTGTCGTCGCAGAAGAGCACGCGCTTGCCGCGCAGAATGTCGCGGTTGGGGATGAGTTTCATCTTGGCCACCAACGAGCGCATTTCCTGGTTGGCCGGGGTGAAGCTGCGGGGCCAGGTGGGCGTGTATTTGGAGATGGCGCGCTGGTAGGGCTTGCTTATGCCTGCCGCATAGCCCAAGGCCATGCCGACTCCCGAGTCGGGGATGCCGCACACACAGTCTACTTCCGTCTGGTCTTCCCGAGCCATCATCTGCCCGTTGTCGAACCGCATTTCCTCGACGTTGCGCCCTTCGTAGGTGGAGGTGGGGAAACCGTAGTACACCCACAGGAAGGAACATATCTGCATGTGGTCTTGCGGGGCGCGGAGTTGCTCAATGCCGTCGGCACGCAGCCGCACCACCTCGCCGGGGCCGAGGAAACGGTCGATTTCGTAGCCGAGATTGGGGAAGGCTGTGCTTTCGGATGTCGCCGCATAAGCACCGTCTTTCTTTCCGATGATGATGGGCGTGCGGCCCCAGTCGTCGCGTGCGGCGATGATGCCGTCTTCGGTGAGCAGGAGCATGGAGCAGGAGCCGTCGATGTGGCGGAACACGTTTTCGATGCCTTCGACAAACGTTTTTCCTTGAATAAGGAGCAGGGCGACGAGTTCAGTCTGGTTGGTCTTGCCGGAGGAAAGCTCGGCAAAGTGCATGTGTTGCTCCAGCAGTTGCTGCGTCAGGGCATCAATGTTGTTGATCTTGGCCACGGTGACGATGGCGAAGCGGCCCAGGTGGGAATTGATGACCAAGGGCTGTGCGTCGGTGTCGCTGATGATGCCGATGCCCGACGTTGAGCCGGCGAAGCGCGGAAGTGTGGCTTCAAATTTGGAACGGAAGTATGCGTTCTCTAAGTTGTGAATGGAGCGTTGGAAACTGCGTTCACTGGCATTGTAGGTGGCAAGGCCGCCGCGGCGGGTGCCAAGGTGTGAGTTGTAGTCTGTGCCGTAGTACAAGTCGGCCACACAGTCGAGTTGCGAGACGGTGCCAAAGAATCCTCCCATGGTTTATGTGTAAGTAAGATGTTGCTAATAGTTTTTCGGAACAACTTTGTTCGTTGCGCCGATTGAGGTCGCGAAGTTACGCATTTCTCAAAAATCGACGTAGACAAAGAGGCTTTAAGTTGAAGAGTTGTTAAAGTAACATGGTTGCATTTTTCTGCAAATATGGGAGTTGACAGGCAGCATACGCCTGTATAAATAAAGCGTTCGACATCAGCTGGACGAATGTTGCCGTTTGCTGTGTCGAACGCTCCATTGTTTATTTTTGTAGCAGTTTTCTGCCTTTCTGAATGTACACATTCCCCTTTTCCATGCGGTTGACGGGTCTGCCGTTGAGGTCGTAGGTGGGCGCAGCCTTCTGCTCTATTTGCACCGGAGTGATGCCGGCCAGATTTTCCGAGAGGTACATCCACCAGTTGTTGCCACCGGCTGCCAGATAGTAGCCCTCGGGGACTTCTTGCGGTGCTGCCGTGCCGATGCGGGTAATCAGATTGCCGCGATGGCCTGTGGCAAGACTTTCATAATACTTGTCGCGCACCTGCACCACGACATCGCTTTCAGAATGTATGCCGGCGGTACGGCGCACGGCAATCATCTGTTCAATAGCCTGCTTGTCGTCACCTTGCCAGTGAGGCCAGAACACACAGGGTACGCCCGGTGAGGAGAGAATGAAGGCGTAGGCTTGCTGCACGTAGCCCAGGAATTTGCTGCCGTCGCGGTAAGTGTCGTGGTTGTCTACAAAGGTAACGGCGTAGCGGTTGTAGTTGTGGTGGTGAATCATGCCCGCAGGCCGCCATGTCGTGTTGTCTTCAATCCACGACATCTTGCTGTAATTCCCCTTGGCGATACCGTCGTTGAGAGCGGCATATTTCATGGGGAAGTCGAAGGCCATGCTTTGCTTGCCCGTAGCTTCTATCCAAGCCGCCACTTTGTCGTAAGAACCGTCCCAATATTCGCCCACGGAGAGGTAAGGGGTGGAAGCTTCGTTATAGATTCCTACATATTCTCCGCCGAAACCTTTCACAAAATCGTATCGCCAGCCGTCGTAACCGTAATCTCCTTTGAGCCAGGCCAGGTAGGCTTTGCAGTCGTCCTGCACATAGGTGGAAGTATGGTCAAGGTCGCGTGCGCCGCCCCAGTTCTCGCCGGTGTCGGCCGCCCCGGTGGCTTGTCCGTTCCACTTGCCGGCACCGGGGTCGGTGTTCATCTCGTCGTTTTTGCAGATGTGTGCGGCGGTGAGCTGGTAGTTGCCATAAGTGCCGAAGTCGTCGGCGGTGAAGTTGCCCCAGTCCGTGTCGCCGGCGCGGTGGTTGATGACGATGTCAGCCAACACTTTCACGCCCTTGCTGTGGAGGGTGGAGATGAGTGTCTTCAAATCGTCGGAGGTGCCCCAGCAGGAAGTCTGGTTGTTCCATTGGCGCGGATGGTAACCCACATTGTTGCCACCGACAGCTCCGCCTCCTTCTGCCGAAGCTGAAGGAGGAAGCCACACCACGGTAAAGTTTTTGGCCAGTTCGTCGGCACATTCGGTGAGCTGTGTCCATCCGGTTTCTTTTTGGGAGTCCCAGTAAAACCCTTGCAGCATCACGTCCTCGCTCTCGGCGGGTGCCTGTGCGTGGAGCGGGAGGGAGAGAAGGGGAAGGAAGTATAAAAGCCGTTTCATGGAGAGAAAAGACATTTTATGGTTGATACAAATTGAGATTTCTTTGGCAAAACAGCAAGAGCTGAAAAGCAGCGGGCGGGCCTTGTGGCAACGCTGCGTGCTTTTCAGCTCTCGGAGTGGCCTGATGGCGAGGGTGCTCAATTACTTGATGCTGCCCGTGCCTTCAGTGAAGTTCAGATAGAGTTTCTGTCCGGTCTGTCCCTTCACACGCTCTTGGTCGCCGTCGTTGCCACGGAATACAATCTTTCCGTCAAAGACCATGAACTCCATACGCCACCAGTCGATGGCTTCTTTCGGGTGAACGCAAACGCGGATTTCATCCTCAGCTTTGAAAGCGGGCGAAACGAATTCGCCGTCCTTGCCTTCGGGAACGCTGAAGAGGTGTTCAGCTTCCACGTTCCAGCTGCCGGCCGTGTTGCCAATGAGATAAACGTCGGGCGAGTAGGTTTCAAGCACCATGGCGTTGGTGTCGAGGTAGAGGAGGTACCATCCGGCCTTGCCTACCACGATGTTGTTCGTTCCGCTCAGACCTGCGCCGGCATGGTCGGCGAAGGTGAGCTGTGCAGCACCGAAGTCTTTACCCCAACCCTGCTCAGGAGCAAACTTGAACTCTTCCCCTTCGCTCAGGTAAACGACCTTCCAGAACTGGCCGTCCTGACCGTTGACGGGAACAAAGCTCTTCCATTCATTCCAATTGTATGCAGAGCCCGTCATGTAGATTTCGGGAGAAACCGTCTTGATGGAGTAACGCCAGTTCACCATGTCGATGGTCATGCGGTACTTGGCGGCGTCGCTCACCTTGAATGCCTGTGCATTGCTCCAAGTGATGAAAGCATCGGTGGAGGTGTCGCTGTCAACGGCACTGCCGCACACTTTAGCCCAATCCACGCTGCCGCCTACGATGCCCGATTTCGGTACAAACTTGAACCAGGCAGCACCGGTGGTCTCGAACACGAGTTCAAAAACGCCGTTGCCCTTGTCCGTCATCGGCGTAGCCGCATCGGCAGTCCAGCCGCAGAAATCGCCCAACACATAATATTCGTCTTCTACGCTGGGCGGCGTTACTTGCAAGTACTTCACGGTTACATCGTCGGGTGATGCCTTGAGCGACTGTCCGTCGGGGGTAACCACACTGGCGTCTACGTTCAGCTTGAGTTCGCGTTCGGTTCGTTGACGGCTGAGGTAAGCCAGTTCCACCACGCTGTCGAGCTGTGCCACGGCCACGCGGAGCGTACCGCCGTGGTCAACGAAAGGCAGGGAGTGACTGCCGTTGACAAAGAGTTTGGAGAATTTGGCCACAGAGCCTTCGGGCGCGTTGATGATGCTGCCGAGCGCTACGAGGTCCACGCTGTCGGCGGCCTGTTCGCGGTCAATGGTGGCAGTAGGTACGGCCTGCATCGTGAGATTGACGGCTTCGGCAGCTGCTTCCTGTTGATTTTGCTGCGGATCAGCCCAATCGGTAAAGTCTTCGTCGCAGGCTGTAAAGGCACAAGCGGCCAGCAGTGCGCCTGCATATAAAGCTAATTTTTTCATGGATAATCTTATTTGTCGTAGCGGGGACAAGCGGTAGCCTTGTGTCTGCCCATAGGCTTTAGCGGCAAAGATTACCGCCTGTTCCCGCCGAGGGTTAATGGTTGTGCAAGTGATTGCAGAGCCAAGCTTGCTTGAGCTATGCCGAGCGTTGCCAACCTTATGCAATGGTTTACACTTATTCCACAGAGCCGGTGCCGGCGGCGAAGTTGAGGCGGACTTTCTGGCCTGCGGTGAGCTGCACGGAGTAGTTGCTGCCCTTGTTCTCGGCCCAGCCGGAGAGGAGGTTGTCGGTCTCGCGGTAGAAGATGGTGGTACCGTCGAGCAGGGTGAACTCTGTCTGCCACCATTCTGCATCGGGCACCTTCACGCACAGGCGGGCTTCGCCTGAACCTTTGGCTGCGGGGGATACCCATTCGCCGTCAGCCTCGGGAACGGTGAACTTGCCGGCCTCGGTGAAGCCCCATTCGCCCAAGGCGTTGCCGCAGAGGTAAACCTCGGCCTGACGGATGTCGACGATGTAGCGGATTTCCTTGCCCACAATCTTGGTGGTCACAACCATGGTGTACCAGCCTCCGTTGCGCACGGCGATGTTGTCGTTGTCGGTGCCGAGCTCAACGCCGGCAATGGTCTTGGCCTCTTCGGTGAACTCAACGGTGCTGTAGCTGCGGGCCTGTTCCCAGTCGCCGGCTTCGGGCGAGAACTTGAAGTTGGCGTTGGCGGGGCAGTAGACTACGCCGTAGAACATGCCTGGGGCGTTGTACACCTGTGCCATGCGGATCCAGTTGCTCCAGTTGGAGGCCGGCATGCCACCCACGATGTACATGCTTTCGGGCAATTTCAGGGTCTGTTCGGGCTTCGTTACACGAACGCGGGGCAGCAACACGGCGTTGGAGTAGCAGATGCCGCGTTGCGAATCCGTTACATTAGCCTTCAGGCGCAGGGTAACCGGCATTTCGGCGGGCAGGTCGGCACCTGAGTTGGCGGCATCCCAAAGTGAGATGATGGCTTCGGTGAGTTCGTAAGCGTCCACGTTCATCTTGGCGGTACGGTAAGTAGTGGGCAGGCTCACGTAGTTGGCAACAGTAGCTTCGGTCGTTTCAGTTGCTTCAGCGTCTTCCACGAAAGCTTCGTCCAGGGTAACTTGTACCGTGTAAGTCGTAGCAGCAGTAAAGCCGTAGGCAGGCTGTGTGCAGGTCAGTTCAAGCGATTGGGCATACTGCAGGTCGAACACATTGTTCGTAGCATAGGGCGGTACGTTCAGTACGAACGATTCCGGCTCCTGCAGTACGGGATTGCTGTCCGTGTCGCTGTCGCAGGCAGCCACAAAGGGCAATGCCAGCGCCAGGAGCAAATAGCTAAATATCTTTTTCATGATTTTTTTCTTTTAAAGTTGGGGTAGTGGAGCATTATTCAATGATGGAATATGCAGGCTGTGTTATCAACGTTTCAGGCATTAGTAGCCATCGTTTTGGTGCATATTGCGATTATTGGTAATGTCCGTTTGAGGAATGGGGAAGAGGTTGCAGTAAGAAGCTACACCCGTTCCTTCATAAACGCCGCCTTTCCACTCCCAGAGATACTTGTTGGTTGTGAACATGTCGAAGCGGCGCAGGTCGGTGCGGCGACGGCCTTCGAGATAGAACTCGCGGCCCCATTCCTTGACAAAGTTCATGTCCGTCAGGTCAGAGCCGATCCAGCGGCGTGCATGGGCACGGTCGCGGAGCTCGTTCACGTCCGCCAGCACCGTCTGCTCGTCAGCGCCGTTACGCCAGTTGGCTTCGGCGCGGGTCAGGTAAGCTTCGGCCAGACGCAGGAAAGGAATGTCCGTGTCGGGCAGGTTGGGGTCGTGGGCGTATTGTGTGCCGGTGCCGTCGGAGTGTTCGTTGGTCCATTTGATGATGGCCAGACCATTGGTGATAGTACCGATTTTCTCCGTTTCGATTTTGCGTCCATCGCCGCCGTAGAGCAGGGCACGGTCGTCGCCGGCTGCAGTGGCAATGTCGTAGCGTCCGTCGGTCATGGGCACATCCTCGCGTTTGTCGAAGTAGAAGTCAGCCACTTGTGCGCGGGCACGGATACAGGTCCAGGCATCGTTGGTGCCATAGAAGTTTTGGCATCCGCTGGCGTAGCAACTGCTGATGATAGTCCAGGTACCGCCATAGGTCTTCGTCTTTGTGCCATCTTGACGGATGGGGAGGACAATTTCCTTCATGGCTTCGGGGTTGCTGTCGTTGTCGCCCATGAAGAGCTGCTGGTAACCGCTGAAGCCACCTGTGCTGGCGGCGGTGCTCAGCGAGTAGCCGCTTTCGATGGCTTTGGTAGACCATTCTACGGCTTCAGCCCATTTAGCCTCGCCTGTATAAGTCTTGGCGTTGAGGTAGAGGCGTGCCAACATGATGTAGGCAGCCACCTTATTTACTCGTCCGAAGTACTGTCCCGTGGGGTCAGCTTCTGGCAGTTGGGCGATGACATCTTTGTATTCGCTCTCGATGTAATTGAAGAGGTCCTTGCCTACGATTTCCTTGGGCTTGTCCTCGTTGAAGGTGTCCTTGAAAGGAGCTTTGCCGAAGAAGTCGAGGAAGTACTGATAGTACATAGCGCGGAAGAAACGCACCTCGGCACACTGGCGCACACTTTTCTCGTCCTCGTTGTTCTTGTAGAGGTCGAGGAAGAAGTTGCAGTGGGTGATGTTATAGCCGATGCGGTTGTAGAGCATACGGGTAAAGAGGTGCTGTGAGCCCCAGCCAAAGTTGAGGAACTCGGGCTGTCCCGGGTCGTTCTGCCATGCCCAGAGGCATTCGTCGGTAGGAAATTCCTGCTGTTCCCACATACGGCGGAAGAAGGGGTTCTTACCGGGGTCATCCGAGATGTCGGCCTTGTCAGTGGCCCCCTGCTGTCCGGAAAGAACGAGCAAGCCGTAGATTTTTGCGTAGTAGCCGTCCTGGTTGGCGGCACTTTCAGTCTGCGGGTCGATTGACGACTGGTTCAGGTCGTCAGCACACGAAGCCGCACCCAAACCTAAACCGAGCGCAACGGCTGCCGGTGCCATATATTTTAGAAAATTCAATTTCATGGCTTCAATAATCTAAGTTGTTTGAAAGAAGTTTTAGCAATTAGAAGTTCAGGTTCAAACCAAGCATGAAGGTGCGAGGACGCGGATAGAAACTCTTGTCGATGCCCTTGTAGTCGGCGTTGCTGATTTCGGGATCAAGGCCGTCATACTTGGTGATAACGAACGGGTTCTGCACGAGGAAGTAAACACGTCCGCTGATGCCGTCGTACTTGTTGGCCTTGAACAGGTTGCGGAAGCTGTAGCCCAGCGTGATGTTGTCGCAGCGCAGGAAGGAGGCATTGCGTACGAAGTAGTCGCTCATGGCGTAGTTGCCTTGTCCGCTCCAGCCCAGGTTGATGTGCTCCATGGTGCGGTTAGTCCATTCGTTCTGAACCGTCATGCCGCCAAGGCTGACATCTGCACGGTCGCAGAGGTAGTCATAGTAAACATAGTTGTTCAAGCTTGCACGGAGCGTGAAGCTGAAGTCCCAGTTTTTGTACATAAACTTCGAGGTGAAGCCCATGAGTACGTCGGCAGTGGGTTTCTTGTAGATATAGCGGTCGCCATCGTCGATGTAGCCGTTACCGTTGCGGTCAACGAACATGTTTTCGATGGGCTTGCCGTTCTCGTCGTATACCTGCTGGTAAACATAGAAGGAGTTGGCCGGATAGCCCACCTTGTTCACCTGAACGGTACCGCCTGCGGGCAGTTTGGAGGGAGAAATACCCGTAGCTACATAGCCGGCGTCGCCATAGAGTTCTGTAATCTTGTTGCGGTTCCACATCACGTTGTACGTAACCTGCCAAGTAAAGTCGCGGGTTTGTACGGGGCGTGCGTTGAGGGTGAACTCCAGACCGTAGTTCTTCAGCTTACCGATGTTCTTCGTGATTTGGTTGTTGAAGTTCGTACCGGCCTCCACGTCAACGGTAGAGATGAGGTCTTTCGTTTCGCGGTAGTAGTAGTCCACCGAACCGTCGATGCGGTTGTTCAGGAAGGCAAAGTCAAGACCGGCGTTCCAAGTGGTGGTCTTTTCCCAAGTCAGGTCCTTGTTGAAGGCGTTGGGGCGTTGTGTGTGCATGTAGTCGCCGCCAATGGGGTATTGGGCGTAGTCATCACCCACGCTGTAGAGCGGAGTGTAGTAGAAGTCCATACCGATGTTCTGTTGTCCGGTGATACCCCAACCGAGGCGGAGTTTCAGGTCGGAGAGCCAGTCGGCGGTGCGCAGGAACTTTTCGTTCTTGATTTTCCATCCCAATGCCAAGGAGGGGAAGGTACCCCAGCGGTTGCCGTCGGCAAAGCGCGACGAACCATCCCAGCGCATGGTGAAGGTGAGCAAGTAACGGTCATTGTAGATATAGTTCAGGCGACCGAAGTAGGAGAGCAACGAGTTGCGGGTGGCGTAAGCCCTGGTGTTGCGTCCTTGGTAGTCTTTTGCGGTTTCCGTGTAGGGATCCCAGCCGCCGCCTTCGCCAAAGCCGTTGTTGTGGAAATGCTGTGCTTCAGTACCTGCCATGATGTCTACGTTGTGGTAACCAAAGATGTGTTGGTACTGAGCGTAAACGTTTCCTTGGAGGTTATATTTGTACTTCGCGTCGCGCCAGGTGCTTCCGAAGTAGTTGTTGGAAGCAGAGAAGGGAGAGATTTCCGTCCACTGGTTGCCTTCGGAGTAGTCGCCGCCGACATTGGCGTGGATGTGGAGGTCTTCAAAGCCGTGGAGCTTGTAGTCCAGCTCCATGTTGCCGATGAAGGACTGGCTCTTGGCGTGGTCGTTCTTCAGTTCGAGCATAGCCAAGGGGTTCGCCGTGTTCTTCGTGTTAGGCTGTGCCGTCCAGTTGGGGTCGGAGAAAGAGGCCGGCGTCATGTGCTGATAGTAGCCGCCGGTGAATTGTGCATAGGGGTCGTCGGCGTCAAAATATACGGGCTGCGTGGGGTCCATGCTCAGCGCGGCACCGATGGCGCCACCGTCGGCATAGCGGTTCTTGGCCGACATGAATTTGGCGTTCAAGTTCACGCTCAAATGCTCGTTGAAGAAAGTCGGAGCAAGGTTCATGGCCACAGTGTAGCGCTCAAAGCTTGAAGTCTTGATGATACCTTCTTCATTGGTATAGCCAAAGCTGAGGCGATAGGGCAACCATCCCAAACCACCGTTGATGGACACGTTGTGGTCGTGGCTTACGGCAGTCTGATAGATTTGGTCCTGCCAGTCGGTGTTGGCAGTGCCCAGCGGAAGGGTAGCTGCGTCGCCGAAAGTCTGCTGCACGTAGTTGCGATATTCGTCGCCGCTCATCACATCGTAGGTCTTGGCTTTAGTACCTACGCTCACGCTACCATTATACGTAACCTGCGGGCGGCTGTTCTTGCGACCTTTCTTGGTAGTAATGATAATCACACCGTTGGATGCACGCGAACCGTAGATGGCGGTGGCCGAAGCATCCTTCAGCACCGTAAAGCTGGCAATGTCTTCGGGGTTTACCATGGCCAGGGGGTTGGAAAGACCCTTCACGCCCTCGTTGTCCATGGCCAGTCCGTCGATGACAATCAGCGGGTCGTTGCTGGCGTTCAGTGACGAACCACCACGGATGCGGATGGAGGCACCGGCACCCGGCGTACCGCCGCCAGTAGCTACGTCCACACCGGCCACCTTACCCACAAGCATGTCCTGTGCGTTGGTGGTGATACCCTTGGTCATATCGTCGGGCTTGATAGCCGTGACAGAGCCGGTGGCATCAGTCTTCTTCACTTTGGCGTAACCCACTACCACCGCTTCGTTCAGCGTGGAGTTGTCTTCCAGCACGATGGTCATGGTGCCGTCGGCCTTCACCGTGGCTGTTTTGTAACCAATGTAGGCCACGCGCAGATTGCTGCCCGCTGCCACATTGATGATAAAGTTACCGTTCGCATCGGTCTGGGTCATGGTTTTCGTACCCGGAACAGATACGGTTGCAAAGACAACGGGTTCGCCCGACTTGTCCTGCACATGTCCCTTCACCCTAACGCTTTGGGCGTTAGCACCGAGCGACATGCAAGCTCCTGCCAGTATCACCGACAGGAACTTGGAATTAAGAGTCTTCTTGTTCATGTTATTAGAACTTGGTTGAAAAATTGTCAAATCAGAGAGGAGTTGGCGCAAAGAAAACAGGATTTTTTTCAGGAGGCTTCCTCCTGAAAAGGGACATGTCCCTTTAAAAATCTGTACTCTCTCGGTTTCTTTGCGCCCAGCAGGTTATTTAATAGGCACGATGCTGATGGCAAATCCGCCGCCGCTGGCAGCATGGAGCTTCAGTCGTGTCTTGGACGTTACGGTCTGCTGCTTGATGGTGTAAGCCTTGGGGTTCTTGTCCCACGAGGCATCTTTGGCATCAGCGTAGATGGTGGCCGTGTATTTCTGTCCCGGGTTAAGGAAGCTGAGGGTGAAGTCGGCATCGTGACCGTTCTCGTCGGCGCTGCAGCCCACGAACCAGTTTTCGCTGCCCTTCTGCTTGCGGGCAATGGTAATGAAGTCGCCCGGCTCAGCTTCAATGTACACGCTCTTGTCCCAGTCGAGTGCCACGTCTTTGATGAATTGGAAAGCGTCGAGGTGCTCTTTGTAGTGTTCGGGTACGTCGGCTGCCATCTGAAGCGGGCTGTACATCGTCACATACAGTGCCAGTTGACGGGCAATGGTGGTGCGCACGCGGCTGTTGTTGGAGGGATTCATCTTCGAGCAGTCAGTTTCAAAAATACCCGGCGTGTAGTCCATCGGACCTCCTATAAGGCGGGTAAAGGGCAGGATGGTGGTGTGGTCCACGGCGTTGCCGCCAAAGCTTTCATACTCCGT
This sequence comes from Bacteroidales bacterium, assembly GCA_004552195.1. The sequence continues at coordinate 2,155 of SFPC01000043.1, read as the reverse complement.
GCCGCGCGCACTCTCGTTGCCAATCAGGTTGGGCCAGGTGCGGCAGATGCCAGTGGGGCGGGTGGCTTCGTGGGCGTTCACCATGATGCGGTAATCGGCGGCCTTCTCGATGCAGTACTGATAGTGGTTGTTCATCCACTGGCCATAGTGGTGCTCACCGCGCGGCACGATGTTGCCCACATAGCCGCTCTTTACGGCGGGGTAGCCATTGTCCACCATAAATTGATAAGCCTTGTCCAAGTGGCGCTCATAGTTGCGTGCCGATCCTGAGGTTTCGTGGTGCATAATCATCTTTACACCTTTCGATGCAGCATAGCGGTGAATTTCCTTCACGTCGAAGTCAGGGTAGGGCGTAACGAAGTCGAACACATAGTCCTTCTCGTGTCCGAACCAGTCTTCCCAGCCAATGTTCCAGCCTTCCACCAGCACAGCATCGAACCCATGCTCGGCGGCAAAGTCGATATAGCGTTTCACGTTGGCCGTGTTGGCAGAGTGCGTGCCGTTGGGTTTGGCGTGTTCAAAGTCTGTTTCGCCCAACTTCACGGTCGAGAAGTCGTTGGTGTAGCTCCAGGTACCTTTGTTCGTGATCATGTCCCACCAAACGCCTATATATTTAGTGGGCTTAATCCATGAAGTATCTTTAATCTTGCAGGGTTCGTTCAGGTTGAGGGTGATGCGCGAAGCCAGGATGTCGGTGGCTTTATTGCTCACGATGACGGTGCGCCAGGGCGATACGCAGGGAGCCTGCAGATAGCCCTTGTCGCCGCGAGCGTCGGGGGTGAGCCAGCTCTCGAAGGTCATGGTCTTGTCATCGTAGTTGAGGTGCATCGTGGAGTAGTCAATGCAGGCGGCCTCGTGCAGGTTGATATACAGGCCGTCGGCGGTTTTCATCATCAGTGCAGTCTGTACGCCCCCTTCCCAAATGGGCGTCTGCGAGGAGTTCTGTGTGACGGCTTCCTTCATCTTGCCGCGAATTTCGCTCAGCTTCGAGGTAACCGTTTCGTATTCCTGAGTGTCGTAGTCGCCGGGAAGCCACCAGGCGGTGTGGTCGCCGGTCATGGCAAACTGCGTGTGCTCCTCCTTCAAAGTGAAATAGGTGAGGTTCTTCTGTTCGGGAAATTCGTAGCGGAAGCCCAGACCGTCGTCGAACAGGCGGAAGCGGATTTTGATGAAGCGGTCGTTGACGGGCTGGCTCAACGTAACGCACAGTTCATTGTAGTGGTTGCGTATGCTGCTTTCTTCTCCCCAAACGGGTTGCCAGGTTTCGTCGAATGTGGTGTTTTCGTGTCCTGTTATCACAAATCCCGAGGTCAGGTTAGCCTTTTGTGCCAGTTTGGAAGCGTCGGCACGGGTTTTGAACTCAAAGTCTTGTGCTTTGTTGGGATCTTCCTGTTTCAGTTCCAACCCCAGGTGTGAGGGCTTGATGATGTCCTGACCTTTATATTGTAAATAATAGGTAGGACGACCTTGTGCATCAACCGAGAACTCCATTTTGAGCTCTCCGTTTGGCGATTTCAATTCCTGTGCGGATGCTGTCAATGACAGGCAGGCCAAGGAAAGAGTGGCAAGAAATTTATTCATTGTTTTATAGCTGATGTTTTATGAATTGACATGGATGAAAAATGAATTTTGCCGCGATGCCCTTGTTCGGGTGGAAAAATATGCAGTTCGCTTGCTTATTTTTTGCATTGCATTTTGAGCACTCGGCGTTACAAAAGTACCATGAAGAAAGTGTGAACAAAAACAGTTATAATAAAATAGTAAAAAATATAAAGATGTTTGAAACTTATCTGTGCTGAAAATCAATTATTTTGCAATGAAAGTATGGAATAAAAATATAAATCGATAGTGAAGTCTGTGAAGGCTTTAAGAGTTGGTTTTGGCAAGTGTTCTTTACTTTCATGCCGATAAATTGGCACAGTGAAGGCGGCTTTTAATACTTTTTTAAACGCCTGTTTTTTATCCTTATAAACGTTCCGTTTTCAGACATGTAGAACATGTAAGAAATAGTCCTGAACTATTTTTGCCTACTCGTCGAGTTGTTTTTTCAACTCGTCGAGTTGTCATGCAAAGTCCGCCATTGGTTAGTCAGTATAGGGAGGTGGAACTTTTTGCCCGATGAATAATCTGACCGTTGCTGTAAGTGGTTTCGTAC
>SFPC01000042.1 GCA_004552195.1 Bacteroidales bacterium | reverse complement strand
CTGCTTTTGCCCCGTTGGGGCGACAAGGTCAAACGTCGGGATAACCCAGGGTGTCGCTCCCTACGGTCGCTTGCCCTGGGCTGGGGGCTGTTGCCCCTTTGGGGCGCAGCCTGACGGCCATGGGGCTTAACTTGCTGAGGTTTCAATGTTTATCGGCATTCTTGAACTTTTACCGGACACCAATAAATTAAAAATAAATGTAGCGATTTGGTACAGACCCCTCGGGCCATCCCGCATGACATCCTGAAGTGGGATCAGAGCGGATTAGGCATCCGGCTCGCCGCTGAGAAGCTTGTGCATGAGTTTGGCGTTGCGCATCATTTCCACCGCCCGCCACACGTCGCGGTCGGTGCGGAGCAGGTATTCCTCGCGGCCGGCATCATAGTAGTAGCTCTCCACCAGGGCGGACTCGACCACCTTGCGTATTTCCGTTTCCCAACGGACAAAATCGAAGTCTTCATTGTGGTGCAATTTTTTTTCGAGTGCCTCTAACTCTTGGCGGGCCTCGGCCTCGTAACCTTCAAAGCGGGCCACCTCGCGGAGGGTCTTGAGCAGGCGCAGACTCTGGCGGTCGTAGCTGAAGTCGCTCTGCTTCATGAAACGGCAGAAGTCGGCATATTCCTCCTCCGAAAGGGAAAATTCGGTGGGCGAGTTGATGCGCGGATGCTTGGCGCGGTAGTTGACGCAGTAGTCGAAGAGCTGCTGGCTGTTCTGCAAGTAGACCAGGAGATTGGGCAGACTGTCGGTGGGCAGCTCTATGTCGGGCGTGATGCCGCCCCCATCGCGCACAATGCGACCGGCAGCGGTGCGAAACTCGCGGCAGAGGGAGTCGGGCAGGTGGACGGGCACGCCGTCCTTGAACTCGTATGCCTGGACGCAACGGCCGGAGGGGATGTAGTACTTTCCGGTGGTGAGTTTGAGCACGGCTTTATAGGGAAGCTCGCGACTTTGCTGCACCAAGCCCTTGCCGTAGGTGCGACGGCCCATGACAAGGGCGCGGTCGTAGTCCTGCAACGTGCCGGCGGTGATTTCGGCAGCAGAGGCCGACTGTTCGTTGGTCAACACGATGAGGGGGATGTCGGGATCCTGGGGGTCGAGGGTGGTTTTGTACACATGGTTGAGCTCGCGCACCTTGCCCTTGGTGCTGACAACATCGCGGCTGCGGGGAATGAAGAGGTTGACGGTTTTCACGGCCTCTTCGAGCACGCCGCCGGGATTGTTGCGCAGGTCGAGAATGAGGCTGCGCGCTCCCTGCTGCTTCAGCTCCACCATGGCGCGGCGTATCTCGTTGCTCGTGCCTTCAATAAACTGCGAAAGACCAATGTAGCCAATGCTGTCAGTCACGATGGCGGCCAACGACACGCTGGGTAAGACAATGTTGCGACGCACAATCTTGAAGGTATACGACTTTCCGACGGAAGGGCGGCGCACTTTCAACTCTAAGGTGGTGCCGGGCTCGCCGCGCAACCGTTCGCTCACGGAGTTGGAATAGAGGGTGCGAGACTCGTCGTCCTGTTTGTCGCAGGGTGGCACTTCCTTACCATCGATGGCGAGGATGACGTCGCCGGGCAGGAGGCCGGCCTGCGCAGCGGGCATGCCGCCGTAGGGCTTGCGCACAATGCAGCGGTTGTCGCTCTGGCGGTAGCTGATGATGGAGCCGATGCCGGCATACTTGCCCGTGGTGAGCTGTTTGAGGGAGGAGGTTTCATCCTCGGGGTAGTATTCGGTGTAGGGGTCGAGCATCTCCAACATATAGGCCAGGGCATTGTCGATGTTTTTCCGGGCATCGAGGGTGTCGACGTAGTAGAGGTCGAGCTCGCGGTACAAGGCGTTGAAAATGTCTAAGTTCTTGGCCACCTCAAAGTTGTGCTTGCTTTGCTGGGCCATGACTTGGCCGGGGAAAAGGCAGCAAAGGATGATCAAGAACTTAAAGAAAAGGGGCATAGGGTTCATAGAAAAGGGTACAATGCAAAAGGGCAATAACGAAAAACAGGATTTCTCAACACGAACGCTGGCTGGCCCAAGCGGCGCGTATCTCTTGCCATACGGCTTCTGGAAGGGCGGTGCCCACCACCTCGATGATGTGGCCGGCGAGCAAGGAACCAAGCCGGGCACAGTCGGAAAGGCTGCCGCCCGTGGCGAGGGCGAAGAGGAAACCGGCAGAGAAATAGTCGCCGGCAGCGGTGGTGTCGACCACATGGGGCACTTCGCGCGCCGGACATGCCACCTGCTCCTCGCCACGCCGCACCCACACACCGCGCTTGCCGACTTTGACAACGGCTAAGGAGCACATTTCGGACAGCAGGCGGAGGTTGTGCTGCGGGTCGGCCACGCCGGTAAAGGCTTCGGCTTCCTGTTCGTTGGCAAAGACGATGTCGGTCTGCGCCAGCAGCTCGCGGAAGAAATCGCGGTTTTCTTCCACAATGTTGTAGCTGGCCAGGTCGATGCACACCCGGAGTCCGGCCTCGCGGGCCAACTCTACGGCACGACGGATGAGGGCATGGTTCTGCACGAGGTAGCCCTCGATGTAGAAGTAGTCGTAGCCGTCGAACCATTCGGCCCGGATGTCGTCGGGTTCGAGGGCTGCCGCCGCTCCGAGGTAGGTGCCAAATGTGCGCTGGCCGTCGGGGGTGATGATGGTGGAGGCTACGCCGGTGGGGAGGTCGTTGTCGGTGAGCAACCGGGCGGCAATGCCGCGCTCACGGCAGTGGCGGGCAAAGAAGTCGGCCGGCTCGTCGCGCCCCACCTTGCCTATGAGCCCCGGCTCGCCGCCAAGGTTGGCAAAGGCCAGGAGGGTGTTGCAGGCGGAGCCGCCCGTGGTGCGCCGGGGAGAGAGCGCATGAATGCGCTCACTCACTGCGAGATAACGCTCCGTGGAGAGCAGCTGCATGGAGCCTTTGGGGAGGTCTAACTCCTGCAACAGGGTATCGTCATTTACCTGTACGAGCACATCTACCAGGACGTTGCCCATGCCGAGTATACGTTTCATCTGATTTTTTTCAATTTTTCTGTGCAAATATAGGGCTAATTTAAAAATATGCCTTACCTTTGCACCGCAATTCAGGAAAAGAGGCTCATATTTGCCGCTTAGAATTTGCTTCAGTAGCTCAGTTGGTTAGAGCACCTGACTGTTAATCAGGGGGTCGTTGGTTCAAGCCCATCCTGAAGCGCAAAGCAAAACTGCTTCACTGAATTGCACTTGCTTCAGTAGCTCAGTTGGTTAGAGCACCTGACTGTTAATCAGGGGGTCGTTGGTTCAAGCCCATCCTGAAGCGCAAAGGGGCATCCAAGCAAAGACTTGGATGCCGATTTTTTTGTGCCATGGCCGTATCCTCTTTTCGGCAAAGCACGACAATATTTCCCCTCACAACCTCAAACCGATTGCCGTTAATCAATTTGTTGGCATTAAGAAATGCACTTTGCCGATTAGAAATAAAAAAGCCACTAAAAAGTGGCTCAAGCCATTCAAGAAAGAATAGCGGTTCAATAAACTGTCACAAAGATATAAAGGGAACATCATACAAACAAGCACAAATCGGTAAATATGCTTGACCTAAGAGCTTATTTCACAAAGAATAATATTTTGACGCCAATTTGTCTAAAACCTGAAATATGACAGAAGGCTTTTCCCATGAGTACACAGCCTCCCCTACTACGCCGCTGGCATCTGCATAGGTATAGGATAGATATTAGGCATAAAAAAATCCCTTCGATGCCGAAGCAAGGAAGGGAATGAAATTCTGAATGAATGACTAACAGATTAGGCGAGCTTGTTCACGTGGAGTGCGATGCTGCTCTTGAGGTTAGCTGCCTTGTTTTTGTGGATGATGTTAGTCTTAGCAAGCTTGTCAAGCATCTTCTGCACTTTCGGCAGAAGCTCCGTTGCAGCTGCTTTGTCAGTCGTAGCGCGGAGCTTACGTACTGCATTACGCATTGTCTTAGCGTAATATCTGTTGTGCAGTCTGCGAGACGCCGTCTGACGAATTCTTTTTACAGATGATTTGTGGTTTGCCATTTCTTATTATTCTATTATTAGTAGTCCCTAGGAGAGTCGAACTCCTCTTTAGAGAATGAAAATCTCTCGTCCTAACCGATAGACGAAGGGACCAAGCCTTCAAATCATTATGCCTCTCGGCCTGATTTGCGAGTGCAAAAGTAGAACAAGTTTTTATTCCTGCAAAGTTTTGGCAGTTTTTTTTCAAAAAAAAGTGTGATTTTTCATGTTTCGGTCACTTTTCATCCTGTTTATAAGCCTTTTCAAGGGCAGAACGCCCTATTTTTGTATTCTCCAATGCTTCCTGTTGAAGTGGCGGATGTTTTTAAAACTTCTGTATCATGAAATCGCAAGCCATAGTGCTCCGAAGCATCAAATACAACGATGATACGCTCATTGTTCACCTCCTCACAGCAGAGATGGGCTGTTTGGGTATGAGCGTCAAGGTGAGCCGTTCACGCCGTACGGCGGTGCGCCACACGCTGTTCCAGCCTTTGTCTGTGCTTGATGTGGCGTGGGACCACCGCCCCAAGGCCAGCCTGCAGCGACCGAAGTACGCAGCGGTCGCCCTCCCCCTCGTTTCCCTTCCCTACGACCCCTACAAGTCGGCCATCGCGCTTTTCCTGGCAGAATTCCTTTATTATGCGTTGCGGAGCGAACCGTACAGCCGCAGTGTGTACGACTACATTGTGCATTCTGTGGCATGGCTCGATACCTGCACGCACTCATTTTCCAACTTCCATCTGGTATTCCTGCTTCGCCTCGCGCGTTTTCTGGGATTCATGCCTAACGTAGAGGATTTCGCGGCAGGTGCATGGTTCGATATGCGAAGTGCCACATTTGTCGATCAGCAGCCCCTCCACTCCGAATGCCTGCAGCCCGCAGATGCGGCGTTGGTGCCCAAACTCCTGCGTATGCGCTATGAGACGATGCACGTGTTCCGCTTTAGCGGTGGCGAACGCTCCCGCCTGCTGGAACAAATCAACCGGTTCTACAGTCTCCACCTACCGGGTTTTCCCGAACTGAAATCGCTCTCGATACTGAAGGATTTGTTTTAGGAGTGTGGCGTACTCCGGCAAACTACTTCGTGGGCTGTTCTGAAAAACTGCAGTCCGAATGTTGGGCAAGTCCTTTCCTTCCACTACATTTGCAGCCTTGACAGCATTACAGAACACAAAACACAGATTCTTGATATAATAGCAAATAATATGAAAATTATGACATAATATTTTGATAATTGAATTATTCTTCTTCATTTTGCAATATAAAAAGTGCAAGAGTATTGAAGATATTACACGTATCACGCCAAACTTTGGTAAAATACGTGCAGAATAAAGAGATTCGGGTAGTCGAGTTGCCAAACGGCTTCTATGATTACAATGATGACGATGTTTACCGCAAGGCTGGTCTTGCTAATGAGAGATTGAATGTCACTTACGCAAGAGTCTCAACAGCCAAGCAGAAAACAGACCTCGCAAATCAAGAGCAGACGCTCATTAGTTACTGCAACAAAAACGGAATAAAGGTCAACAAGTCATACAAGGATATAGCAAGCGGTATGAACTTCGACCGCAAGCAATTCAAAATACTACTTGATGGCATTCTTAGTTATAAAGTTGGTAAACTCTACATAACATATAAAGATAGGCTTTCGAGAATATCTTTCGATATGTTTCAGAAATTGTTTGCTGAGTTTGGATGCGAGATTGTTGTGATAAATGATTCGGAGGATAAATCCGACGAGACCGAAATCTTTGAAGAGATAATTTCCATGCTGCACTGCTTCGCCATGAAAATGTACAGCAAGAGAAGAAAACGTAAATTAGAAATAGTACAAGAAGACTTGAAAAATGAGATTAGTCTATAAGTTTTACATTCGTCACACAGAAGAGTTAGACAAGTTGTTCCGCATATCGAACAACCTGTACAATCAGGCTCTTTATCTGTTCCGTCGGCATCTCGATGCCGATGGTGTTTGGACGTGGTATAACGACATGGATAAACTCATTAAGGGTGTTACCAACCTCGAAGGTGAATGTAATTACAAGTTACTGAAGTCGCAGTGTTCTCAACAGATACTCCGTGTTCTGGATAAGAACATGAAGGCATACTGCAAGAGCATCAAGGATTGGAAGAAACACCCAGAGAAGTATAAAAGCATACCCCAGATGCCACATTATCGCAAGCGTGGTGGTATGTTTAACTTGTACTATACCAATCAGTCATGTAGTATCAAGGATGGACGCATAAAACTTGCAAAGGACTTGTTCGTGGATATTCCTCAATGGGAGAAATACAGCAGTCGCATTGTCAAGTTTAATCAGGTGCGTATGCTTCCCAACGACCATAATATAAAGGTTGAGATTGTTTATGACTACGACGTACAGCATACAGATGTTGACACGAACAAATGCGCAGCCATCGACCTCGGACTTGATAATCTCGCTACGATGGTGACTGACGAAGGATGTGTTATCTTTAGCGGTAAATATCTTAAATCATATAATCAATACTTTAACAAGACACTTTCTCACTTGCAGTCCATTAAAGATCAGCAAGGCATAAAGCGAAGCACAAGAAGAATCATTTGTATGTACGACAAGCGAGACCGCTACTTTGAGGATGCTTTCCAAAAGGTCAGCCGCCAGATTGTTGACATACTTGTAGAGAAAAAGATAGGCAAGTTAATTGTAGGCTACAATGCCGGATGGAAACAGGAATCCGACATGGGCAAGAGAAACAACCAGAAGTTTGTTCAGATGCCTTTTGCGAGATTAACCTCCTATCTAAAGTACAAGTGCGAAATGGTTGGTATTGACTTCGTGGAACATGAAGAAAGCTACACAAGTAAATGTGATGCGCTGGCTCTTGAACCGATCGGCAAGCACGAACAATACCTTGGAAGAAGAACTAAGAGAGGACTCTTCCGCTCTTCTATAGGTAAACTTATCAATGCCGACCAAAATGGAGCCTTGAACATCATGCGAAAAGTAGTTGGCGATTCCTACGTCAGTAGGATAGTCAATAGTGGGCACTCGTTATGTCCTGTAAGGTACAGCAATCCGTTTGTTCGGATTGTGTGACTTATGTAAAAAGTAGAATAGATTTTAATTATTTTAATACTTTTATTAACGTTATTCACTAAACCGGAATTAATTATATGTGTGGTATTGTAGGATACATAGGTAAGGCGAAAGCTGCCCCCTTTCTTATCAAAGGACTCCACCAACTGGAGTATCGCGGATATGACAGTGCAGGCATTGCCCTGACACAACCCGAAGTCGGCCGTATTGAGGTGTTCAAGGCCAAAGGCAAAGTAGACAATCTTGAAAGAAAGCTCCGGCAGTCGGCCGCTGATGCCGCAGACTTCACGGTGGGCATAGGCCATACGCGTTGGGCTACCCACGGCGAACCCTCGGAAACGAACGCTCACCCCCACCTGTCGGGCAGCGGCGACTTGGCACTCGTCCACAACGGCATCATTGAGAATTACCAACTCCTCAAGGAACAACTCGTGGAGCTCGGCTATTCATTCCAGAGCGAAACGGACACGGAGGTGCTGGTGCAACTCATTGACTACTTTTACCAAAAGAACGGCAAAAAGCTGAAGAATGCGGTAAGCCAGGCGTTAAAGAAAACCATCGGCGCGTATGCCATCGTGGTGATGGAACGCAACAACGGCAAACACCTCGTGGCTGCCCGCAAGGCTTCGCCCCTCGTCATCGGCATCGGCCAGGACAGCACGGAGTTTTTCATCGGCAGCGATGCCACGCCGCTCATTGAGCATACGCACCAGATGGTCTATCTCGAAGATGAGCAAATAGCAGATATCCGTGTAGGTCACGAGCTCGAAATCACGAACCTCGATGAAATCGTGGCCGAAGTGAGCGTACAGAATGTAGACCTCGACATCAATGCCCTGAGCAAAGGCGGCTATCCCCACTTCATGCTGAAGGAAATTTTCGAGCAGCCGCAGTGCATCGAGAATTGTATGCGTGGCCGCGTTGTCAAACAGGCCGACGGCTCGTATGACATCAACCTCTCGGCCCTGCACAACTTCAAGGCCAAACTCATCCGTGCCCGCCACGTGATTATCGTGGCCTGCGGCACCTCCTGGCACGCGGGGCTCATCGGCAAGCAGCTCATCGAGGAAATGTGCCGCATTCGTGTGGAGGTGGAATATGCCAGCGAGTTCCGCTACCGCAATCCTGTGATCGAAAAGGACGATGTGGTCATCGCCATCAGCCAGAGCGGCGAAACGGCCGACACGCTGGCCGCCATCCAACTGGCCAAAAAGGAGGGGGCACTCGTTTTTGGCATAGTCAATGGTGTAGGCAGCAGCATTGCCCGTGAGGCCGAAACCGGCGTGTATATCCACGTGGGTCCCGAAATAGGTGTGGCCTCCACAAAGGCTTTTACCGGCCAGGTCACCGTGCTCACCATGCTCTCGCTGGCACTTGGCCGTGCCCTTGGTACGGTGAGCGAAGAAAAGTTCCAGCAGACTTGCGCCGGACTGATGGAAATCCCGAACCTCATGAAGAAGGTGCTACTCCAAAACGACACCATCGCCAACCTGGCCTCGCAGTTCACCTATGCCAAGAACTTCCTTTATCTGGGTCGCGGCTACAACTACCCCGTGGCACTTGAAGGGGCACTGAAATTGAAGGAAATCAGTTACATCCACGCTGAAGGATATCCTGCCGCAGAGATGAAGCACGGTCCGATAGCCTTGGTTGACAAGGAGATGCCCATTGTCTTTATCGCTACGCACCATCAGCTCTACCACAAGATTATCTCCAATATGCAGGAAGTGCAGAGCCGCAACGGACGCATTCTGGCCGTGGTCACAGAGGGCGACACCGACATCAGTAAGTTTGCCCACGACCTCCTCGAAGTGCCCGATATCCTCAACTGTCTCGAACCCCTTCTGAGCGTTGTGCCGATGCAGCTCCTGGCCTACCATGTGGCCGTGAAGAAAGGGCTCAACGTGGACATGCCGCGCAACCTGGCGAAGAGCGTGACGGTGGAATGACACCCAGCACCCCAATCAATCCGGCGGATTGTTTAGGACGACCGATTGTATAGGAAGTCACTGCAAACGACAGGTATCTCTTTCCGCCACCCAAAGGCAGACATATACAAAAACACAAACAACTCCATCGCTTCAGAGGAGTTGTTTGTGTTTTTGCATTTGGGACACACAGAACTAGACTTGTCTTTAGTTGTCAGCGTTGTCGTCTGAGCAGGAATAGAGACAAACATTCAGGCGGCCACGCACCGCAAAGGTCAGAACGTCAGGCGGAACATGCCGCGTATGCCCCACTTCTGCGTGCCCGGATAGTGGTAGTTCATGCGGTGGACATACTCGATATGGAATATCTTGAAAATATTGTGGATGCCGGCCACCAGTTCGACATAGGGCCGTTTCTTGTCCATGACATGGGAGAGCGACTCAAAGCTTCCATCGGCCTGCATCTCGCCGGGGAAGTAGAGCAGGCGGTGGTCGCCGGCGTTCTTGTCAAGATAAGGATTGTTCTTGCTCGTGAGCGTTCCCCACAACACGTTGCAGCCGATGTACTCACGCCATTTGAGTTTGCGGATGAGGGGAATGCGGTTCAGGATTTTGCCATTCAAGTCCCAGGAGTACATGAGCGAGGCGTAGCGGTCGTTGAGGAACTCCATGTTGTCGATGAGATTGAAGGTATAGTCCTCCATGATGTACGACAGGTTGGCGGCAGGCATGATGAGCAGGGGGAAAGGCACCTTGTTCCACTGCACGCCGCCCTTGACATAGATGTCCATCTTACCCCAAGAGGCTAACCACAAACGTTTGTATATGCCGGCTTCGGTGAAGTTGTAGGCGTAGTCAGCGCGGCCGAAGTTGTAGAGTCCGGCGGTATGGTTCAGGCTGAAGATGGGGGCATCGTTGTTGGCAGCTATGCGTCGCTGCTTGGTGTTAATCCAGGTTACACCGGGCTGGAAGCGGAGGCCAACGGTGAAGTCGTAGGTGCGGATATAGGGATAGCAACCAGCAGATTCACCCGAGATAGAGCCGTTACTGAGTGGCTGATAGAAGAGCGAAAGGGTGGGTTCGTCCTTGGAAGTGCGGGCCTGGATGTTAAAGCGCAGACCGTTCTCCCACTCGCGGTCCCAAAGGAGGCGATAAGTTTCAAAGTACATCATGTGGTTCACCTTGGTCCATTTGAAAGAGGTGAACACATTGTCCTTGTCGGTAGGCATGAACTTGTCGGATGGCGACATCACGTCGCGCGTGTAATTAAAGGTAAGGTTGTTCACGGGGAACTCGCGGGGGAGGTAAGCTTTCTCGTTGAAGGAATAAGTCACCTCGCCCATGCCCTTCACCTTCTGGTCCTTGAAGCCATAGGCTGCATAGCCCTTGAGGAAGAGGTGTTTATTGAAGTTGGCGGTGGTCTGTGCGGAAACTCTCATGCGGAACCCGTCGACGGTGTTCTGCGTGAGCATCGTGTTAACCGGCCCGATATCGACCTTGGAAGGTTTCTCGGGGTCGAGACTTGTTTCCACAAAGTTTTCAATAAATGCTTTGGCCACCCACAGCACGGGTTTGAAGCCCTTGACTTGCTCCAACCGGCGCACGAGTAGGTCGAGGCTACCTTCACTCTTGGTAAGAGAGTCTGCACGATGGGTTTCCCAGAAGGCTTCGTTCTGCATCTGGGCGTTAGAAGCCGTGAGTGTTTCTCCCTTAAACTTAAACGTGCGGTCGGGGATGGGGGCGAAGGAAAAGTTGGAGTACTCGGTGGTTCGCTTCACCTGGAACTTCTGTAGGAACTTAGCTATTTTGAGTTGCACGAGCATATCGTCCTTTATCAGCACCTGCTCGCCCGAAGGCAGCTGCTCGAAACTTTGGATGATGCGCATGCTCTCGACAAAGTTGACATCGGAGCGCACGGGTATGCCCATGTCGACCTTACGCACACGGTAGGTGCTGTCGGCCAGGATGTAAAGGCTTCCGGAAAAGCCGAAGTCCTGCGGGTTGTTGGGGGTGAAGTCCACACGTATACACTTGTCCTTGCCTTCTACCATGAGGGTATCGACAATAAAGTAACGATAAAAGCTGATGCCTGTATGCGTAGCGATGGGACTGGTAAAGGGATATTGTAGCAGCCGGACTTCGTCCTTGTAGATGTCGACATCGGTGAAGCAGTCCTTCAGCATGGTGTTGACGATGTCGCCCGTGTTCAGAAGGTCGTTGATGCCGTTGGAGCGTTGTCCGAGTATGATGCTCTTTTCCGATTTGGGCTCGCGGCGGTAGATGAGCCGCGTAACGGTTTCGTCAACCGAGATGGGGAGGATAAGTTTCCCCGTTTCGTTGCACACCTCCACGTGTTCCTTGAGGAAGGGAAACTTCTTGAACGAACCTTCCTCGAAAATGCGGTCGGTAACTTCGTTGAGTGCGAAGGTAATTTTGTTGTATTTGTCTATGCTGTAATAGTCGTAAACATGCAGGTCGCTCTCCTTCTTGGCCTCAATGACTTTTTTCATCAGCTCCACGGCGGGATTGTTCTTGCGCGAGTATTTGGTCTTCTTTCCCACCACCACGGCAGCGTTCAAGGCCGTTTCGAGCGCGTCGAGCTTGAACACGAGCGAGTCGGCAGCCGATTTCACGGAAACGGTTTTCGTTTCGTAGCCGATGACCGAAAGCCGCAGCCGCCCCGCCCGGAAGGGAAGCGTGAAGTGTCCGTCCAGATCGGTTTGCGTTCCGCCGCCGCTGGTGTAGACCACGTTGACGAAGGGGAGCTTTTCACCTGTCTTGGAGTCGACCACCACGCCGGAGAGCTTTTTCTGGGCCAAAGCAGCCATGACACAGCAGGAGAACAAGAGGAGCAGGAAGAAGAATCTTTTCACCGTTTGAAAGAAAATTACTGGTTGAGCGGAAGGTTAAAGGGGAGTCCTATCAATGGGTTCAATAGAGGGAGAGAGATGAAAAGCTTCACGGCAGGCTCGTCCCGTACAAACGGGTAAAGGTGTCGTGAAGCTTTTCATGGTCATTCAAGGCTTTAGGCAGCCTTCAAGAGTACAAATATCAATCGATTTCCTCGTCGGCTTCGTAACCGCCCATTTCGCGGATGGCGTTCTTCAGCATGACATACTGCTGGAAGAGGTGGTTGACGGGCACCTCGCCCTGCGTATAGTCGTGCATAGGGCTCTTGAGGAAGAAGCTGAGGAAGCGTTGCGTGCCGTAGCGTCCCTTGCGGGCGGCGAGGTCCGAAAGCAGCACGAGGTCAAGGAGCAACGGGGCGGCGAGGATAGAGTCGCGGCAGAGGAAGTTGATCTTGATCTGCATGGGATAGCCCATCCAGCCGAAGATGTCAATGTTGTCCCATCCCTCCTTGTTGTCGTTGCGGGGCGGATAATAGTTGATGCGCACCTTGTGGTAATAGTCCGTGTAGAGGTCGGGCTGGTCTTCGGGCACGAGGATGCTTTCGAGGGTGGAGAGTTTGGAAACCTCCTTTGTGTGGAAGTTGGCCGGCTCGTCGAGCACGAGTCCGTCGCGGTTGCCGAGGATATTGGTGGAGAACCATCCGCTCAGGCCGAGGCAGCGCGTGCCAATGATGGGAGCGAAGCCCGACTTCACCAAAGTCTGACCCGTCTTGAAGTCCTTGCCGGCGATAGGCATCTTGGTCTTTTCGGCCATTTCCCACATGGCGGGAATGTCCACGGTGGTGTTGGGCGCACCCATGATGAAGGGAGCACCTTCTGCCAGTGCGGCGTAAGCGTAGCACATGGAGGGAGCCACGTGTTCGGTATCGTTGGCCTTCATGGCAGCTTCCAGCGCGGCGAGTGTGCCATGCACGTTCTCGTCAACCGGCACGTAGATTTCGGTCGAAGCGGCCCAAATCACCACGATACGGTCGCAACCGTTCTGAGCCTTGAACTGGCGGATATCCTCGCGGAGCGCTTCCACCATGTCCCAGCGTGTGGCGCAATCCTTCACGTTGTCGCCATCCAAACGTTTGGCATAGTTGCGGTCAAAAGCAGCTTTCATGGGCACGATGGCTTTGAGCTCATCGCGAACGGGTTCGATGTCCTTTTCTTTGAGTACTTCGGCATTGAGCGCACTCTCATAGGCATTGGCGGGATAGACATCCCAGGCACCAAACACAATGTCATTAAGCGAGGCCAAAGGAACTATCTCACCATAGTGGAGATATTTCTTGTCTTTTCCTCGGCCTACACGAATTTTATCGTATTGGGTCATTGATCCTACCGGTTTGGCTAACCCTTTGCGAGTCATCAGAACACCGGTAATGAAGGTTGTTGTAACCGCGCCGAGGCCGACGCACATCACGCCTAATTTTCCTGTTGCAGGTTCCATAGATATTTAAAACTTTGAATATATTGTTGGGGATTAAGCATGCGAACAAGGTGGAAAAGAGAGGCGTTTTCCCTCAACCCACCTCTGAGCCTACTCCTTTAAAACCGCAAAAATCTAAAAAGTTTTCCTTAATTCCAAACAATTAGACCTTAATTTCCCAATAATCGACTAAAAGGGGCTAAATTGAGATAAGAAGAACAATTTAGATGAGTTTATTTACAACAGTTAACTATTTCTGTTACGAGTAGAGCTATCGGATGATTGCTTCGGCCGCGGAGAGCATGTCAAGAGCCCGGTTTTCAGCGGCCTCCATGATTTCGCGCTCGCCGGGACCTTTATCGTTGATGCCGCAAAGGTGCAGAATACCGTGGATAACCACGCGGTGGAGTTCTTCCTCGTAAGGGCGACCAAAGAGTTCGGCATTGGAGCGCACGGTGTCGAGGCTGATGAAGAGGTCGCCGCCGATGCGGTCGCCCTCGGTGTAGTCGAAGGTGATGATGTCGGTGTAATAATCGTGTTGAAGATATTGACGGTTCACCTCCAGAATTTTTTCGTCGTTGCAGAACACATAGGCCACCTCGCCCACACGTTTGCCGTAGCTTGCCGCCACTTCCCGCACCCAGGCCGAAGTTTTGGCCTTCGGCAAAGCGGGCATTTTCACATCAATGGTTTGATAAGTTATCATGAAAAAGGAATTGTGAAACACAGAAGAGCCCTATCCGAATGTTCCGATTAGTCTGCCTGTTTCAATCGAAGAGTGAAGGCTCACCATAAGCGGTTCCGTAACGGCTGCGACCGAGATGTTTGTAAGCCAGGTCGGTTACTTCACGTCCACGTGGCGTTCGGCGGATAAATCCTTCTTTTATAAGGAAGGGTTCATACACTTCTTCCACCGTGCCAGCATCTTCGCCGATAGCGGTGGCGATAGTGGTGATGCCCACGGGGCCACCTTTAAATTTGTCGATGATGGTGAGCAATATTTTGTTATCTATTTCATCGAGTCCGTACTTGTCGATGTTCAATGCCTCCAGTGCGTAACCGGCAATCTGTTCGTCAATGCGTCCGTTGCCTTTCACTTGAGCGAAATCGCGGACTCGTCGGAGCAGGGCGTTGGCAATACGCGGCGTTCCGCGCGAACGTCCGGCTATTTCGGCGGCAGCTTTAGGATCAATGGGCACTCTCAGAATGCCGGCGGAGCGAGTGATGATATGACAAAGCGTTTCTGCGTCATAGTACTCCAAGTGGAGATTGATACCAAAGCGTGCGCGCAGCGGAGCGGTGAGCAATCCGCTGCGGGTGGTGGCACCGACCAGTGTGAACGGGCTCAGGTCAATTTGAATACTGCGAGCCGCCGGTCCTTTGTCTATCATGATGTCGATGCGGTAGTCCTCCATGGCGGAATAGAGGTACTCCTCCACCACCGGAGAGAGACGGTGAATTTCATCTATGAAAAGCACATCGTTGGGTTCGAGGCTTGTCAGCAGTCCGGCCAGGTCGCCCGGTTTGTCGAGCACAGGTCCGGAGGTAAGTTTGAAACCCACGCCCAGTTCGTTGGCTATAATATTCGAGAGTGTGGTCTTTCCCAATCCCGGAGGACCGTGCAGCAGCGTGTGGTCCAGGGGTTCTCCACGGTATTTGGCCGCTTCGACAAACACGCGCAGGTTATCCACCACCTTTTGCTGACCGCTGAAGTCGTCAAACTGCAACGGTCGCAAAGCGTTTTCAAATTCGCGTTCCGAAGGGGCGGGCGAATGCTGTTCCGCCCTTATGTCAAAAGTATCTTGCTCCATTTCGGGGGCAAAGATAGTGCAAGGCGAGAGAAGAATAAAAAAGAATAAAAGCAAAACGACAGTTTTGATTTTTTCTTCCGAGCCGCAGCCTATCTTCGCGAAGCAAAGTAGTGCAAGGCGAGAGAAGAATAAAAGCAAAATGACAGTTTTGATTTTTTCTTCCGAGCCGCAGCCTATCTTCGCGAAGCAAAGATACAACTAAAGAGAACTTAGACAACACAATATCATCTTTACCACAACTAAAAATCAAACTGGCACATTCATCACAAACGAAAAAAGCAGATTTTTATATAAAAAGCATAAATACAGACAGGCTTTTACTTTTAAGTGAAATATCCTTTGTTTCTTTGCATCGACAAAACATGATACTATATGAGTGAAGCCGAATTGAAATTGGTTACAGATACGAAAACCTGTACCATGTACACAATACAATTCCTATCAGATGATATTTGACGAAATGTTGGCAAACACCTCTCCTGCCATACAACAGGAGGTGGCAATGGAATTTGCCGTTTCAAACCGAATTTATGAGTTGATGACACAACGCGGTTTGACCAAACTTCAGTTTGCTCAGGCTCTTGGAAAGAAACCGAGTGAAGTGACAAAATGGTTGAGCGGTCAACACAATTTCACACTAAGAACAATCTCGATGCTTTCCACATTCTTTGGTCAGCCTCTTATCCATATTCATGAAAAGTGATTATATTCAAGATGGGGACTGACGGATATTTTATATCTTCAATTGGGAATGTCAGTCAAGAGACCATCAAGAAATATATTGAAAACCAAGGGTAGCTGCGCTACCCCGTATTTTTCATCCCCTAAGCTAAAGACTTAGGGGTTTTCAAATACGCTTTCTATAAA
>SFPC01000041.1 GCA_004552195.1 Bacteroidales bacterium | reverse complement strand
TTACTCAAAAACAAAGATAACCAAAAGGGTTGATACCTCGTGAGAAGTGTCAGCCCTAATTTATTTTCTTAGCAAAAGTTTTACCGGACAGTAATAATTTGTTGGTTAACACCCACTTTTGCTCTTCGGCCGCCTTGTTTCTCCTTCTTGCGTCTTGTTTCGGTTGTTCTCTGATACAATAAAACTGATTGGCTGTTCTGTCAGGTCGTTTTTCATAGCTTGGCCGCAATGGTTGCCGTGTATGCGTACAAGGGCTCGTTTCCGCTTCTTTCTTTCCTGCCTTTCCTCCCTAACTTCACGCCATTCTTGGCAAATTGCTCTTTAAATAGGTTGTGAAGTATAAAAATTCTATCGTTTCTTTCAATTTTATTACAAAAAGCATTCTTACTTGTCGAAAATGTAATACTTTTGCAACGAGAAATCCTAAGGAACGAAATTTTAGTTTCCCTGTTGGCGGGTTTCAAACATCGGGATGAGCAGTTTGTTGTCGGCGGCAGAGAGTTGCTTTGTTCCGAGTAAGGCAGAATGCCATAGTTGATTATATGATATATCCGGCGGCTTGTTGCTTTTGCGGCAGGCCGCCGGAGTTATATATTCCGGTGCGTGTTTTTTGCAGCATGCGTTGCGGCCGGTGCAGCGGCACTGGGGATGAGCCTGCGGTTTTTAGTGTTGGTAAAAACGGCGCAGCTTTGGATAAGTAAAAGTCCAAAGCTGCGCTTTATATCATAGGAGTGGACACGACAGTGTGGCGTGTCGCCCTTATCCTTTGGCAGAATTATTCAGCCTCTTCGATGGTGCAGATGCTCACGCGGTTCCAATCCGGTTCGCTGAACATGTTGCCAACGCCCTGACCCTCAGCAGTGATGCGCTTAGCGGAGATGTTGTACTTCTCAATGAGGATTTTCTTCACAGCCTCGGCACGTTCCTTGGCAATGCGAGCGTTGATTTCTGCGCTACCTTCGGGAGAAGCATAACCCTTGATGTTGACGGTGGCATTTTTGTGGTTCTTGAGGAAAGTGGCCACGCGCTCCACGTTGGGCAGCTGTGCAGCATCCACCGTGCTCTTGCCCTGGCGGAATGTAACGGTTTGTTCGAGCGACTTAGTGCTATTCGTGATAACTTCCTTCTCTACCACCGGCTTACGGTTGCGGCAGTCGTTTAGTTGGTTCTGTAAGCTGCGTACCTGTGCGGTTTCGCGAGCCACTTCAGCCTTCTTGCTTTCCACTTCGGCACGGAGGTCGTTGATTTGTGCGTTCAGTCCGTCCACCTCAGCCTGGTCATAGGCACGGATAAACGTCATGTAGCGCTTGTCATTGCTCTTGTTCTTGAAGTGGTAAACGAGGGCGGCAGTAAGTTCCAAATCGCTGTTGCCCAGCTTCATGGTAGCACCCTGATTTCTTGCCACGTTCTCTTGAGCCACTACGAGGGCGGGACGCAATGATACGGTCCAAGCCTTCTCTTCGCCCAAGTTGAAGTTCAGGTTCAAACCACCTTTGGCCGTGATGTAGTCATCATCGCCCTTATTGCCGGTGTAGAAGTTGCGGCCGTAGCCCATGCCGAAGAAGAGGTCTACCTCAAAGGGGCGGGGAGCACCCTTATAGCCACCGAAGAGGTTGTTCAGGTTGATGCGTCCTAAAGCGTGAACAGTGGCAACATCAATGATGTTCGCACTTTTGGGGTTCTTGGTTACGTTGTTGGCAGCCATGACTTGTGCCGTCATGCCCCAGATGGGGGTAATCTGCTTACTCAGTTCCACACCGTAAGTGGCACGGAAATCATCGGGAATGTCGTTGTTCTTTGCGGGGATAATGGTTCCGCCCATCACACCTACTGACCAGTTGTCAAAAAATTTGGAACCTTGAACAGACTTCTGCGCATTGGCTGTGAGTACCGTTGCACCCAGTGCCAAAAGGGTAAAAAGTTTTCTCATAAATGATTTGTTTAATGAATAATAGTCCCTTTATAGACGTTTCCTGTAAAAATAAATAAAAAGATATCAATTAACTAATCGCTGCAAAGGTAATGCAGTTTTTCTTTTTTAGGAAAACTATGATGTATTTTTTGGTGTTTCGTATGTATTTTAGGGAAATATTACCCAAGCCCCTTGCTTAATTCAATGAATGGCTATACATTTGCCCGGCTTTAAAGTTCAAGGTTGAAAGCTATTCCCTTTGCATTCACATTCAAAAACATAAGAAATTAGAACAATGGAAAATCAAGAACACAACGACGGTCAGTTGAAGATTGAACTGACTCCCGAAGTGGCAGAAGGCATCTACGCCAACCTGGCCATCATTACGCACTCAAGCGCCGAGGTGGTGCTCGACTTTATCCGCGTGTTGCCCGGTGTGCCCAAGGCCAACGTGAAGAGCCGCATCGTTCTCGCTCCCGAGCACGCCAAGCGTCTGCTTTTCGCTTTGCAGGACAACGTGATGAAGTACGAAAAGGCATTTGGCCCCATCAACCTTCCGGGAGCCGAGCAGCCTCAGGGCGGACGTACCGCCACTCCCTTCGGTGTACCCGAGGGAAAGGCATAAGCCCCATTTCCAAGGGCACAGCCGTCGGCCCTTCAGGCCGTCCTCTTTCACCGTCGTTCCGCTTGCTCCTCACTTCATCGTGAGGACTCAGGCATTTGAAACAAAACGTCCGGGATTTGTCAAGCGCAAATCCCGGACGTTTTGTGGTTATTTCCGTCGTTTCACCGCATATATTGCCCGTCCTTCCTTGTTGATAAAGTGCAGGTTGAGCGTGGAGTCAGTGGCGGCAATGAGGCTGAAGCCCGTTTCGGGCGAACAGAACCGCGTGCCTTCCACCTCCTTCACCTTGCGGCTCAGGGCCGCCGCCGAGTTCACCACGTAGTCGATGTTCGAACCCGGTACGCGCAGGTGCTGGAAATTGTGGATGTGGCCGCAGGCATACACGTCCACGTGGTGGCGGCGCAGTATCGGGTCCACCTTCGCCTGCATGTCCGCGCGTTCCTCCGTGTCCTTGCCCGTTTCCGCATAAATGGGATGATGTCCGATGACCACCACCCATTGCTCCCGTGCCGCCGTCAGCGTGCTGTCCAGCCAGTGCAGCTGTTCCGCCTCGTCCTGCCGGGCAGCGTCAGGATAGTCCTCCGTGTCGCGGCGGTATTTGTCGATGAGCGGCGTGGTGTCAATCATCACGAAGCGCACACTCACGCCTTTCTCGTTGAACACCAGCGAGTAGTAGCGTCCCGGCATCATCCAGCGGCGCGACACCTGTGCGTAGTCCAGCACCGCCTGCGTGTTGCCCCGGTACTCGTGGTTGCCGAGAATAGGGTGCCAGGGAAGCATCAGTTCCGGGTGTGCATAAATCAGCTCATAGTTCGTCAGCCACAGCGGGTCCGTCGTGCTCTGCACCCCGTGGAAATGGTGTACATCGCCCGCTGCCAGCACACACTCCGGGTCTACAGTCTCGGCCATTTCGCCCATCAGTTCCGCCAGCGGTTTTTGGTCGTAGTAGCCGTTGCGACCCATGTCGTTGCAGAGATAAAAGTTTAGTGTGCCGCACAGCTTTTGCCATTCGGCCGGGTTCTGCCCCCACGCCATGGCGGGGAGCAGCACCCCAAGCAGATAGATGAAAAAACGTTGCATAAGTCGTTTTTATGGTTTCATGAAATCAGATGCGGAAATCTTACTTCGTGCCGAACGCACCGAAGCGTGCAGTCGGAGCATCCGTGGTATAAGCCACGCCGCCCACCTTCAGGCCCGTTTGTCCGAAATATGGTTGCATCCGGCTTTCGTTGCCGCTGTAAGCCCCTTTCAGCACGGGCGAGTCCGCCGCCACGTGGAAGTCCCATGCGGGGTTCAGCACATAGGCAGTCAGGGCCACGGCGTTCAGGTCGAAGTTGACGAACAGCGGGTTCGTGGCTCCATCGCCGGCCGATGCGGCCACGGGGCTGTGCAGGTCAATGTAGTCCGTGAACACGTTCTTGTTAGGCAACGTATAGCCGAGGAAGCTGTTCAGCGTGCCCTCCTCTACATCCTGCGGCAGGTCAGACGACACCGTTCCGGCAGCATAGAAGTTGTAGTCGATGACACTTTCAGTAGCACAGCCCGCGTCGATGGCCGGATTGCCCCACTTCGGAGTCTGTGCCTTGTATTTACAGTTTACCATCAGGTTGTTGAACACGCTGACCAAGGCGTTTTTCTCCACATACACGCTGCCGCCCTTCACGCCGTCGCGCCGCCAGCCCGCATTGACGATGGTGTTGTTGTAAGCCCGGATGAGAGCCTGCTTGCGGCCGGCCTCGTCATTTTGTCCTGAAGAAGAAAGTTTGAAGCCGTTCGTGTTGGGCGCGAACATCAGGTTGTAGGCGGCATCCACCTTGCATCCTGCCTTCACGTTCACCGCTTCGCCGCCCGTTTCGCCGTTACCGGCAAACGTGTTGTGCTGGATGATGCCCTGTCCGCCCATCATGTAGATGGCGTCGCTCACCCCGTAGCGCAACGTGGAGTTGGTGATGACGTAGCGTCCGTTCACGTTGTTCGTCGTAATCTGCGGGTCGAAGTCCTCGCCGGGCGTGTAGATACCCTTCAGGGCCGAGGGCGAATCCTGCGACACTGCGCCGCCCGTGTACTCGATGATGGTGTGGTCAATCAGCATTTCGGGACACTTCTCCGTGGCCACGATGCCACCCCACAGGCCGGCGAAGGCGTTTTCGGCCGTGCGTTTCGATTCCTCCACCGTCAGGCGCACCGGGTTCTCCTCCGTGCCCTTGCAGTACAGGCTTCCTTCTACAATCAGTTCGATGGGAGTGTGGCTGGCTCCTACGCCGCCGTCGTCGAACAGCACCGTAACGCCCTCTTCCATTGTCAGACTTTGTCCTTCAGGCACCACCACGTGATGGCCGGCCACTTTCACCGTGGTGTTCTTGGCCCATACACCCGTGGCCGTGTCGCCAGTCAGTACCAGTTCCGTCGGTGTTTCCGGTTCCGCCGGTTTCGGCTTTTCGGGAAGAGGAATTTCAGCAGAATCGTCGTTGTCGTCGCTGCACGATGCAGCCGTCATGCCGGTCAGCGCAAGTGCCATGATCCCGGCCAAAAAGAATGAAGATTTCATAGAGTTGATGACTTGCAAAAGGTCGCTCTAAAAAACAGCAGACGGCCGGAATAAGTAAAATCACTCATGGGGTATTCTTTAAAACCTAATTTATAGAACACCCCTTAATGCCTTGTCTCCTCGGAGCCGCCCCACGCCGTGCAAGTGAGGTCATAGCTTATACCTCACGCCTATCAGGAAACTCTGTCCGTGCCACTCCTTGCGTTCCAACAGACCGCCCTTGTAGCGTTCGTACTCCGGCCCCAGCACCTCGTTGCGTTCGTTCTTTTCCACATACTGCACCAAGGGCAGGTTCAGCAGGTTGTTCGCCTTCACGAACAGGCTCCAACCCGATGCGCCCAACTTCTGTTCCGCCGATGCGTCCAGCTGCGTGTGTCCGGCCTGCCACGAGTCGTTGTCCAAGAAGCGCGACACCACGCAGAGCCGCTTGCCTGTGTAGTTCAGGGCCAGCTGCACGTCCAGTCCCCGGTGCGTGTCTTTGTAGAGCAGCGAGAGGTTCGCCACGTGGGCCGCCTGACCGAAGAGTGGGCGCGTTTGCTGCACAGTGCGCGTCACGATGGTAGTTTCCGCATTCGGGTCAGGGTTCGCCTCCTCCACCGTTTTGTTCGTGCGAATTTTCGAGTAAGTGTATGTATAGTTCGCCTTGATGCCCAGCCGGTGGAAGTATTTCGTGATGTCCAGTTCCACACCCATGTTGTGCGCCGTTCCGAAATTCTCCGGCGTATAGTAAGTGTCCTGTCCGCTCGTTTCCATACCGTACTCGATAGGGTTCTGGATGCGCTTGTAGAACACGCCCGCCATCAGCTGCTCCGCTGCCGAGGGAAACAGCTCGTAGCGCAAGTCCACATTGTCAGCCACTGTGTGCTTCAGGTCCGGATTGCCCCGTTCGTTGTAGTCCTCGCCCAAGAGCTTGTAAGGCACTATCTCGAAGAATCCCGGACGGTTGATGGCCCGTGCGTACGACAGGCGGAGGTTGCTCCGTGTGGTTAGCCGGTGCTTCAGGTGGACCGAGGGCAGCCAGTCCCAGTAACGCTGTTCACCCCGGTTGCGTGCCCCCTCGGTGGGGTAGAGCAGGTGGTAGCCCTGCTTCGTATCTTCCGCCCGCAGTCCTGCCGTCAGCTCCGTGCGTCCCGTTGACAGCTTGCCCATGAGGTAGGCTGCCCCCACCTGCTCTGAAGCCTCGTAGTTCAGCGGGTCGCTCAGGTTGCCGAAGCGCGGCGCGTCGAACAGTATCTCGTCGAAGTCCTGCCAGTCCTTGCCGCGTACCAAGGTACGTTGCGCCGTGCTCGCCTTGAACGTGTAGTCATTGTAGAACGAAGTGCGCTGCTTGTCGCGGAACATACCGCCGGCCTGCACCTGCAGTGTCCCCATGCGGCCCGCTTCGAACTCCTGCTTCAGGTCCACGTAGCCCGCCAGGTCCTCGTCGTCATTGTGCTCCCATTTGCGCAGGGCGGCCGGGTTCACGCTCACCGTCTGCAAGCCCGTCGAAGCCGTGGTGAGGTACACCTCCGCATTGTCCGGCGTTCGGCTCTCCGCCTTGGCGTACACCGCCCGCCAGTTCAGCTCGAAGGGTCTTTCGTCGCCGAAACCGTGCTCGCCCATCAGCGTTGAGTTGAAAATCTGCTGCGAGTTCAGCTTCAGTCGCACCGCTTCCGACTGGCTCTTCTCCGTGTCGCGCACCTGCTGGTTGCGGAAGTACAGCCAAGCGTTGTACCAGGCCAGCCGGTGGTGCTCAGCCAAGGAATAGTCCAGCTTGACGTGTGCCCCCAGCCGCGACTGCTGTTCGCTCGTCGTGCGCCGTGTCAGCGTCCCGTCGTTGCTTGACGAGCCTGTCAGCCAGTAAATGTCGGCATCCTTGCCCCGGTGAATGTTCTGTCCGCTGAAAGCCAGCATCACGCCGAGTCGTTGGTGGAAGAAGCGGTCGCCGTAGGAAAGTCCCAGCGTGCAGTCGGGCACTACCTTCCGGCGTTTCACCGTCAGGTTCTCCAGTGTGAAATCGCTCATGCTCACGGCGTAGTCCGTGCCGTGCCGTTCGTTGGGCGATTGCGACTGGATGTCCGAGGTGGCGAAGGTGCCGAACGCGTGCTGCCAATAGCGTGCGCTGTAGCCCAGTGCGGCGTTTGCCGTCAGCTGCCGCCGGTCCGGCGCGTCCTTCATCACCATGTTCACCGCCCCGCCTATGCCGTCGCCCTCCAGGTCGGCTGTCAGGCTCTTCGACACCTCCAGGCGGTCCAGCATCTCTGCTGGGAAGATATCCAGTGGCACAAAGCGGTTCTTGTTGTCGGGCGAAGGAATCTTCACCCCGTTCACCAACGTATAGTTGTAACGCTTGTCCATGCCGCGCAGGATGGCATATTGCCCCTCCCCGCCATCGCCACGTTCCAATGTAACGCCCGAAACGCGGCCCAAGGCATTGGCCACGGTGAGGTCCGGCGACAGTTCGATGGCCTTCGCGCTCATCACGTTCACCACGTTCATTGCCTTGCGCTCAATACCGCGTGCTCCCGCCTCGGTGCGCCCCGGGTTGTGCGCCATCACCACCGCTTCGCCCAGTTCCTGATTCTGTTCTTCCATCGGCAGCGACAGCTCCTCCCCTGCGGTGTTCGGGTCCAGGTCGAACTCCCCGGCTTTGTAGCCCAGGTACGTGCAGCACAGCGTGCCGGCGTGCCCTTCCGTGTTCAGCGTGAAAGAACCGTCGAGTCCTGTGGTCGTGTGGATGTGAGGGAAATCCTTGAGGAAGACACTGGCACCCACCATCTGCTCGCCGGTGCGGGCATCCACCACCCGGCCCTTGATGGGGCGGGCAATAGGTTTTACAATGGGCGTTTCGGAAATAAGAAAAGGCATTTCAGCCTTCACAGTCAGCATGCTGCCACACAATAACAAGGTCGGGCAGCCAATGCGTAGGGTTGAATTCATAGATGAGTTCGTTCGCTTGTTTTCGGGTGCAAAAGTAGGGGGCGGGTGTTGCAGCCGCGTTTCGCAAAAATGAAGAAATTGTGAAGGGCGGGGTTGCCTTTGCCGCTTCTCGTCACACCGTTTCACCTTCTCCCTGACAGCTCCCCTCCCCACTTCCCGTCTGCCCCTCGCCGCTCTCCGGTGTTACGAACTTCCCGGCGTGTATATGCTGCTTAGCGTTCAGGCACAATAACAGCCCCAGAAATGCACGGGGCACTTCCAGGGCTTTGGAACCAAAGTAAGCTCAACTAATGCTGAACTCTTTTTTCATTTCATTGTTTCTTCCCGGATGTTGGGCTCTTCTTTCGGGATATACAGTTACTGCTTGAAGGGTGAATGTCGGAACATTCCCTTCAAGCAGTAACCTTATAACCTCATATCTCCTACTCCCACCCTGACGTGGGGCGCACCCCCTACTCGGGTTGTACTTCCCCCTTGTCGGGCAGCTGTTTCCAGCCCTCGCCGTAGGTGTCGTAAGCGTCGGTGACGACCACGAAGGCGCGGGGGTCGGCCTCCTTGATCACCTGTTTCACGCCCGCCACCTCCTTGTAGCTCACGACGAGGAAAATCATTTGTTTCTCCCGCTTCGTGTAGAGCCCGCTGCTCTTGATGCACGTGGCCGTGCGGTCAAGGTGGTGGAGGATATATCGGTGCAGTTCTTCGAGCTTCAAATCGCTGATGACGAAAAGCAGTTTGTCGTTCTTCGCACCGTTGATGACCCGCGAGAGTACGCGCGATATGACGTAAATGGCTATGAGCGAGTAGAACGACAGCATCCATGAAGGTTGCGAACCCTCCGCGTGGCCGCCCAGCCCGAAGCCTATCACCAACAGGCCCAGACCTACCACGATGCCGTCCACCAACAGGATGCCCGAGGAGAACTTGATGTGCATGTACTTCTGCAATATCATGGCCACAATGTCGCTGCCGCCCGTCGTGGCGCGGTTACGGATGACGATGCCCTCGCCCACGCCAACCACCACTGCCCCCATGAGCGTCGTCAGCATGAGGTGGTCCGAAAGGTCCAGTGTGCCACCCGCAATCTGCGTGGGGTCCAACGCCTGGAGCGCGGCTTCCGAGGGATAGGCCAGCCAGGAGAGCGCGTTCATGATGAACGGCGTGCTCAGGGCGGCCACCAGCGTGCGCGAACCCAGTTTGCTGCCCAGCAACACCACCGACAGGATGAGCAAGGGCACGTCCAGGATGTAGCCGAACGTACCTACCTGAATGGAGGGGAACAGGTTGTGGAGT
Organism: Bacteroidales bacterium; assembly: GCA_004552195.1. The sequence continues at coordinate 16,321 of SFPC01000041.1, read as the reverse complement.
ACGATGCTCGCGCCGTAAACGCCGCCGGGCACAATATTATGTGGGTTGATGAAGAAAACGAAGCCGGCCGCCATGATGGTACAGCCCAGCAGGATGTTCAGCCAAGAGAACAGATTCTTTTTCATGATGAAGTAGCGTGCGATGTATTAGGTTTAAAGATTGTTGCGCGCCGTGTCGCAGTGATGGGGATAAATGCGGTCCGGGCGCGGCCATTTCCTTTAAAAAGGCTGCCGGACGCCGGCTTCGTGGCGCAACTTGCCCGCAAAATTACGCTTTTCAGTGGGGCGTGACCAAATCTTTTTCGTATTTTCGCGCCGACTTTACTACAACTCAATAAAAAAATGAACACAAACAACGCAAACGCAACGCACGAAATACTGGTGCAGGGGATGACAAACATTTACGACGAGGTGAGCACTTCCGTGGCCTCTGCCATCAAGCAGGACCTTGTGGAGCATTTCGGCAAGGGACTTTACTACCGCATGAAGAGCGGTGAGAAACCCATCAACGCCGAACAGCAGGCTTACATCGCCGAGGTATTCGCCAAGCACGGCGTTACCACGGCTCCGGTTTACGACAAACAAATCGAAGCATAAGGCCGGCCCTGCCACTTGGTAAAAAAAGATTGGCGCAACGCGCCGTGAGCGAACTTCTTCCCGACAGCCGTCGCGGAGAAGTTCGTTCTGTTTATCCCCCTTGCCGACCGCGTGGTTGAAATGTTAAATCGAAAAATGCCGATTTGGCTGTTTGCAGAAAAAGAGCTACATTTGACATAGCAAAAGGAAAAGGTCCGCAATCGCAGGCTTGTTACAGCTTTGTTACAAAACTGTGAAGCCGAAAAAGGCGCAGCCCGATGAGCTGCGCCTTCACTATAGGGTGGTTCTAATAATTCTGATGAGGAGATTTGCGCCCTATCGGAAGTGGATTTTTGTAAGTAGGCGAAGGAGCATAGCGGGCTATGTGACTGAACCTACTTACATATGTGACTGAACCTACTTACAAAAAGACGCTTTCGAGAGGGTGCAAAGCAACCATCAGAATATCAGAATATATAAATCAGAATTTTTAGAACCACCCTATATATATAATAAGGAGTAGGCTATATATAATATGGTGTAGACTATATATAATAAGGTGTAAACCGACTATACAAGATGAGCTATATGCTCCTCGCGGTCGCCGGGCAGGAGGTCGATGACGGGCACCTCGACCATGGTGTAGCAACCCGGCTGCTGGCGCATGGCGGCACGGGCGGTGCAGACGAGCACCTGGCCGGTGAGCGCGGGGTTGTTGATGCGCATATTGAACTCGAAGAGCTGGTTCTGCGTCGTGCCGCTCACACCCTTGCGGGTCAGGTTCACGCCGTGGCCCATGTCGATGACATCGTCGACCGAAGGCACCAGGTTCACGTGCGTCTCGTCCGAGGCAAAATAAGGGTCGGCCTTGATGGCGGCAGCCACGGTGGCGAAATCATGTCCCTCCTCCAGCTCAATGTAGACCATGCGGCGGTGAATACCGGTGCCGGTGGGGATGGTCATAGACAGGGCTTTCTTTACACCGTCAATGGCTTTGACGGCCACAGTGTGGCCCATGGACATACCGGGTCCGAAGTTGGTGTACGTGATGCCCTTCGGGGCGATGGCTTGCAGGAGGGTGCGCACCACAGAGTCCGAACCGGGATCCCAACCGGCGGAGATGATGCTCACCGCGTCGTGCGCCTTGGCCACCGCGCCGAGGCTGCTGCGCAAAGCGAGGATTTGGCTGTGGATGTCGAAGCTGTCGACGGTGTGGATGCCAAGGCTGAGGATTTCCTTCGCATATTCCTCCACTTTACGGGTGGGGGTGGCGAGAATAGCCACGTCCACGTGGTCCAGTTCGCGGATGTCGCTCACAACGGGGTAAGGTTCGAGCTCAGCGGGTTTGTTTTCTGCACCCCGGCGGCGCACTACGCCGGCAATTTCAAAGTCGGGGGCAGCCTGAAGTGCCTGGAGCGTGTAACGGCCAATGTTGCCGTAGCCCACAATGGCTGCACGGATTTTTTTGTCTGTCATATTTTATAAACAGTTAAGATTAAAGTTTTTCAAAGTGAAGCTTCCGGCGTTTGGCAGTGCGCGCAAAACGCTTCAATCAGCCGGATGGCGGCTTCGGCATCGCGCAAGTCGCATACTTCCACGGGGGTGTGCATATAGCGACAGGGGATGCTGAGCACAACGGTGCGGATGCCGTTTTGCGCCAGCTGGATACGTGAGGCATTATTGCCGCCGCTGGCGTGCGGACGGGCCGAGATTTGATAAGGGATGTCGTGTTGACGAGCCAACTCTTCGAGCTGAAGACTCAACTGCGGATGACAGTCGAGATTGCGCTGGATGACCACACCTCCGCCCAAGGATATTTTCCCGTAGTGCGAGGCCGGGCAGTCCGGCACGTCGGTGGCGAAATCCACATCGACGGTCAGGCTGATTTCCGGGTTGAGTGCGTTGGCCGCCACGAGCGCACCGCGACAGCCCACTTCCTCCTGTACAGTGGCCACGCCTACAATGTTGCCCGCAGGCCTGGGCTGGTTGGCCAGACGGCGGAGTGCCTCGCCCACCACGAAAAGGCCGATGCGATTGTCAAGGGCCTTACCGGTTACGCGGTGAGGTCCGAGAAAACGGAGGTTGGTCTGTACGCAGACAGCGTCGCCCACGTTCACCAACTCCTTGAGTTCTTTCGGCTCTAAGCCGGTGTCAATCCATAGTTGGTGGAGCTTGAAGGTGGATTTGCGCTCTTCCACCGTCATGAGGTGGATGGGGCGTTTGCCGATGACGCCCGGCAGTCGTTCCCCCTTGCGTGTGATGACGACGACCTGCGTGCCGGGCACACACTGCTCGTCTATGCCCCCGTTGGGGCGGAAGTAGAGGTAGCCGCTGTCGCTGATGTGGATAATCTGCATACCTATTTCGTCCGCATGGGCTTCGAGCATGATGCGTGGGCGGTGCGGGGTAGGCGGGTCGAGGAATACCATGGCGTTGCCCATGAGGTCCGTGCTGCATTCGGCTGCGCAGGGGCGCAAAGCGTCAAGAAAGCAGTCGGTAGCTTCTTGTTCGTAGCCGCTGATGCCGGTTGTGTGGCAAAGGGCTTGGAGTAGTTCGGTGTTCATGTGGAGTGGCGGGAGAAAGTGTAAAGGTTAGGTGGTGGAGTTGGCCGGCCATTTGTCAGAACGGCCGGTTCCGGCTGAGGCTCGCTCGGTTTAGGTTTCGGCTATCGGCCGTCAGCCTTGCGAAACGTCGGCGGTTTGTTGCTCGGTCCAGAGTTCGAGCACCACCTCGCGCAACAGTCGGGCGGCGGTGCAGAAGCGGGTGCAGACCTTGTCGACTGCGCCGTTCTCATTGAAGTTGTAAACGGGACACATGTCGCAGAAATTGTGCAGCTGGCAGGTTTGGCAGCGCTCAAAGCGGTGTGGGTCTGTGGCGCGCAGCTCTTGGGTGAGCGATGAGGTCGTCCACACCTCGCGGAGCGACGTTTCGCGGATATTGCCTAAGGACAGTCCGTTCCAGCCCGGACAGGGATAGAGCGTGCCGTCGGCATCGAGGCCCAATCGGTTCGACATGATTTGGCAGGCGTGCCATCGGCGTGCAAAGTGCTTTTGAAGCAGCTCCTCCTCCGTGGCTGCGGAGCGGATGGCCTCCATAAAGAGCGGATTGCCCTGCACTACGCAGCGTACCACCGCCTTTGTCTCCTCGGGAGTGAGACACGTGGCCAAATTGTCCGCATTCCCATCGTGCCGGGCCATCATGATGTAGTCGAAATAGCAGTCCAGTCCCCATAGGTCCGCCTGCCGTTTCAGCGCAGCCACCTCTCGGTGGTTCTGCTGCATGACCGGGCAGGAAATGAGTGCGGGCACATTTTCCTGGATGAGGAGTTCAATGCTGCGGCGAGTGCGTTCGTGCGAGCCTTTGCGCTGTGTGATGCCGTCGTGTACGGCCGGGAGGGTGGAGTAGAGCGACACTTGCACGTTGAACACCCGCAGCTCTTTCAACTTCCGGGCTTGGGCTGCGGTGAGCGTGAGCAGGTTGCTGTTGATGAGCACCATTAAATCCAGCTCGCGGCAGTAAGACATGAGTTCCCAGATGTCGGGATGGAGCAACGGCTCTCCGCCGGAGAACACCACCTTCATGCCGTTCAGCTCGCGGAATTGGCGCAGTGCCTCCTTGACCGTTTCCTTGTCGAGCACCACAGCGGCGTCTTTCTCGCCGTTGGGGATGTAACAGTGCAGGCATCGTTCGTTGCAACGCGAGGTGACGATGATTTCAAGTGTCGTGAGCCACGGCCGGGGTGGCGGAGTCGTGGCGTCAACTTCAACGAGGGAAAAATGTGCTTCCGTTTCCCGCTTGTCGGCATACGTGAAGTCGTGTGCCGGGTCGTCTGCTGTCCTGATGAACCACAGGCTTCGCAGTTTTTCGGCCGCCGCAGTGTCCGTTTCGTCCACCGCTTGGGGAAAGTAAACGTCGAGCCGGTCCACCAATGCCTTTTCCCGTCCCGTCAGCACGGCACGCACGTGGCTCACCTGGTGCTCCACGACTGTCAGGTCGGGGAAAATGCGTCGGCAAGTGTTGGGGTCGAGCAAGTAATTCCGGGTCATGAGAAAAGCGAAGCAAGGTGATTTTGTCTGAATGGATAAGTGCGCATGGCCGTTTGCGTAATCTCTTCGATTTCGCGTAGCAACGGATAACGGCATCCCCGACTGAGGGCGCAGCGGTCGCAGTGGAAACATTCCGGCACGGGGATGGCGTGGAAAATCCGTTCCGGTCGGGCCAGCAAATCGTCGGCCGCTTGGAGCAACCGCTCATCCGGTTGGTTGTCCGGGCGGCCTCCGAGGCGCAGGAGCAGGGCTTGCAGCAATGGCTTCACCATTCGGTTTTGTGCCCGTTGCTCTTCGCAGTAACGTTCGAGCTGTTCGCGCGCCGCCTCCCGGTGGTTTTGCCGCAGATGGAGGAGTACGAGCAGCAAGCGGCGGTTCACGTGGTTGCCGGGGTGCGTGTTGCGCGTGAAGAGGTCGATGGCTTCGCCGTCGGTCTGCTCAATGTAGCGCGTCAGCAGGGGAGCCGTTTCCGCCGTCAGTTCCCGCAGGCGAAACAGCGGGTTCGGACGGTTCTCCGTGAGCGTCATGTGGCGGATGCGGCGGTTCAGCCGGCAGAAAGTCTTGTCAATTTCCGACAGGCCCGGCACCACGAGGTGCGTGGCGGGGAAGCCGAGGAACGAATTGTCGCGCAGGTAAATATCATACCCCTTTTGCATCACCCATTGGCAGATGTTGTTCAAATCCTCGCGGAAATTGCGTCCCACGGGGATGCTCGTGTGTCCGCAATAGGCATAGCTTGGCGCGGAAGTGAAGAACTCGCGGTGCAACCGGCCGCGTCCGTACGTCAGGCTGCGCTTGAATTCGTTGAAAAGGTCGGGCTTCTCGCACGCATTCACTTGGTTTTCAAAGCGGAGCGTGGAGGGCGTGTAGCCCTGGAAGATTTCTGTGAAACAACGCTCCAGCGCAATCACCGGACTGAGGTCTGCGCCTAACTGAAGGATATATTTTGCATGGTCGGGGCTGAAGACGAGCAAGCCCAGCACGGGAAAACCCTCGCCCAGCGAAAGGTCTTTGATGGAAAAGTCCATGCCGTGTTCTGCCTGCATGGTCCGCAACCGCCGGAGTATGTCTGTGCCTTCAAATTCCGCCTCCGGAATGGTGGGCGGCACGAGTTGGCGCAAATAGAGCTGCTGCAGTGCGTGGCGTTCAAAGATTTCGCAAAATCCCTGGATGAGTGCTTCTTCCAGAATGTTGCCTGCGCTCATGCCATTGCTTCCGCTGACCCAGCGGATGAGCGAGTAGGGAACGGGCACCACCTTTCCGCTGTTCAGGTGGAAGAACGGAATTTCCTTCCCCTCCAAGCTGTCGGCCTCAATGCCCTCTGCGGGCAAGGTGGAGGGAGAAAATTTCTTCACCTGCTCCACAATTTTTTCCTTGGTCGGCCATCGGAAATCCGTTTCGTCGGGGAAGAAGCGGCAAGCCGCCCCTTCCGCTGCGGGATTGGGGTAAACGATGACGCGGTGTTGGTAACGCTCCATAAACTCCGCGTAGCCGCTTGCCAAGGCGTAGTCCTGCGTCATGCCTTTGCCGTTGGTGCCGATGGAGAAGTCGTCTGTGCGTGTGATAGATATGCGGCACGAGCAGCACAGCCGCCCATCGCCTAACAGTTGCTCCTTCACGGGGAGGCTGAGGCGGGCAATGATTTGCCGGATGCGGTCAACGGTTTGTTGCGGGGAAGCCGCTTTATATGCTTTCGTCGTTTGCATGAGCCAGTTCGATGATTTGTCGTTTGTAGTTCGCCTTCCAGTCCGGGCAGGGCAGGTCCGAGCCGTGCTTCTTGTCGCTAAAGAGTGCGTTGTGCGGGCATCCGCCGTTGCAGAGCGGCTGGAGCGCACAGCATCGGCACTCCGGTCGGTTGTCCGGCTGCCATTCGCGCCACCGGACAAGCCATTCCGGTTCGGCATCGGCCGAAGGTTGCATCAGGTGGCCGATTATCCGCCTCGTGTCGCCGATGGTGTCGAGGCATTTGAAGATTTCGCCGTCGGGACCGACGACCAGATCGCCGTTGCGCAGGCAACCGCCGCGTGGGGCGGCATGGGGGAAACGGTAACGGAAGATGCCGAGGCTGTGGGCATACTGCATCAGCTTCCACTCCACCTCCGCAAATTCCCGCTCACTATATATATAAGGTGTAGAAGCCTTTGGCGTGAACGCCATGTCGAAGGTGCGGCAGAAGGCCACCTGTATTTTGTCCGCCGGGAGCTCGGCGTGCATGAGGTCGAGGAGTTCGGGCACTGAATCGGCGTTTCGTTTGTCGATGGTGATGCGCAGGAGCACGAAAACGTCGTGCTGCATGAGCCGTTTCACGTTTTCCCAAATGGTGTCGAACGTTCCGCCTCCGCCCCGCAGCGGTCGGCGTTGGTTATGTACTTGTGCCGTGCCGTCCACGGTGATGATGAAAGTCCTTATCTTCCATTGCTCCACCATTTCGGTAATTCTTTGTTTGTTGAGCGCGAAACCGTTGGTGGTGATGTCGCTTCGGTAAACGATGCCGTGCTCCTTGCAGTAGGCAATGGCCCGTTCCGAGAGCTTTCGCATGGGTTCGTAGGCCAACAGCGGTTCTCCGCCAAACCACGTGAGGCGGAGACTGCGCAACCCTTCTTCGTGAAGCCGGATAAATTGGAGAAGGCGTTCCACGGTGTCGTCCGTGATGACGCGGTGTGCCTTTTCCAATCCCTCAAAGCAATAGACACACCCCATTTGGCACTGTTCCGTCAGCACCACCGTGATGTCTAAGTCGCTCATGTCGAGTTTCGCTTCCCGATAAGCCTTGTTCCATGCCGCGTGCTCGTCCTTGTCGCGGCGAACCAGGATGCCCAGAGCGAAAAGCCGTTTTTTCTCCTCCCCTTCGACGGTTAGGCTACCCGACAGGTCGGCCTGTTTGAGTGCATCGTAGGTGTCGGTTGTGAGCAGCACGGCATTGCGTTGCAGCGTGTTGAACACCACCACCTTTCCTTCGGACAACGGTGTCAGGTCGTTCCAGCAGGAAAGTTTGACCGCCGTTCCTTCGGGGCACTCCGTGCGTTCGTGGTGTCCTTCAGTCAGAATCTTCATGCGCATTGATGGTTTGGCGTAAGTTTCTCAGCCTTTGGCGCCAATAGTCGAAGCGTTCTTTGGGCAAGTGGCTGAAGTAGAGTTGGGAATAGAGACATCCCAGCATGGTCCAGTCGTCCAAGCTGTTCAGGTGCGGCACAATTTCATCGCGGTGGGCATCGTAGTCCTTTGAGCCCGGGATGGGGGAGAAAGTGTTCACCGCTACGGAAGTGGGGCGCGTCTGAAGGATGAGCTGTTCGGTCAGTGCGAGGTCTGCCTCCGTTTCTCCGAAATAGTTGACGATGAAGCTGGCGTAGAAAGGGATGTCTAACTCGTGGCAGAGGCGAGCCGTTTCGCGGCACTGCTCCACCGTGATGCGCTTGTTCATGCGGTCGAGCACCCGTTGGCTGCCTGATTCAAAGCCAAAGAAGAGTTTGATGCAGCCCGCCCGTTTGAGCAGTTCGAGAAACTCCCTGTCGGCCTGGTTCGCCCGGAGGTTGGCCCACCAGCGGTAAGGCGTTCCACGCGCAATGAGCGCTTGGCACACCGCTGCCCACTCCTTTTTATAATTGCCTATGGAGCTGTCCTGCAACAGGAAGGTGTTGACGTGGCACTGTGCGGCATAGGCATCCAACTTGCGGAGAAAACCCTCGGCCGAGTGGCAGCGCGGTTTAAGAAAGCAGGCGTGTGCACAGAAGTTACACCGATAATTACAGCCTCGCCCAAAGGTGACGGGCAACACGGCGTCGAGCCGTCCCGAAGAGATGAGATGCGCCGGCTGGGTGTAGAACGGGAAATCAATGAGCGACCAGTCGGCCGGCGGCAGCTCGTCTAAGTGTTCCACCACCCGGGGGGGCGTGATGCGGTTCGCCCCCGGCAATACCACTCCCGGAATTTCGTTCATGTCCTCCCCCCGAAGGAGTTGCCACAGCGGCATTTCCCCTTCGCCCACAATGAGCGCGTCGAAAGGTATTTGCTGGAATGTCAGTTGGGGCAGGAGCGTGGCGTGTACCCCGCCGGCTATCATCAGCGGCAGGGGCAAGCGGTGGGAAAGAAAGTGATTTCTCAGTCCTTCAAAGATGTCTGCTGCCGGCTTGAGGCGGGCAGTAAAAAAGGAGAAACCGATTACCTCCGGTTTCCACTCGTTGCATTGCGCGTAAAGCCGTTGCAGAGCCTGCGCCGTGTCGCCTTGGCATTGAAGCAAGTGGCACTGCATATCCGCCACAGCCACTTCGGCTCCCTTTTCGCGCAGGAAGGTGGCCAGGGCCACCATGCTCTCCGGCGCACGCTCTGGCATTTGTGCGAAATCGAAATCCTTCAGCCCCACATGGAAGGGTGACCAAGGGATGACGATGAGTAGGCGCATCATGGTGTGTCAGGGTTTGAAAATTTGTTTGAGTATTTTCCGCGCCTCGTCGGCCGGTTTGTCGGCCAACAGGAAAAGGCCGGCTCCCTTCGCTTCCAACCATCTCACCACGTGCTCCCAATACAGATAATTGCTCTTGCAGCGATAAGGATAGCCCAACATGAAACGCTCGCGGAAGCATCCGCCGTGGCATATCCGGAGAAATTTGCATGCTGCACACTGTTGTGGCACGGGAGCCCGGAGAGCCAGCTTGTCGCGGCTGTCGGAGCGAACGAAGTCGTGCGCTGATTGCGTCAGGAAGTTGCCCACCACCGACTCCGGCACGTCAAACTCTGCGCAAGTGAAGATTTCGCCTCCGGGACTAAGCGCGAGATATCTTTTGTGGCACTCCCGTTCGCGGAAGCACACTGAGGGTTTCCCCAAGAGCAGGTCGCCTATCAGATTAACGATGTCCTGGTTGTGGGCCGGTTGCGAATCGTTGGCCCACAGGTCGAAATAGTCCGTCATGGCTTGGGCAAATTCCTCGTCGGAGAGATACATGGGATTATGCTCCGTCGCTTCGTGATGGATGGGGAAGACCCTTGCCAAGCGCACGTTCATGCGCCGCTGCTTGTAGAAGTTGTAAATGTCGGGGATGCGGTGAAGGTTGTCGCGGGTAACGAGGTTGATGGCCCCACAGCTGATGCCGGCCGCCAAAGCCCGGTCAATGTTGTCCACCACGAGCTGTGTGGACAGGGTTCCGTCGGGGAAGGTGCGGTAAGAGCTGAACAGGTCGAGGCTCACGCCGACATGTCCGCCGAGATACTGCTTGATGAAGTCGAAGGTGCGGGGTAGGAGAGCCACGGCGTTGGTCTGAAGTCCATGGTGCACCTTTACGCCGATGGCAGAAAAAAGTCTGTTCGCCTCCTCCATGTAAGCAGGCAGAACAGACGACAAGAGAAGAGGCTCACCGCCATGCCAGCACAACGTCAACGACGTGGCGTGCGTTTCCAAAGCATAGTCTCGCGTAAAGGTCAGGGCTTGGTGGATTTCTTCTTCCGTCATTTGTGCGCCGATAGCGTGGTTGTCCCTGCCATAGCAGTACTGACAAGCCAGGTTGCAGCGTAGCGTTCCCTTAATCGTTACGTAGATGTTTCGTTGCATGGTCATGATGGTGAGCCTCTTTGTTACCTATCAGTCGAGCGGTGCGGGATGACCCTGACTGCAATGATCACACCATTCAGCGTTGGCTTCGGTGATGTCCAAACGAGAATCGAGCTCGTTGTACAGGTTTTCATTCTGTGTCATAGCAGATAAGATAAAAGGATGTCTCCTACTCCCTTTCAAGCGTTTCGGAATCTTCTTTGTTTTGCGTAAGTTGTTGCCGCAAATATACGTTATTTGTTTGGATGCGTAAGTTTTCTTGTATTTTTTTTTGGTTTTAGCGCGTATAACTTGTGCTTTCCTCAATCCTATCTTTCCTCTCGGAATGTCTACAACCGGCACCGTCCGATAGCTTCGGCTTGTCGTTGGCCATACGGCCGATAGGGTCCTTTCATCCAAAGAGCACATTAACATTTTTAACCTTATGTAAGGTGCGGAGCCTTGATTGGCGTTGCCGGAAAAGGGAGTAGCAGGTAGAGAATGAGGAGTTGGAAAGAGAGAAGCAGGAGTTGTTTTTACAACTCGGCGAGTAGGAAAATCAAATCCAGGACTATTTTTGCCGCATCTGGCCGTTGTTTCGCTGGAAAATGAAGGCAAAAGAAAAGGAGGAACCCGCAGCTGACAGTTTCCTCCCTTTGACACGTCAAAGGTAAGATTTTCATTTTTAACTGCCAAATCGGCTCTTTCCGTTTTAACATTTGGCGCGGAGCCTCGTCGTTAGTTAGCGTGTTTTCCTCCATGTTCGACAGCCGGTTTCGCAATTGTCTGTAAAACACTTGGAATAAAAACGTCGGGCGCGGCAACAGTATAGATTAAAGTCGGAGAAATAAGAAAAAATGTCAAGTTTGCTTTGCAAGTTAAATAACAACTTCGTATCTTTGCTTCGCATTCGTTGACAGATTGTCCCGGCGGGTGTTTTTATCCAAGAAAAACAACATTCAATGGAAACGTTTTTTATCTCGCACGCCTATTTGATGGAGCATTTCAATGCTCCGGTACGCCGCTCGCTGATGGATACGATAGATTGGAGCTACCGTATGATTGGCATCAAGGGCCCGCGTGGCGTGGGACGGACTTCCTTCCTCTTACAGTATGCCAAAGAGAACTTTGATCCGCAGTTGCGTCAATGTCTCTATATCAATCTCAACAGCTTCTACTTCCAGGCTCACGGTATTGTGGACTTTGCCGGCAGATTTGTGGAGGAGGGTGGTTCTGTGTTGCTCGTCGATCAGGCATTTAAGTTGCCCGATTGGAGAGAGCAATTGGTGGAATGTTACCACAAGTATCCTTACCTGCGCATTGTTTACACCACCACTTCAGTCAACACCGGCGAGGTAGAGGACGATAGCGAACTTTCCTCGTTGAGCCGCACGTATGTGTTACACGGCTTCTCTTTCCGAGAGTATATCAATCTCGTGACGCATGAGAACTTCGAGGCATACACGCTCGACCAGCTGTTGGCCGATCATGAGCGAATTCTGCGCTTTATCCTGCCCCGCGTGCATCCTTGGCAGTACTTCCAGGATTATCTGCAACACGGCTATTACCCCTTCTTCTTGGAAAATCACAACTTCACGGAGGCGCTGCTCAAAGCCATGAACAACATGATAGAGGTAGACCTCCTGCTCAACAAACAAATTGAGCTGAAGTACCTTTCGCGCATCAAGAAACTGCTCTACCTCTTGGCTATTGGCGACCCCTCGTCGCCCAATGTGAGCAAGCTGGCACAGGAAATCGGAACCTCGCGCGCCACGGTGATGAACTATCTGAAGTATCTCGAAGAAACACGCCTTATCAATATGGTTCACCGTGAGAAAGAAACGTTCCCCAAAAAACCGGCCGCTATCTACCTTCACGATGCCAACCTGATGCACGCCGTGTATGATCCGAGCATGTCGGAACAACACATCATGGAAACGTTCTTCGTAAACTGCCTGTGGCGGCACCACACGGTGAACAAAGGCCGGCGTAACGGCCTCTTCCGTATCAACAATGCCACTAATATCTGTGTATGCGACAAGTCACGCCGCGTGCGCACCACAGCCGATACGGTTTACGTGAAATACAATACAGACATCGGCCGGGAAAACGAAATTCCTCTGTGGCTCTTCGGTTTCCTCTATTAGTCTGAACAACAGGATAGCCTGATCGGCTCCCGCCAAGGGGGCAGATGGGGCTTTTCTGTTCCACAACGGCAGAAAAATCCGGCCTCCGCAACCAACACGGCGGCAATGGAAAAAGATAGAGCCTTTTCTTCGTTGCGGAAAGGCCGTTATCAAGCACACAACAATCCTTATTCTATCAAACAATAATTATGGCAAACAAGAAATTCATTACTTGTGACGGCAACCAGGCCGCTGCGCACATTGCGTACATGTTCTCTGAAGTTGCTGCCATTTATCCCATCACACCGTCCTCTCCCATGGCAGAGCACGTTGACGAATGGTCGGCTCAAGGCCGCATCAACCTTTTCGGCGACACGGTGAAAGTGCAGGAAATGCAGAGTGAAGGCGGTGCCGCCGGAGCTGTTCACGGCTCTTTGCAGGCCGGTGCCCTCACCACTACCTTTACGGCATCGCAGGGCTTGCTCCTGATGATTCCCAATATGTATAAGATTGCAGGTGAACTGCTTCCCTGCGTGTTCCACGTGTCTGCACGTACCCTGGCCAGCCACTCTCTCTGTATCTTCGGCGACCATCAGGACGTAATGGCCTGCCGCCAGACCGGCTTCGCCATGCTTTGCGAAGGTTCCGTGCAGGAGGTGATGGACCTCTCCGCCGTGGCTCACTTGGCTACGCTTGAAAGCCGCGTACCCTTCATCAACTTCTTCGATGGCTTCCGCACCTCGCACGAATACCAGAAGATTGAAGTGATGGACCAGGAGGCTATCCGTCCCCTCGTGCCTATGGACAAGGTGAGCGAGTTCCGCAGTCGCGCCCTCACCCCCGAACACCCCGTGGCCCGCGGTATGGCCGAGAACCCCGAAACCTTCTTCGCCCACCGCGAGGTTTGCAACAGCTACTACGATGCTGTGCCCGCCATTGTGGAGAAGTACATGGCTGAAATCTCCAAGATTACCGGCCGCGAATACAAGCTCTTCAGCTACTACGGTGCCGACGATGCCGACCGCGTCATCATCTGCATGGGCTCCGTAACGGAGGCTGCCCGCGAAGCCATTGACTACCTCAACGCCCAGGGCCAGAAGGTGGGTATGGTGAGCGTTCACCTCTATCGCCCCTTCAGCGTGAAACACCTGCTCGCTGCCGTGCCCAAGACCTGCAAGAAGATTGCCGTGCTCGACCGTACGAAGGAACCCGGTGCCAGCGGCGAACCTCTCTACCTCGATGTGAAGGATGCCTTCTACAACGAGGCAGAACGTCCCGTCATCGTGGGCGGCCGTTACGGCCTCGGTTCGTGCGACACTACGCCGACCATGATCATTTCCGTTTACGACAACCTCGCATTGCCCGAACCGAAAGACCACTTCACCGTGGGCATCGTGGACGACGTTACCTTTACTTCGCTGCCCCTGGAGGCTGAAAAGGCACTCGGCGGCGAAGGCATCTTCGAGGCCAAGTTCTACGGACTGGGTGCCGATGGTACGGTAGGTGCCAACAAGAACTCAGTGAAGATTATCGGCGACAATACCGACAAGTACTGCCAGGCTTACTTCTCCTACGACTCGAAGAAATCGGGCGGCTTCACCTGTTCTCACCTCCGCTTTGGCGACACTCCCATCCGCTCCACGTACCAAATCAAGACCCCGAACTTCGTGGCATGCCACGTTCAGGCTTATCTCCACATGTACGATGTGTTGCGCGGCCTCCGCGACAACGGTACGTTCCTGCTCAACACCATCTGGGAGGGTGAGGAACTGGCCAAGAACCTGCCCAACAACGCCAAGCGTTACTTTGCTGAGCACAATATCACCGTTTACTATATCAACGCTACCAAGATTGCCCAGGAAATCGGGCTCGGCAACCGCACGAACACCATTCTCCAGTCTGCCTTCTTCCGCATCACGGAGGTAATTCCCGTTGACCTGGCCGTAGAGCAGATGAAGAAATTCATCGTGAAGAGCTACGGCAAGAAGGGCCAGGATGTGGTTGATAAGAACTACCAGGCCGTTGACCGTGGTGGTGAGTACAAGCAGTTAGTCATTGACCCCGCATGGGCCAACCTGCCCGAGGACGAGAAAGTGGTGCGCGACGAGCCCGCTTACATCTCCGATTTGGTACGCCCCATCAATGCGCAGAACGGCGACCTCCTGCCCGTAAGTGCCTACAAGGTTTCCGAAGACGGTACTTGGGCACAGGGTACTGCCGCCTACGAAAAGCGCGGTGTGGCTGCCTTCGTTCCCGTTTGGCACAAGGAGAACTGTATCCAGTGTAACAAGTGCGACTTTGTATGTCCCCACGCTGCCATCCGTCCCTTCGTATTGACTGATGAAGAGCTCCAGGGATTCGGTGGCGAAAGCATCGAAATGAAAGCACCTGCCGCCATGAAGGGCATGCACTTCGTTCAGCAGGTGGATGTGCTCGACTGTCTGGGTTGCGGTAACTGTGTGGATGTATGTCCCGGCCTCAAGGGTAACAAGGCCCTCGAAATGGTGCCGCTGGAAGGCCAGATGCCCGAAGCTGCCAACTGGGATTACTGCGTGAAGAACGTGGCCACCAAGCAACACTTGGTTGACGTGAAGCTCAACCCCAAGAACTCGCAGTTTGCTACCCCGCTCTTCGAGTTCAGCGGTGCTTGCTCCGGTTGTGGCGAAACTCCGTATGTGAAACTCGTCAGCCAGCTCTTCGGCGACCGCCAGATGATTGCCAACGCCACGGGCTGCTCCTCAATCTATTCCGGTTCCATTCCTTCAACTCCCTACACCACGAACGAGAAGGGGCAGGGTCCTGCTTGGGCCAACTCTCTCTTTGAAGACTTCTGCGAGTTCGGTCTCGGTATGGTGATGGCCAACAAGAAGATGCGCAAACGCATCCAGAGCCTCTTGGAGCAGATGATTGCTTCCGACCACGCCGGTGAAGAGTACAAGGAAGCCGCCAAAGAATGGATAGCCGCACAAGAAGACTCCGAAGCCAGCCGTGCCGCAGCCCTCAAGCTGGAGCCGCTGATCAAGGAGAGCGCAGCCAAGGGATGCCCCGTTTGCAAGCAGCTTGAGGAACTCTCTCACTTCCTCACCAAGCGCAGCCAGTGGATTATTGGTGGCGACGGTGCTTCTTACGATATCGGTTACGGCGGTCTGGACCACGTATTGGCCAGCGGCGAGGATGTGAACATTCTCGTACTTGACACCGAAGTTTACTCCAACACCGGTGGTCAGGCCTCCAAGGCTACGCCCGTGGGTGCCATCGCCCAGTTTGCCGCTGCCGGCAAGCGCGTAACGAAGAAAGACCTCGGTTTGATGCAGGCTACTTACGGCTACGTTTATGTGGCTCAGGTGGCTATGGGTGCCGATCAGGCCCAGTGTTTGAAGGCCATCCGTGAGGCTGAGGCTTACCACGGACCTTCACTCATCATTGCCTATGCTCCCTGTATCAACCACGGTTTGAAGATCAAGGGCGGTATGGGTCGCAGCCAGGCTGAAGAAGCCCGCGCCGTGGCTTGTGGTTATTGGCACTTGTGGCGTTACAACCCCGCTCTTGAAGCCGAAGGCAAGAACCCCTTCACGCTCGACAGCAAAGAGCCGGATTGGGACCTCTTCCAGGATTATCTGGACCACGAAGTACGCTTCCTCTCGCTGAAGAAGGCCCTGCCCGAACAGGCACAGGAACTCTTCGACGAAACGAAGAAGGCCGCTCAGCGCCGTTACGCTTCGTATGTTCGCAAGACGAAGGAAGACTGGAGCCTTTAAGTACCGCTTTCTTTAAAGCTTAAATGAAAAGGAGCGAGCGTTGGGATTTTTCTCATTCGTTTTGAGCAACGCTCTCTCCTATAATATAATAAGGAGTAGCTGCAAGCGCAGTTACTCCTTATTTAATATTATTGGTGTCCGGTAAAAGTTCAAGCATGCAGATAAACATTGAAACCTCAGCAAGTTAAGCCCCCATAGCCGTCAGGCTGCGCCCCAAAGGGGCAACAGCTCACAGCCCGGGGCAAGCGACCGAAGGGAGCGACACCCCGGGTTATCCCGATGTTTGACCTTGTCG